>JAYSXW010000539.1:0-2635 GCA_043716935.1 Pseudonocardia sp.
CACCTGATCCCGCTGGAGGTGGCGGGCCAGCCGCTGAGCGTGCTGCCGTTGCTGCCGCCGGCAGTGGTGCTCGCCGTCGCCGGAGCCGGGTCGCGGTGGTCGGTTCGCCGACTCGGGGGTCGCTTCCGGCTCGACGCGGGGGCCGTGCTGGCGAGCGTCGCCGGTGCGCATGCCGCCGCCGCGGTTCTCGGGAGCGCGCTGCTTCCGCGGGCCGCCGAGGTGTCGGCGGTGCCGTGGGCGGCGATGGTCGGTGGTGGGTCGGTGGCCGGGGTCGCCGCGGCCTTCGGGGTGACGAGGGCGTGCGGGCTGCCGCCGGAATGGCGCGTCCCGCCGTGGGCGGCGGTCGCCGCACGGGGGGCCGCGGTGGCGCTCGCGGGCCTCGCCGCGGTCGGGGCGTTGGCTCTGCTCGCCGCCCTCGCGCTCCGCGCGCCGCAGGTGGCCGCCGGCTACCGCGACCTTGCGCCCGACCTCGGCGCTGGTCTCGGCCTCACTCTGCTGGCGGTGGCTTACCTCCCCAACGCTCTGATCGCGGCCCTGAGCTGGGCGCTGGGCCCGGGAGTTGCGGTCGGAACGGCCACGGCGTCCCCGTTCGGAGCCACTGGAGGCGAGCCGTCGAGCTTCCCGCTGCTGGCCGCCGTCCCGGCGTCGTCGCCGCCGGCCTGGGCGCTGCTCGTGCTCCTCGCTCCGGTCGGGGTCGGGGTGCTCACCGGTCTGGTCTGCCGCCGCGGGCCGGCGGCGGGACGGCTGCCGGCGGTCGCCGCCGCGGTCGGGCTCGCCGCGGTGGCCGTGGCGGGGCTCGCCGTCCTCGCCGGTGGACGGCTCGCCGCCGGCCCGTACGATCCGGTCCGGCTGCCGGCCGGGCTGCTGTTCGTCGCCGTCCTGGTGCTGGTCGGTGGGCCGGCGGCGGTCACGACGTTGAGCTTGCGGCCGATGGCCGGAACGACGTCCCGGGGCGACCGGGGGCCGAGCGGTGCCGCGGCCGAGGGTGGCGAGCCGGCGGGCATCGTGTCGCACGGCGTTGAGCGGGTGGGCGCTGGGCTGGGCGGCGCCGAGCGGGTGGGCGCCGAGCGGGTGGGCGCCGGGCCGGGCGGCCCGGACACGGCCGGCCCGGAGCTCGGCCGGCCAGGGGCGCTCAGTGAGGCGGGCGGCGGTGGCAGGCGGGCACAATCGTGGTCGCGCCGAACCCGGCCGGCTCGCTCCGCTGCCGCCCCCCCGACCGGCACGTCGTCCAGGGGTACCCCTGCCGCCGAGGCGGACTCCGCCGAGGGATCCGCGGCCGCCGGAGTGTCGGCGGTCACAGTGGACGGGGCCACCGGCCGGTCGTCCGTCGATCCCGGCCGGACCCCCGTCGGACCCCCGTCCGGCGGGGACCGGGTCGACGGCCCGCCGACCGCGGGTCGGGCCGCACCCCGTCGCGTCTCGGCCCCTGCGGACGGCCGGGGACGGCGGCGGGGGCGGGGAACTGCGGAGCCCGCTCCCGAGGCTCCGCGCCGGATGACCGTCGCCGAGCTCGTGGCGCAGCGGGCGCGGGAGGCAGCCGAGGTCGACGACCGAGGCCGCGGCTGATGTGACCTGCGCCGCGGCCTAGGCTGATCCCGTCGCCCCCTGCCGAGGAGTCCCCGGTTGCCCGTGTCGCCCCGCCCGTCCCGCCGGGTCGAGATCCCCGATCCGGCGCGTGTGGTGGTGCTCGTGTCCGGGTCCGGCACGCTGCTGCAGGCCCTGCTCGACGCCGCGCCCGAGCATCCGGCGCGCGTGGTGGCCGTCGGGGCCGACCGCGCCGGGATCGCCGGGCTCGCGCGGGCCGAGCGAGCGGGGCTCCCGACGTTCTCGGTCCGCGTGGCCGATCACGCCGACCGCGGCGCCTGGGACGCCGCACTGGGAAAGGCCGTGGCCGAGCACCGGCCGGACCTGATCGTCTCCGCTGGTTTCCTGAAGATCCTCGGCCCCGACTTCCTGGCCGGCGTCGGCGTCCCGGTGATCAACACGCATCCGGCGTTGCTACCGGCGTTCCCCGGGCTGCACGGTGTCGCCGACGCCCTGGCCTACGGCGTCAAGGTCGCCGGCGCCACGGTCCATCTCGTCGACGACGGCGTCGACACCGGACCGGTGCTGGCACAGGTCGCCGTCGCGGTCGAGGCGGGCGACACCGTCGAGTCGCTGCACGAGCGCATCAAGATCGAGGAGCGACGGCTGCTCGTCGGCACCGTCGCCGCGCTGGCCCGACACGGGGCCACCGTGACCGGACGAGAGGTGACCATTCCGTGAGTTCGGTGGAGTCCCAGGGCCGCAGGCCGGTGCGCCGGGCGCTGATCAGCGTCTACGACAAGGCCGGTCTGGAGACGCTGGCCGCCGGCCTGTACGCACTCGGCGTCGAGATCGTCTCGACCGGTTCCACCGCGCAGGCCATCGCCGGCGCCGGCGTGCCAGTGGTGGCCGTCGAGGAGCTGACCGGTTTCCCCGAGTGTCTCGACGGTCGTGTCAAGACCCTGCACCCGAGCGTGCACGCAGGCCTGCTCGCCGACACCCGGCGGCCCGAGCACCTCGCCCAGCTCGTGGAGCTCGGCATCGCCCCGTTCGACCTGCTCGTGAGCAACCTCTACCCGTTCACCGAGACCGTGGCGTCCGGTGCGACGCC
>JAYSXW010000540.1:0-2632 GCA_043716935.1 Pseudonocardia sp.
CTGTTCCACGGAGATCAGCCCGTCCTGGCGGCCCAGCAGGTCGAGGAGGTCTGGGTCCGGCGGCACGGCAGGAGGATGACAGACCTCGGGTGGTGCCCGTGGCCGATCGGGGAAGGTCGTCGCATGAACGTCGAAGCGGTGCCCTGCCGGCCGGATCCGGCCCCTACCGCACCCGTCGGCGATCTTCAGCGGTGCTGCACCGCCTGCTCCGCGGTCTCGGCCCACTCCCGCCACTGGGCGGCCTGGGCGTCGGCCTCCTCCGCCCGCTTGGTCTTCCCCGCCGCGCGGGCCTTCTCCGCCTGGGCCTCGAACTGGGCGACGCGTTCCCGGAACTGGGCCACCCGCGCCTCCGCCTCGGGGTCGGTGCGCCGCCACTGGCGGTCACCGGCCTCGCGTACCTTCTCCTCGACCGCGCGCAGCCGCGCCTCCAGGGTGCGGATGTCGTCGCGCGGGATCTTGCCGATGTCCTCCCAGCGCGCCTGGATGCCGCGAAGCGCGGCCCGGGCGCCCGGCGGGTCGGACACGTCGATCCTCTCTGCCTCGGTGAGCAGCGCCTTCTTGGCCTCGGAGTTGGCGACGAACTCCGCGTCGCGCTCGGTGAAGGTGGCGCTGCGCCGCGCGAAGAACCCGTCCTGGGCCGTGCGGAAGCGCTGCCAGAGGGAGTCGTCGGTGTCCTTCTGCGCGCGGCCCGCGGCCTTCCACTCGGTCATCAGATCGCGGTAGCGCGCGGCGGTGGGGCCCCAGTCATCGGAGTCGGCCAGCTTCTCGGCCTCGACCACCAGCTCCTCCTTGCGGGCCTTCGCGGTCGTCCGTTGCCGGTCGAGGTCGGCGAAGTGCGAGCCGCGACGACGGTTGAAGCCCTCGCGCGCTTTGGAGAACCGCTTCCACAGCTGCTCGTCGGTCTTGCGGTCGATGCCGCGGATGGTGCGCCACTCGTCGAGGATCGCGGTGAACTGGTCGCCGGCCTGCTTCCACTGCGTCGCCTCGTCGGCGAGCGTCTCGGCCTCCACGGCCAACGCCTCCTTGCGGGCCACCGCCTCGGCCCGCTGGGCGTCCCGGGCCGAGCGCGCGGCCCCGACCGCGGCCTCGGCCTGCGCCACCACCTCGTCGAGGCGGGCCGCGAGCCCGGCCAGATCGCCGACGATCGTAGCCTCGGCGAGGCCGTCGCGAAGCGTTCTCGCGCTGCTCAAGGCCTGCTTGGGATCCCCACCTCCGGCGGCGAGACGGGCCGCGAGGAGCTCGACCTCGGTGCGGACGTCGTCGAAGCGCCGGGCGAAGTGCGCCAACCCCTCCTCGGGAGCGCCGGCCTGCCAGGAGCCGACCACCCGCTCGCCGTCGGCGGTGCGGACGTGGACGACGCCCTCGGCGTCCGCGCGTCCCCAGCGGCCCGGGTCAGCACTCGCCGCTCCCACCGGTGACGGCTGGGCCACCGCTGACGGCTGGGCCACCGGGGTGGGGGTGGCGACGGGCGCTGCGGGAGCGGGAGCCGAGCTCGTCGGTGTCGAGGCGCGACGCGGTACAGGGCCGGGGCGTGGACGAGGGGGCGGGCCGGGTACGACCCGGGGGCGCAGCTGCCGCGTCGGGGGGGCGGACACGCTGGCCTCGGCGCTCGGCTCCGTGGACGCACCCGACGCGGCGGGGCGCGGGTCGGACGGACCTGACCGGGAGCCGTCGGCAGCGGCCTGTCCCGTGGCCTCGCCGGGGCCGACCGCTCCGGTTCCGGCCTGGTCCGACCCGATCGGGCCCGTGGGGTGGACGGTCATCCCGTCCACGGTGGCGGGCAGCCGAGCGGGCTCGGTGGCTGACTCGTCGACGGGAGGCCCGGCGGTCAGGTCGACGGCGGCCGCGGGCCCTGCTGCGACCGTGCCGGCGGCTCCGACGTCCGCGTTGCTGTTTGCGCCTGTCCCGGATGCGCCTGTCCCGGATTCGGCCCGCGGGAATTCGGTCGTCAGCGACTCGGCCCGTGGCGACTCGGCCCGTGGTGATTCGACGCTCGGTGACTGGGCGGTCGGTGACCGGGCCGCGAGGGTGGAGGCCTCGGTGAGGGCCGGGTCAGGGGTGGTGGGGTCGACCGGGCCCGGGTCGGCGCAGTCCGGGACGGCCGGGGTCACCCGCGCCTCGTCGGACGACGCCTGCTTCACCGTCCCGGATCCCTGCTGGCCCGTCTCCTGCTGCGACACCGTCTCCTGCCGCGACACCGTCCCCTGCCGCGACACCGTCCCCTGCTGCGACACCGTCTCCTGCTCCGACACCTGGACCTCCTCGTTCCGGCCCACCGCGGTCGGTGGGCGCCCCGCCCGGAGGCAAAGCCGTGCACAGCGGCCGTCGCCGATCGTCGTGATCGAGGCCGTTGCGCGATTCAAGCAGCTCCGGGCGCCGGCCGGAACCGCTCGGACGGGCGTCGCGCAGCCAGCGGCCGGTCCCGGTCTGCGAGTCGCGTGGCCCTACCCTCGCGATCGTGCTGTCGATGGTCGCCGTGGTTCCCGAGCCGCCGCTGCTCGTTCCCGAGCTGGCCTCGGGTGCGGCGGCGGAGACCGGGGAGCTGCGGGCCGCCTGCGTCGACGCGGCCTACCGGCTGGCCGCGGCGGCATCGCGCTGGATCGTGGTCGGCGCGGACGCGGGCGGGCGGCGC
>JAYSXW010000055.1:0-6074 GCA_043716935.1 Pseudonocardia sp.
GGAAGGCCACTTTCCCGCAGCGACGTTGCAGGAAGGTGGCTTTCCTGCCAGCCCGGGGGAGCGCGAAGGGCGATGGGCCCACGAGTGGGTGTCCGCGGAGGAGCCGCTGGCGTCCGCCGTCCGGGCCCTGCTGTGGGGCGTCGTCGTCGTCGGCGATCTGCTCGCCGCGCGGGCTGTCGTAGCCGCCGATCCGGCGCTGACCGCCGTCACCCTCGACGGGGACGTGCTGGGCGCGCATCGGGCGTCGGGCGGATCGGGGACCGCGTCGAGCACGCTGGAGGTGCGGGCGTCGGTCGACGACGCCGACACTGCCCGGCTGCAGGTCGAGCGGGAGCTGGCCGCGCTGCGCCCGGTGGGCGAGGGGGCGCGCGCAGAGGAGGCGGCGCGGCTGGTTGACGTCGACGCGGCCCGGACGGCGCAGAGCGTGGCGGCGCAGCAGCGGTCGGCGGCGTCGGCGCAGCTGGGACGCCACGAGCAGGCCGTGCGCTCGGCGGCCGCGGAGGCGGAGCGGCTGCGCGAGCGTCGCGACGCCGTCGAGGCCCGTCGCACGGACTCGCTGGTGGCCCTGGAGGCCGCCGAGCAGCAGCTCGCCGTCGCGCAGGACGAGCCGGTGGACGACGAACCGGACACCGAGGTGCGCGACGCCGCCGCGGACGCGCTGGCGCTGGCCCGATCGCAGGAGGTGGAGGCCCGCCTGGCGCTGCGCACCGTCGAGGAGCGGGTACGGGCGATCGCGGGGCGGGCGGAGTCGCTGCGCCGCCAGGCCTCGTCGGAGCGTCAGGCCCGGGCCCGTGCCGAGGCGGCGCGGGAGGCACGGGAGCGTGGCGCGGCGATCGCGGCGCTCGTCACCCGAACCGGGCAGACCGCCTGCGACCGCATCACCGGGTCGCTCGCCCGCGCCGCCGCCGAGCGGGACGCCGCGGCAGCCGCCCGCGACGACCGCGAGCGTGCGCTGGGCGAGGTCCGGCTCACCGGTGGCCGGCTGACGGCGCTGATCGACAAGCTCACCGACGCGGTCCACCGCGACGAGATGATGCGCGCACAGAACCGGCTGCGCCTCGAACAGCTCACCGAGAAGGTGCTCACCGAGCACGGCCTGGGGGTGGAGGACCTCGTCGCCGAGTACGGCCCCGACGCGCCCGCCCCGGCGTCCGCGGCCGAGACCGCCGAGTACGAGGCGGCGCGCGAGCGCGGGGAGGCCGTCGTCGCGCCGCCGCCGATGCCGTACGACCGCTCCGACCAGCAGCGACGCGCGAGCCGGGCCGAGAAGGACCTCGCGCTGCTGGGCAGGGTCAACCCCCTGGCGCTCGAGGAGTTCACCGCGCTGGAGGAACGTTATCGGTTCCTCTCCACCCAGCTCGAGGACCTCAAGAACACCCGCCGCGACCTGCTCACCGTGGTCCGCGAGGTCGACGACAAGATCCTCGAGGTCTTCGCCGTGGCCTACGCCGACGTCGCCCGCGAGTTCACCGTCGTGTTCGAGACGCTGTTCCCCGGCGGCGAGGGCAAGCTCGTGCTCACCGACCCCGACGACATGCTCACCACCGGCGTCGAGGTCGAGGCCCGACCGCCGGGCAAGAAGGTCAAGCGCCTGTCGCTGCTCTCGGGCGGCGAGCGGTCGCTCACGGCGATGGCCCTGCTGGTGGCGATCTTCCGCGCCCGCCCGTCGCCGTTCTACATTCTCGACGAGATCGAGGCCGCCCTCGACGACGTCAACCTGCGCCGGCTCATCGCGCTCATGGAGCAGCTGCGGGAGACCAGCCAGCTCATCGTCATCACCCACCAGAAGGCGACGATGGAGGTCGCCGACGCGCTCTACGGCGTCGCCATGCGCGGCGACGGCATCACCACGGTCATCAGCCAACGCCTGCGCGCCGCGAGCTGATCGGCGGTCCGTCGGTGGGGCATGACAGGGTGACCCCGTGACCACGGAGACCTTGTGGATCGTCGTCGCGGTCGCTGCGGCGGTCCTGATCGTCCTCGTCGCGTTGGGGCTGGTGCTGCTGCGGCGACGCCGGATCACTCTGCGCGCCACCGACGAGATCGAGGGCGGCGCCCGCCCCGACACCGCCCCGGCCCGGCGCGGCGGCTCCTACCGGGCCGAGAGGGGATTCGACTTCTCCTCGGGGACGGACACCGCGAGCCGCGCCGTCCCACCGCGTGGTGCCTCCGTCGACGGCGATGCGGCGGCGAACCCCCAGGGGGTGGGACGTCCGATCACCGGGCCCACCCTGCCGGCGGCTCCCGCCGTCGCGGAGAGGCCCGAAAAGGTCTCGAGCAGCGGCGTTCCGGACGCGTCTGAGCCGTCGAAGAACGGGTCCGCTGCCGCGCCGGCCACCGCCGCTGCCGCGCCGGCTGCCGACACCGCCGCCGCCGACACCGCCGCCGCCGCCGTCGAGACCGCCGCCGTCGAGACCGCCGCCGCCGACGCCGCCGTCGAGACCGCCGCCGCTGCGGCCGAGGACATCTCTCCCGCCGAGGGCCGGCTGGAGCGGCTGCGGGGGCGGTTGGCCCGATCGCGGTCCGGTTTCGGGCAGGGCCTGCTCGGCCTGCTCGGCGCCGGTGACCTGGACGAGCAGTCGTGGGAGGACGTCGAGGCCACGCTGCTGCAGGCCGACCTCGGCCCGGACATGACGCGCGAGCTCGTCGACACCCTGCGCCTCGAGATCGCCCGTCGCGCCGTCCGCACCCCGGACCAGGCGCGGCAGCTCCTGCGTGACGTCCTCACCGACGCCCTGCGCATCGACCTGGACCGCTCCGTCCACGCCCTGCCCCACGACGGCCGCCCGGCGGTGCTGTTGATCGTCGGGGTGAACGGCACGGGCAAGACCACCACCACCGGCAAGCTGGCCCGGGTGCTCGTCGCCGGCGGCCGGCACGTGGTGCTCGGCGCGGCCGACACGTTCCGCGCGGCGGCGGCGGAGCAGCTCGTCACGTGGGGGGAGCGAGCGGGCGCCACCGTGGTGCGTGGCGCCGAGGGCGCCGACCCCGCGAGCGTCGCGTTCGACGCCGTCAAGCAGGGATCGAACGAGGGCGCCGACGCCGTGCTGCTCGACACCGCGGGCCGGCTGCACACCAAGACCGGGCTGATGGACGAGCTGAGCAAGGTCAAGCGGGTGGTGGAGCGCCAGGCCGAGGTCGACGAGGTGCTGCTCGTCCTCGACGCCACCACCGGTCAGAACGGGCTGATGCAGGCCAGGGTGTTCGGCGAGGTCGTGAAGGTCACCGGGATCGTGCTCACCAAGCTCGACGGCACCGCGAAGGGTGGCATCGTCTTCCGGGTGCAGCGTGAGCTGGGCGTGCCGGTCAAGCTCGTGGGTCTGGGCGAGGGCCCGGACGATCTCGCGCCGTTCGAGCCCGCGGCATTCGTGGACGCCCTGCTCAGGTAACCCTCACGTAACACGGCCGGGCGACCAGTTAATCCACGCGCAACAACGGGTGGCTTTACCGGAAACATGGCGCCCCGATTATTCCCCCAGCCTGGCCGACAGCAGGAGGGAAACCGTGCTCAATTCCGGCGATACCGCGTGGATACTCGTCAGCGCCGCACTCGTGATGCTGATGACTCCCGGACTGGCGTTCTTCTACGGAGGCATGACCCGTAGCAAGAGCGTCCTCAACATGCTCATGATGAACTTCGTCGCGCTCGCCGTCGTCGGTGTGCTCTGGATACTTTACGGCTTCAGCCTGTCCTTCGGCGACGACATCGGGGCCGGCCTGCTCGGCAACCTCGACTTCGCCGGAATGGCCAACACCGTGGGGCAGCTCGGCGGCTTCGCCGTGACCGGAGACACCCCCGTCGACTGGCCGGGGCCGGACGGGATCCCGCTGCTGGCGTTCGCGATGTTCCAGCTGATGTTCGCCGTCATCACGCCGGCCCTGATCTCGGGTGCGGTCGCGGACCGTCTCAAGTTCTGGAGCTGGACGCTGTTCGTGGCCCTCTGGGCCACGATCGTCTACTTCCCGGTGGCCCACTGGGTGTTCAGCTTCGACGGGTTCGTGTCGGCCGACGCGGTCGGCGGCTGGATCGCGAACGTCTCCAAGCTCGGCGCGCTCGACTTCGCCGGTGGCACCGCGGTGCACATCAACGCCGGTGCGGCCGGTCTCGCTCTCGCGATCTTCATCGGCCGCCGCCGCGGTTGGCCGAAGGAGCCGATGCGGCCGCACAACCTGCCGTTCACGCTGCTGGGTGCGAGCCTGCTGTGGTTCGGGTGGTTCGGCTTCAACGCCGGTTCCGCGCTCACCGCCGGCGACCTGGCCGCCACCGCGTTCACCAACACCATGGTGGCGACCTCGGCGGCCACGTTGGGCTGGCTGATCGCGGAGCAGTTCCGCGACGGCAAGCCCACCACGCTCGGTGCGGCGTCCGGTGCCGTCGCCGGCCTCGTGGCGATCACCCCCGCCGCCGGCTACGTCAGCCCGCTCGGCGGCATCGCGATCGGACTCATCGCCGGCATCCTGTGCGCGCTGGCCGTGGGCCTGAAGTTCCGCTTCGGATTCGACGACTCGCTCGACGTCGTCGGCATCCACCTCGTCGGTGGTCTCGTCGGCACGCTGCTGATCGGGTTCTTCGGCACGGTGAGCGTCAACTCGCTCGGTGCCGACGGCCTGTTCTACGGCGGCGGCGTGACGCAGCTGGGCAAGCAGGCGGTCGCGGCGTTCGCGGTGATGGCCTACTCGTTCGTCATCACCTCGCTGCTGGCCCTGGCCATCAAGTACACGATCGGGTTCCGGATCAGCGACGATGCCGAGGTTACCGGCATCGACGAGAGCGAGCACGCCGAGACGGCGTATGATTTCTCGACGCTGCGGTCCGGTACCGGCACGTCCCACGGCGTCTCCGCCTGGGTGCCGGAACCGGCGTCGGAGCAGGTCCCCGCCACCGCAGGCAAGGAGAGCTGAGCGATGAAGCTCGTCACGGCGATCGTGAAGCCGTTCGTCCTCGAGGACGTCAAGGGGGCGCTGGAGCAGATCGGTGTTCTCGGGATGACGGTCAGCGAAGTGCAGGGCTACGGACGGCAGAAGGGCCACACCGAGGTCTACCGCGGTGCGGAGTACTCGGTCGACTTCGTGCCCAAGGTCCGGGTGGAGGTCGTCGCCGACGACGCTTTCGCGGACAAGGTCGTCGACGCGGTGGTCGAGGCCGCCCGTACCGGAAAGATCGGTGACGGCAAGGTGTGGATCACCCCCGTCGAGAGCGTCATCCGGGTCCGTACCGGCGAACGCGGAACCGATGCGATCTAGCAACATCTGGTGAACCCCGACCGGGCCCGCTGCACGCCGTGTGCAGCGGGCCCGGCCGGCTCTGCCCGTGGACAGATCGGATGAATGTGATGATGCTCGTCACCGCCATCGTCAAGCCGTTCGCCCTCGACGACGTGCGCGCGGGCCTGGAACGGCTCGACGTGGCCGGGATGACGGTGAGTCAGGTGTCGGGTTTCGGTCGTCAGCGGGGCCACACCGAGGTCTATCGCGGCGCGGACTACCAGGTGGACTTCGTGCCCAAGGTGCGCATCGAGGTCGTCGTCGAGGACGGTGTGGTGGAGAAGGTCATCGAGGCCGTCTCATCGGCCGCGCGTACCGGAAAGATCGGTGACGGCAAGGTGTGGGTCACCCCGGTCGACACGGTGGTCCGGGTCCGCACCGGGGAACGGGGCAGCGACGCGCTGTGACTGTTGTGGGGGAGGTGTCGGGGGACGCCGCGGATCTCGTCCGGGCCAAGGCCCTGCTGTTGGAACCCGGTCCCGGCAAGCGCCGGCTCGGCCCGGAGGCCCTGCGCAGCGCGCTGGTGGACCTGCACGACTTCTGGCTCTGGTCGCGCTGCGCGGCGATCGGCCTGAGCGAGCGGGCCGCGCTCGTCGCCGTCGGGGCGCTGGGGCGGCGCGAGCTGGCGCCGTGGTCCGATCTCGATCTCGTGCTGATCCACGACGGGCGCAAGGACGTCGAGCGGCTCGCCGAGCAGCTGTGGTACCCGCTGTGGGACGCGGGCATCGGGCTCGACCACTCCGTACGCACCCCGGGCCAGGCCGTGCAGGTGGCGGCCACCGACCTGCGCGCCGCGTTCGGGCTGCTGG
>JAYSXW010000541.1:0-7763 GCA_043716935.1 Pseudonocardia sp.
TGTCGAGCGTGCGGACAGTCATGTTCGGATCGGCTGCGGTACCGCTCGCGGCGGTCGGCCTGCTGTCCCGCGCCCTGCCCGATGCCAAGATCATGATCGGTTACGGTTCGACGGAGTCGGCTCCCGCGTTCACCCGCCTGGCGCTCGATCCGTGGAACGACCACAACGACCCGGACTTCTACCGCCGGCAGCCATCGGCCCTGCTCGGATCGCCGGGCGGAGGCACCGACGTCATGATCGTCGACGAGGCCGGTACGTCCGTCCCGACCGGAGAGCTCGGCGAGATCTGCCTGCGCTCGGAAGCCCCGCGGCGCAGGTACGTGGGATCGGCCGCGGCCCAGAGCGATGTCGGGCGGGCCGGCTGGACCCGGATGGGCGACCTCGGTCACCTCGACGAGGACGGGCGGCTGCACTTCTTCGACCGCAAGGCTGACGTGATCACCCGTCGTGGTGCCGCGGTGTCATCCGTGCGCGTCGAGACGGCTCTGCTCTGGCATCCGGCGGTGGCGCAGGCCGCCGCGTTCGGCGTGCTCGACCCCGC
Organism: Pseudonocardia sp.; assembly: GCA_043716935.1. Classification (GTDB taxonomy): domain Bacteria; phylum Actinomycetota; class Actinomycetes; order Mycobacteriales; family Pseudonocardiaceae; genus Pseudonocardia. The sequence continues at coordinate 542 of JAYSXW010000541.1, forward strand.
GGCCGGCGAGATCGTGATCGTCGCCGTCGAATCGGGGGAGGACGTCGACGTCGACGAGCTCGCCGACTTCCTGAACGGCCGCCTTGAGCAGGCCGAACGCCCGGACCGAATCATCGCCGTCGACGCCCTGCCTCGGGGCGCGACCGGCAAGGTGCTCAAACGCCGGCTGCGGGAGCGGTTCGCCACGGCCCTGGCAGTCTGAGATTTCACGTCTCGATCCGAAGCACACGCCCACGCGGGAGGACGCGGTCATGGCAGCGAAGAAGCCGAACTCCACCACGGTCTACATCGAGGTCGGGAAGAAGAAGGTCTTCGCGATGGCGCTCGACTGGCCCGGGTGGGGCCGATCGGGAAAGACCGCCGACGACGCCCTCGCGGCTCTGGCCGAGTACGCCGAGCGGTACGCGCCGGTCGTCAGGGCCGCGAAGATCGACTTCCCGGCCGAAGCCGGCGAGAACTTCAGCGTCGTTGAGGAGGTGGACGGTTCGGCCACGACCGACTTCGGTGCCCCGGCCTCGCTCGTGGAGAGCGACTCGAAGCGCCTGACCGCCAAGGAGGCCGGCCGGGCCGCCACACTTCTACAGGCCTGTTGGGACACCCTCGACACGATGGCGGGTCGGTCCCCGGCCGAGCTCCGCAAAGGCCCGCGGGGGGGTGGACGCGACCGCGACAAGATGCTCGACCACGTGCTGGGGGCCGAAGCCGCATACGCCCGTAAGATCGGGATCAAGCACCAGCAGCCCGCCGTCGACGACGTCGGTGCGATCAAGGCGATGCGATCGGACATCATCGAGGTGCTGAGCGCGGGATCGGATGGGGGATCGCCGGTGCCCAAGGGCTGGCCGGTGCGTTACGCCGTCCGGCGGTTCGCCTGGCACGCCCTCGATCACGCCTGGGAGATGCAGGACCGGGACCCGGACGGATGAGTTCGACGGTGGCCTGGTTGTTCCCCGGCCAGGGTTCGCAGAAGCGCGGTATGGGCGACGGGCTCCTCGGCCGCCATCCCGATCTCGTCGCTGCTGCCGACGAGGAGCTGGGGTACTCGGTTGCGGAGCTGTGCGGGGACGATCCGGGGTCGCGGTTGAGCGACACCGCATTCGCCCAGCCGGCCCTGTTCGTCGTCGAAGCCCTGTTCGCCGTCGAGGCGCTGGCGCGGATCGAGGGGGACGGACAGCCACCGGCGTTCCTCGCCGGACACAGCCTGGGCGAGTACGCGGCGCTGTTCGCCGCGGGGTCCTTCGACTTCGCGACCGGGGTGGGTCTGGTCCGCCGGCGTGGCGAGCTGATGTCGGAGGCTGCAGGCGGGGGCATGCTGGCCGTGATCGGGGTGCCCGCCGAGGCCGTCGTCGAGGTGCTGCGGGCCGGCGGACACCCCGAGCTGGACATGGCCAACCACAACGCCTCGGACCAGGTGGTCGTCTCCGGACCGAAGCCCGCGCTGCAGGCGTTCGCCGACGACCTCGCGGCACGCGAGCTCGGTCGTTGCATCCCGCTTCGGGTGAGTGCGGCTTTCCATTCCCGGTACATGGCCGACGCCAGGAGCGCCTTCGCCGCCTACCTGGCCGATGTCGAGCTGGCCGACCCGGCGACACCGGTGCTGTCCAACGTGACGGGGGAGCCGTACCGACCGGGGGAGCTCCGCGAGCAGTTGGCTGCGCAGATCACCCGGCCCGTGCGCTGGGTCGACGGCATGAACCACCTGCTGGACCATGGCGTGACCGAGGCGGTCGAGCTCGGCCCCGGTGCCGTGCTGACGGGGCTGTGGCGGTCCGCTCAGCGCGGCCACCCCGGCCGGCCGGACGCCCCCGCCCGGCCGGAGGTTCCCGCCCGGCCCGAGGTCCCCGTCCAGCCCGCGGACGAGGCCCGGTGGACGGTCGGGCCGGGCCGCCTCGGCTGCGCGAGCTTCCGCCGCGACTACGGCATCCGGTACGCCTACCTGGCCGGTTCGATGTACCAGGGAATCGCCTCGGCCGACCTGGTGGTCAGCATGGGCCGGGCCGGGTTGATGGGCTTCTTCGGCGCGGGCGGAGTGCCGTTGTCGCAGATGGAGGCGGCCATCGAGCGATTCCAGCGCGAGCTCGGTCCCGACGGCCGGTTCGGGATGAACCTGTTGTGCACGCTCGACAACCCGGAGCTCGAGCGCGCCACGGTCGACCTGTACCTCCGCTGCGGCGTGCGGTTCGTCGAGGCCGCGGCGTTTCCGCAGATCACGCCGCCGCTGGTGCGCTGGCGGTGCAGCGGCGCCCATCGCGACCGGAGCGGCCGTCCGGTCACGCCCCACCACGTGCTGGCGAAGGTGTCGCGACCCGAGGTGGCCGCGGCGTTCATGAGCCCGCCTGCGGCCGACATCGTGGCCGGTCTGGTGGCCGAGGGTCTGTTGAGCGCCGAGGAGGCGGAGGTTGCCGCGCTGCTGCCGATGAGCGACGACGTCTGCGTGGAGTCCGACTCCGGCGGCCATACCGATGCGGGCGTCGCGTTCGCCCTGCTGCCGTCGATGCAGAAGCTGCGTGACGAGCTCGCGGCCACCCACGGCTGGCCCGGGCGGATCCGGGTCGGGGCCGCCGGGGGGCTCGGTTCGCCTGAGGCGATCGCCGCCGCCTTCGTGCTCGGAGCCGATTTCGTGCTGACCGGATCGATCAACCAGTGCTCGTCGCAGGCCGGCACATCGGCAGCGGCGAAGGACCTCCTCGCGTCGCTCGACGTGCAGGACACCGGCTACGCGCCGGCCGGCGACCTCTTCGAGCTCGGCTCCCGGGTCCAGGTGGCGCGCAAGGGCACGCTGTTCGCGGTCCGGGCCAACCGGCTCTACCAGCTCTACCGGCAGTACCGGTCGCTCGACGAGATCGACAGCGCGACCCGGCACACCATCGAGCACGACTGGTTCGGCCGATCGTTCGACGAGATCTGGGCCGAGACCCGCGACGACCTCGCGGCACGCCATCCCGAACGGCTGGCCCGGGCCGAGCGCGACCCACGCCAGCGGATGGCGCAGGTGTTCCGCTGGTATTTCCGGCACAGCACCGAAGTGGCGATTCGCGGGGTCACCGAGGAGCGGGTCAACTTCCAGATCCACTGCGGGCCGGCGATGGGATCGTTCAACCGTTGGGTCCGGGGCACCGATCTGGAGGATTGGCGCAACCGTGACGTCGCGGTGATCGCCGAACGTCTGATGGCGGCCACCGCGCGATTGCTCACCGACCGGATCTCGGCGTTCTCCGACCCGCTTGAAAGCCCTGCTCAACACTGAGCAGGACGTTCCGCCGAGATTCTCTAGCGTGGACTTCACACACATCGAAGTTCGGGGCGAGGAGAGTCGGATGCGGTCTGGCGACTGTCTGCACGACGTCTTCGCCGCGAGGGCGCGTGACGGCCCTGACCGGACTGCGGTCAGGACACCCGGCGGCGAGGACGTCAGCTACGGGGAGCTCGACCTGCGGGCCGAGCGGGTCGCCGGGAGGCTGAGATCACGCGGCGTCGGGCCGGGATCGCTGGTCGGGTTGTGCTGTGACCGGGACGCCCACCTGATCGCCGGGATGCTCGGCATCCTCAAGGCCGGCGGTGCGTACCTGCCGATCGACCCCGGCTATCCGGACGAGCGGATCCGCCTGCTCCTCGCCGACAGCGGAGCCCGCCTGGCGGTCGTGGCCGGGAGCGGGTCGGAGCGGGTCCGGCGCTGTGGGATCGACATGGCGACCATCGACATGGCTGATGCCGAGGACGCGGCCGGTGCGGACCATGCTCCCCCGCGGGCGGGCCTGGAGGACATGGCCTACGTGATCTACACCTCGGGGTCCACCGGGAGACCCAAGGGCGTCGAGGTCACCCACCGCAACGTGCTGCGCCTGTTCACGAGCACCGCGCACTGGTTCGGCTTCGGTCACCATGACGTGTGGACCCTGTTCCACTCGGCGAGCTTCGACTTCTCGGTCTGGGAGATCTGGGGCTCGCTGTTGCACGGCGGCACGCTGGTCATCGTGCCGGTCGAGGCGGCCAGGGCACCTGTCGAACTGCTGCGTCTGCTCCGCAAGGAGCGGGTCACGGTGCTCAACCAGACGCCGTCGGCGTTCCGGCTGCTGCTTGCCGCGGACTCGCTCGGCGGGCCGGTCGATGACCTGGCACTGAGACTGGTGATCTTCGGTGGCGAGCGGCTGGACGTCGGGCTGCTGGAGCCGTGGATCGAGCGACACGGCGACGAGCGGCCGCTCCTGGTGAACATGTACGGCATCACCGAGACGACGGTGCACGTCACGTACCGGGTGATCCGCGCGTCCGACCTGCGCCGGCCGGAGCTCAGCCCGGTCGGCGTACCCATCCCCGACCTCCGGGTCACCCTGCACGACGAGCAGGGGGAACGGGTCCCCGACGGCACTCCCGGAGAGATCCGGGTCAGCGGCCCCGGCCTGGCGCGCGGCTACCGCGGCCGGCCGGATCTCACCGACGAACGTTTCGTGACGGGCCCGGACGGACGGCGGGCGTACTGCTCGGGCGACCGGGGTGCGTGGGACGAAAGCGGTGATCTCGTCCACCTCGGGCGCATCGACGATCAACTCAAGGTGCGCGGGTTCCGGATCGAGCCCTACGAGGTCGAGGCCTGCCTGACCACCCACCCGTCGGTGGACTGCGCGGTGGTCACCGCGGAGGACTGCGGCGACGGTGACGTCCGGCTCGTCGCCTACCTGCAGGCCGCCTCGGACCAGCCGACGTTCGATGCGGCGACCCGGCAGCTCCGCGACGACCTGATGCGTCACGCGGCGGCGTTGTTGCCCGCACACCTCCGGCCGTGGGATCACCGCCTGGTCGACCGGATCCCGTTGACCCCGCAGGGCAAGGCCGACCGCGCCGCGTTCCTTCGGCCGGGAAACGGCGCCACGTAGTCGACGAGGGAGAGCACACACCATGCACCAGGAGATCACCGAGATCGTCAGCGAGACGCTGCGCTGCCCGGATGTCAGCCCGGACCGCGACCTGTTCGACATGGGCGCGACGTCGCTCGCCTTCGTCCGCATCATCGCGCAGGTCAACGAGAGGTACGGGGTGGAGCTGACCGGCAGCGAGCTGGGCGACACCGCGACCGTCAACAGACTCGCGGAGGTCGTGCGGTCCATCCAGGACGGCACCGTCACCAGCGATCGATAGGTCGCCGGACACCACAGATCAGGAGGACACCATGGAGCCGACCCGACGCTTCGCACTCAGCCCCGACGAGCTGGAGACCTTCCGCCGCCAGGGCTATTTCGGCCCGTTCACCGTCTACGAGGTCGACGAGATGCGATCCGCATGGCGGCGCGAGCGGCTGCAGATGCTCGACCGGAGCCAGGCGGCCTATCCGCACGACGGGGCGCTGGACGGCAACACCAACATCGGCAACTACGACCGCCACCTCGACATGAACTTCCTGGCCGATCACATCAGCCGCCCGGAGATCGTCGATCGGGTCACGAGCGTCCTCGGGCCCGACGTCCTCTGCTGGCGGACGGAGTTCTTTCCCAAGTACCCGGGCGACGAGGGTACGGACTGGCACCAGGCCGACACGTTCGCGAACGCGTCCGGGCAGCCCCAGATCCTGTGGCCCGACGAGGTGAAGGAGTTCGGGGGCACGATCACCGTGTGGACCGCGTTCACCGAGTCGAACCATCGGACGGGCTGCCTGCAATTCATCCCCGGCACCCAGGAGTCGATGTTCTACGACGAGACGAAACAGATGAGCTACGACCCGGACGCGATCAACCAGACGGAGAAGGACGGGGTCCGGCGCGGATTCTTCGGCTACGACTACCGCGAGCTGCAGGTCGACCCGGACTGGAAGCCGGACGAGTCGAAGGCGGTGCCGATGGTCATGCGGCCCGGGGAGGCCATCCTGTTCTGGTCGACGCTGATGCACGCCTCGTTGCCGCACTCCGGTGAGACCGACGAGATGCGCCTGGGTTTCGCCGCGCGCTACGTACCGAGCGCGGTGCGGGTATATCCCGACACCGACGAGATCGAGGAGTACGGCGGAAAGGTCCCCCTCGACCGGTACGGCGCAGTCCTGGTGTCCGGCCGCGACGGGTACCACCACAACCGGCTCGTACAGCAGACGACCCGCGGGCACGCCTTCACCAAGCAACCATGAGCGACTTCTCGCCCGTCGAGTCACCGTAGGAGAGGCAGACGATGCTCAACCTCACGGCCGAACGGGCCGTCACCGATCTGGCCGAAGGCGTGCTGTCCGTCCGGCAGCTGGCCGGTCTGCTGGCGAGTCCGATCCCGGTCGATTCGTCCGGCGATACCGTCCGGCCGGTGCTGGACCGCGTGACCGCCCGACTGGACGGACCTGCCTTCGACCCCGGTTCTGCTGCCCGCTCCCCTGACCGCTGCCCGTTCGCCCAGGTGGTGAGCGAGCGGCTCGATCTGGAACGACTCGCACCGACGTTGTCCAGGGTGCTGGCCGACGACTTCGGGGAGGTCGATCGCCTGGTCGATGCGGCGGCCGCCGCCGACTTCGACTCGGTCTGCCGTCGTGCCGTCGTGCCGGGTACGGACGGCGCGTCGATACGGGCGTACTCCGCCGGCAGCCCGGCAGCACCCCCGCTGGTCATCTCGTCCGCGTGTGGCATGCCGGCGCGCCTCGCTGAGCCATGGATCCGGTACTTCTCGGCCGACCATTTCGTGATCACCTGGGAGAGCCGTGGCCTCTTCGACGACCCCGACGAGTTCGTCGGGCGGACGGACCTGGGGGCGCAGGTGGACGACCTGTTCGCCGTGATGGACCACTTCGATGCGGCGGCGGCACACATCGCCGGCTTCTGCGGTGGCGCGGTGGTCGCGCTGGCCGCGGCCGCCCGGCAACCGGACCGGGTCACCTCGCTCAGCCTGTGGCACGGCGACTTCGACCTCGGGCCGGACACCCCCAAGACCGACCATCAGCGCAACCTCCAGGGACTGATGGCCATGGCCACCCGGACGCGGGTGAGCGCAAGCGGCGTCCACGCCGTGCTGTGCCAGTCGATGGTCGACAGCGTGCCGCCGGACCTGGCGCATCTGGTGCTCTACCCGTACGCGACGCCGGAGGTGTTGCTCCGCTACTGCCAGCTCAACGGGGCCCTGATGGGTGCCGACGTCCGACCGCATCTCGCCGAGGCCACCCAGCCCGTGCTCGTCGTGACCAGCGAGGACGACGAGACGGCGCATCCCGACGGCTCCCGGTTGGTCGCGGCGGGCCTGTCCGACGCGCGCCTGCACG
>JAYSXW010000542.1:0-7762 GCA_043716935.1 Pseudonocardia sp.
GGAAGAGGGCGGGTCGACCATGGACCGTCCGGGCAGTGCCGTCTTGGCTGATGCGCATGACACCCGATGCGCCTAGCGGCGCCGTCCTGACGGCCGCCACCATCGCGACCGGCCTCGTCGCCGGCCTGTTCTTCGCCTTCTCCGTGGCCGTGATGCCCGCGCTCGGCCGCACCGCGGACCGCACGTTCGTCGACGTCATGCAGCAGGTGAACGCCGCGATCCAGAATCCCGCGTTCTTCCTCGCGTTCCTCGGCGCGCCCCTGCTGATCGCCGTCGCCGCGGTGCTGCAGTGGCGCAGCCCGGCGCTGCCGTGGATCCTGGCCGGGCTCGCCCTGTACGGCATCATGATCGTCGTGACGGCGGTGGTGAACGTGCCGCTCAACAACGTTCTGGCCGATGCGGGCCCGGCGTCCGGGATCGACGACCCGGCGGGGGTGCGCGCGGCGTTCGAGGCCCGCTGGGTGCGCTGGAACCTGGTCCGCACCCTCACCAGCGCCACGGCGCTGGGCTGCCTGGTGTGGGCGGTCCGGTCCTCGGGGAGCGCGGCGCCGTGGGCGTCGTAGGAGCGGCCGTGGGCCTCCGCGAGACGCCGACCTGCCGCGAGCTGGCAGGGGCCTGATCCCGCCGGCCTGCCAGGGGCCGACACTGCCGGCGGCGACAGCGTCGTCCGACTTCGGTGGCAGCACGAGCTCGCGGCGCAGCACCGCCACCGGCCGGTCGGCCACGGCGAACCAGTCGAGCGCGAGGAAGTCGGTGCTGCCCACCGCGCGCCAGGTACCCCGTCTCGAACAGGCTGACGATCATCGCGAGCAGTCCGAACGCCCGCGGGTCGTCGTTGGCACGCGCGATGTAGCCGAACACCTCGATCTCGTTCTCGACGGTGGTGCCGTAGTCCGCGAGCACGTGCACCCAGTCGTGCTGGGCCAGCAGGGGCGGAGCCGAGCCGGGCCGGCCGGGGAACACGAAACCGCGGGAGAGGTGGAACTCGTGCGCCCCGCGACCCACCGTGCCCTCGTCGAGGTCGCCGAGCGACGCCCAACGCGCGGCCAGCGCCGGGTCGTCCGGGACGGCGTCCCAGGCCTGCTGCAACGCCGCGCTGGTGTGCAGCGCCTCGCCCTGGGCCGTGCCGTCGAGGTAGCCGTTGCGCTCGAAGTCCACCGCCGCCATGCCGAGGCTGCCGTGGGCGAACGAGCGGGCCACCGCCAGCAGCTCGTCGGCCGCTCCCAGCTCGTCGGCGAACGCCGCCACCTGGTCGCTGAACTCGGGCGGAAGCAGCGCGAGCACCATCTCCCCCAGCACCATGATCTGCACGATCCGGGAGCGGAGGGGCCCGTTGCGCCGGGAGAGACCAGCCGCGAACTCGGCCGCCGACACCGGAGCGGCCGAGGTGGGATCGAGCCGGTGGCCCGTCAACGCGCGGGTGACGGCCTCGAACAACAGCCGCTGGATCTCCGTCAGCCCGCCGGCCCGCTCGAAGCGGAGACGAACCCGCGCATCAGGAACGCCGCTTCGGCGGCGTCCGGCGGGGTGAGCAACGTCGAGTCGTGGGTCGGCAGCGGGACGGCCGTCGGATCCACCGTACGGGTCGGAGTCACCGGAACCGCGTTACGCCACATCGGCCGCGGCGGTTACCGCCGGGTAGTGTCCGGCCCACATCCACCCCGGTGACGAGGAGAGACGACGATGCCCGAAGCAGTGATCGTCGCAGCGTCACGTTCCCCGATCGGCCGCGCGTTCAAGGGATCGTTGACCGGCATCCGGCCCGACGACCTCACCGCACAGATGATCCGGGCCGCCCTGGCCCAGGTACCCCAGCTCGACCCGGGCACCGTCGACGACCTGATGCTCGGGTGCGGGCTGCCCGGCGGCGAGCAGGGCTTCAACATGGCCCGGATCGTCGCCGTGTTGTTGGGCTACGACGCCATGCCCGGAACGACGGTCACGCGCTACTGCTCGTCATCGCTGCAGACCACGCGCATGGCCCTGCACGCCATCCGCGCCGGCGAGGGTGACGTGTTCATCTCCGCGGGCGTCGAGACCGTCTCCCGGTTCGCCACGGGCAACTCCGACTCGCTGCCCGACACCCGCAACCCGATTTTCGCCGATGCCGGGGACCGGACGGCCCACATCGCCGAGCAGGGCGCCGACAGCTGGACCGACCCCCGCTCGGACGAACACCTCCCCGACGCCTACATCGCGATGGGGCAGACGGCGGAGAACGTCGCCCTGCTCACCGGCGTCACGCGCGAGGAGATGGACCACTTCGGCGTCCGTTCCCAGAACCTGGCCGAGAAGGCGATCGCGGACGGCTTCTTCGCCCGCGAGATCACGCCGGTGACGCTGCCCGACGGCACCGTCATCGCCACCGACGACGGCCCGCGCGCCGGAACCACCTACGAGGCCGTGTCGCGGCTCAAGCCCGTGTTCCGGCCTGATGGACGCATCACCGCCGGCAACGCCTGCCCGCTCAACGACGGCGCCGCCGCACTGGTGATCATGTCTGACACGAGGGCGGCGGATCTCGGCATCACCCCGCTCGCCCGCGTCGTCGCCACGGGCGTCTCCGGCCTCTCGCCGGAGATCATGGGACTCGGGCCCGTCGGGGCGTCGAAGCAGGCCCTGGCCCGGGCGGGCATGACCATCGACGACATCGACCTCGTCGAGATCAACGAGGCGTTCGCGGCGCAGGTCATCCCGTCGGCCCGGAAGCTGGGTGTCGACGAGGACAGGCTCAACGTCCACGGCGGCGCCATCGCCCTGGGCCACCCGTTCGGGATGACCGGTGCGCGCATCGCCATCACCCTGCTCAACGGGCTGCGCGCGACCGACCGCTCGGTCGGCCTGGAGACCATGTGCGTCGGGGGCGGGCAAGGCATGGCGATGGTGCTCGAACGTCTCAGCTGAGGCACGAACGGCCCGGACCCCTCGCGGGAGCCGGGCCGTTAAGACGGTCGGTGCGCGTCAGTTCTGGCGCAGGTAACTCAGCAGGCGCAGGATCTCGATGTAGAGCCAGACCAGCGTCGTCATCAGGCCGAAGGCGACGTACCAGGCGAAGCCGACTGGGGCGCCCTCACGGATGGCGCGGTCGGCCTGGTCGAAGTCGAGCAGTAGGCTGAATGCGGCCACAGCGATGACGACCAGGCTGAAGATGATCGCCAACGGGCCGCCGTCGCGCAGGCCGAGGTTGACGCCGAACAGGCTCGCGACGAAGTTGGCCAGCATCAGCACGAGGACGCCGACCAGTGCGCCCATCAGCCACTTCGTGAACTTCGGCGTGACCCGCACGGCGCCGGTCTTGTAGACCACGAGCATGCCGACGAACACGCCGGCGGTGCCGATGATCGCCTGCGCGGCAATGCCGGGGTAGAGGTTGTCGAACACGCCGCTGATGCCGCCCAGTGCGACGCCCATCGCCGCCGAGTAGAGCAGCACGAGCGGGGCCTTGGCCCACTGCGGCCGGAAGATCAGGACGAGCGAGACGACGAACCCGACGATGAACGCGGGGAGCGCGAGCACGTAGAGGCCGCTGATCGCGGTCAGGACACCGGTGACGAGCGCGGTGGCGGCGGTGATGCCGGTCTTCGTGACGACGTCGTCGATCGTGAGGGGGCGCTCTTCTGTGGCGCGCCCGACCCGGGGAGGGCGCGAGTCGGCGTAGGACGAGACCCCGCCGAGCTGCTCGCCCGTCCGGTCGAAGGTGGCGTAGCCGCCGCCCTGCCCCTTGGGCAGGTTGCGGAACGCCGGGTTACTGCTGGTGCGCACCTTGTTCCTCCTGGAGAAGCGTGTGAGGCATCCTGTCCTACAACGTGAGCGGGGTTCCCGACGTTCCCGCTCGGTGAAGCCGACTACTACTGCAGCGGCGTGACGCCGGCCGCAGAGCTGCCCGCCGGCGGGTCGAGCGCGACACCCGCCTGTTCCAAGGCGGCCTCGGTGAGCAGACGCGCGAGCGGCCGCTCGGACTCCGGCGCCCCGGCGAGCACGGCATCGACGCCGACCTGGGCACACACCTGCAGCAGCGTCGCGTCGTAGGCGGCGAGCACGGCGAGCCGGCGGACCTGGGTGGGCTGCGTCCGGCCGCGCACCTCGCGCCGGAGCCGTCGCAGGTTCGCCACGACGCACTCCAGCGATGGACCGACCGGAGCCCGTCGATCACGACGGTCGATCAGTGCCGAGCAGGCAGCCGGCAGCAGTCGCGAGCCCAGCCACAAGATCAGCACCGGCACCAACGCGACCAGCACGAACAACATCACGCCCGGCAGAACCGGACGTTCACCCGTCACGGGTCAAGGCTACGCCGCCCGCACCCGCGCGGCACCGCACCGACGTCTACGGTGGCCGCGTCCCGGCGCGGGTCCGGGCGGAATGGGGCGGTGGCCATGTGGGCGTTCTTCTCGGCTCGGCTGCGGATGTGGGTGATCCTGGCCGTCGGCGCGCCGGTCCTGGGCTGGCTGCTGGGGAAGGTCGGTGACCTGGTCGAGGCCCGCCGCGGGCCGAACACGGTCAGCACCGTCCTGAAGAAGGGCCGCAGCTGGCTGGGGCGCCGGTCCCGCGGGCCCCTCGCGCCGCCGGCGGAGGCGCGGTAGTTCGGGCCGACCGTCGCTGGCCTCACGCGGAATGAGCACCGTGCACACCTAGCGCGGCGGATGCGCGTGGTCGGGCAGCACCGGCATCGGCTACCGCGCCTACGACCGCACTCACCGGGGCGTCGCGCCGCCTGCTGCCGCCGTACTCACGCTGTCCTCGGATCCTGTGTTCCTCGGCGACGCGACGCTCCTGACGCCCGAACAGCTCGTGGTGCTGGCCGCGTCGTCGTGCCAGCCGCTCTCGTTCCCCGCGGCCGCCGCGCGGGCGCGGCTCGACGTGCGCGACTACCGCGACGACGCCATGGCGACCATGTCAGAGGACGACGTTCCGGTCCAGCTCGCCGAGATAGTGCTGCGGCCGCACATCGTGCTCGTCGAGGGGCCCAGCGAGGAGCGGGTCCGGCACCTCGTCAACGTGGCACACCGGGAGTGCCGTATCGCCAACAGTCTCGAGACGGCGGTACGCGTCGAGGTAGTTGTCGAATTCGTGATCGACCCGTAACGCTTCGCGTTCGGACCTCGAACACCGGAAGACAGTTTCGTACGGCACCGGAGCCCCCTTGATCGAGAACTTGGCCCACGGCCTCACTCTGCTCGATCCCCACCACGCGGTCGTGGTGACGCGAGAGGAGCACCACCAGGGCGAGTTGTCCGCCTACGAGCCGGTACCCGACGGCCCGGCCCGGCGCGTCGCGGTGGAGCTCGTGCCCGCCCCCGTCACCGATGGCGTTCACGCCGGGGCTCCCGGCGTGGAGGTGCGGCTCGGCGGCCGCCGCATCGGCGAGCTGACCCATCTCATGGCGCATCAGTACGGGCCGTTCGTGCAGGAGGTCCTGAACGGCGGTGGACGGCCCGGCGCAGTCGCGCTCGTCGACCGGTCCCGACAGGGGCTGCAGGTGGAGCTGCGGCTGCCGCACCCCCGACGCGGAGCGGCGCCGGCTCCCGTCCCGCCGCCGGCTCCGCGGAGCCGCCTCCACCGGGCCCGGGTCCCGCTGCTGGTCGGCGGGGTCGTCGTCGCGCTGTTGCTGGCAATCGGCTGGATCGGTGGCCGCGACTCGACGCTGCCCACCAGTCCGTCGGCAGCGACGAATTCCGCAGCTACGGTTCCCGCAGCAACGACTCCCTCAGTGATCCCTACGGTGATTCCTGCGGTGATCCCTACGGTGATTCCTGCGGCGATGATTCCCGCGGCGACCACACCCGCAGCAACGATTCCCGCAGGGCCGCCTTCCTCCCCGACCATCGCGCCTCCCGCTACCTCACCATCGGTGGTGGCGCGGTCGGTTCCCGTTCCGTCACGTTCCGCGGGCCACGCCGTCGACGGCGCCGGCCCGGCGCGCTCGTCGACCTCGCCCAGGCCGGCCACCCCGAAGCAGGTGGCGACGACGGCGGCCACCTCCGAGCCGGTGTCGACGACGGCGGCCAACCCGGTTTCGCCGACCCCGAAGTCCGCGACCCCCAGCCCCGCGACCCCCAGCCCCGCCACCCCCGAGCCCTCCCCACCCGATCCGGTGACGGAGTCGGGCGGGTGCGACGCGAACTACATCGGTTGCGTCCCCGTCGACTCCGACGTCGACTGCCGGGGCGGGAGCAGCAACGGTCCCTCGCACGTGACAGGCGCCGTCCGCGTCACCGGTGGCGACATCCACGGCCTCGGCAACGACAACAACAGAGACGACGACGGGGACGGCATCGGCTGCGACGGGTGACCGCCCGGGTACCGGATCGCGGCCAGGATCGTCGGATTCCACGCAACGGGTAACGTCAGACAACCGTTCCGGCTCGACGCCGATCGAGGGAGTGCGTGGAGCTGCAGACCGTGCGTAGCGCCGCAAAGCGGTGCACCCGAGCGATAGCGGCTCCAGGGTGGCCGTCGCTGAGGTCGACCACCGGGCGATTCCGCTGCTCGGGCCGCCACGTGTCCCCGGCGGGATTCGAGCAACCACACCCGACCGAGACCGCGAACTGGTTCTTGAGCTGCACTACTAGGCCTCGGGCACGGACCGTACGCGAGACAGACGCCGCCAAGCCGAGGAGAAGCAGATGCCGGTCCCGACGACGGGTGTGACCGAAGTGGTACTCGAGGCCCGTGATCTGGAGGCGTCCGAGCGGTTCTACAGCCACGTCCTCGGGTTGCCGGTCGTGGGCCGCTGGGAGGGAGAATCCTCCCGAGGCCGAGAGGCGGTCTGGATGCAGTCCGGAGATCAGACGCGGATCGGGCTGTGGAAACCCCAGCTGGGCATCGCAGGTTCGCGTGGCGGTGTGCAGGTACATCTCGCGATGACCGTCGCCGAGGTCGACCATGACGTCGTCGTGGCTCAGGTCCGGAGGCGCGGCGTCTACGTCGATGACGTCTATTTCGGTGAAGATCCCGCGGCGCCCGGCCAGCGCTCGGCGCACGTCACCGATCCCGACGGCCACGTGATGGAGTTCTGGACGCGCAACGTGGCCACGCAGGTCGCCGCCGGTCCGCCACATGCGGCAAGCCCGAACGTCGCAGGCGTCGACGGGTAACCGCTACGGCGTGACAGCGGACCGGCGAACTGACTCTGAGCGCCTACGGGAGCCACCTATCCGCCCGCGTCGCCAGCGTCGTGATGTTCGCCGAGTAGATCCCAGCCGATCCGACCGACCGGCTCCAGGCCCGGACCACGCCCGGCGGGGAGAGCGCCGTTGCACGCGCGTTGCTGGAGTCGCCCCGACGACATCCGCGAATGCTCGGCTGGCTCCGGACCTGTCGGCCCTCCGGTCGGAAACCGGGGAGGCTCGCTTCGTCGCTGGCCCGACGCCCTGACGGCCTCCGGCACTCGGCCGTTCCACGTGGCTCAACGCGACCTTGCCGCCCACCCAGGTTGTCGCGTGCCTCCGGTGGTGTGCCCCCGGTGGGATTCGAACCCACACTGGGACCCTTTTGAGGGGAGTCGCTCCCCCGCCGTGATCATGGCCCTGACCTGGTCCGTCTCCGGCGTCGGCGCCACGGCGACGGGAACTTCGGCGCGTATTTGGCACACGGGCGGTCGGTCTGACCTGCGGTCGTCTGGTGCCAACGCCATCTTGACGCCACGGCCCCCATACGGCCAGGCCGCTCGCCCCGGATACCTACTCTCCTCCGGCTTCCTCGTACTGGCCGCTCTGCTCACCGCGGCGGGTGGGTCAAGGGGGCCGCAGGCATCGCGGAG
>JAYSXW010000543.1:0-7761 GCA_043716935.1 Pseudonocardia sp.
ACCCACCAGGAGAACTCGTGGAGATCACCGGAACCGCCGCGCTCGTGACGGGCGCCGCCTCGGGACTCGGCGCCGCCACCGCCGCGGCCATGGCCGGGCGGGGCGCCACGGTCTACGGGCTCGACCTACCCACGGCGATCACCGACGCCACCCCGGGTGAGGGTGTCGTGCTGCTGGCCGCGGACGTCACCGAGGAGGCGCCGGTCCAGGAGGCGCTCGCCCGGATCGCCGACGACGGTGCCGAGCTCCGCACGGTGGTCAACTGCGCCGGCATCGCACCGTCCGCCCGCATCCTGGGCCGGAAGGGCCCGCACGACCTGGAGCTGTTCCGGACGGTGCTGACGGTCAACCTGCTCGGGACGTTCAACGTCCTGCGCCTCGCCGCGCAGGCCATCGCGCTCCACGAACCGGACGGTGACGGGCAACGCGGCGTGATCGTCAACACGGCGTCGATCGCGGCGTTCGAGGCGCAGGTCGGGCAGATCGCCTATGCGGCGTCGAAGGCCGGCGTCGCCGGGATGACGGTCACCGCGGCCCGCGACCTCGCCCAGTACGGCATCCGGGTCGTGACCATCGCGCCCGGCATCGTCGACACCCCGATGATGGCCGGGTTCTCCGACGATGTCCGGGCCGGGCTGAGCGCGGGCGTCCCGTTCCCGCAGCGTCTCGCGCGGCCGCAGGAGTACGCCCGGCTCGTCACCATGATCGTGGAGCACGACTACCTCAACGGCGAGACGATCCGGATGGACGGCGCGCTGCGGATGGCGCCCCGCTGAACTACCGGCCCGCTCCTACGGCGTGCACAGCGTCGTGGAGCAGCAGGAACGCGCCCTGCACCACGATCCCGGCGCTCGCCCCGGCCGGCGCTCCCGAGCCGCGCCGCCACCGCCACAGCGCCGCCCCGCCCACGACGTACCCGACGTCGAGGGCGACGTTGACGAGCAGTACCCGCCGCAGCCGGAGGGCCTCGGCCCACAGCTCGCTCGGCTCGTACGGGTCGACGATCCGGGCCATCCGTCGGGCCCGCAGCCGCTCGGCGACCACGGCGATGGCCAGGTCCACCGCGCCCCAGCCGACGTTCTGCAGCCCGAACGCCCGCCACCAGCCCTCGCGTCGACGAGCGACGGCGAGCCCACCGCCGAGCAGCACGCTTCCCGCCCCCCACGCCACCGTGCTCCGTGCCAACGCAGCCTCGGCCTCCCACGTGTCCGTCACGCCGGCATGATCGCACCGTTTCCATCGCGGCGCCGGGGTCCCAGCCGGGTCCGGTCGTCATCGGAGTGAGGTGTCAGGCGTGAGGACACGCACCCGCACCGACCGGGTCCGGCGGCCATGGACGTCCAGTTCGATGACGGCCGCGAGGTCGCGGCCGACGTAGGCCAGCACCGGCGGGCCACCACAGGGATGCCGGACCATTGTCGCCCCCCGCCCCCAGAACCGGACGAGATCGCGGGCGACGTCGGCCGCCCCGCGGCTGACCTGCGGCGCAATACCGGGCCAGCCGAACTCGGCGCGACCCCACGCTGCTGGCGCCAGCACCGCGAGCAACCCGTCGAGATCACCGTTGACACAGGCCCGGATGAACGACTCGGTCACCGCGCGGTGCTCGGGTCCGGCGACCTCGTGCGGGCGTGGACCCTCGACGAGTTTGATGCGGGCGCGCCGCGCGAGCTGGCGGCAGGTCGCGACCGGCCGGCCGAGGGCGTCCGCGACGTCGTCGAACGGCACCGTGAACACATCGTGCAGCACGAAAGCGACACGCTCTGCAGGACCGAGGCGTTCCAGCATGACCAGCAGTGGCCCACGGACCTCGTCGTCGAGGGTGGTGCGATCGGCGGGGTCGACGGCGGGCCGGCCGGAGAGCGGTACGACCGCGTCGGGCACACCGGGGTCGGGGCGTTCCCGCCGCCTGCGTGCGGAGCGGACCTGATCCAGACACAGCCGGCTCGTCACCACGGTCAGCCCGCCACGGGGGTCGTCGATCCGGTCGAGGTCGCGGGCGAACCGCACGAACGCTTCCTGCGCGACGTCCTGCGCCTCGCCGATGTCGCCGAGCATGCGGTAGGCGAGGTCGGTGAGGTAGGCGCGGTGCTCTCGCCAGGCCAGCGCGAAGCGGTCGGTCATCGTGTCGCTCATGTCATGGAGGACGAGGATCGGGCGACTGTTGTGCGCCCAGGCAGCCGCGGCGGGACACGACGTCACCGCGGTCGTGCGCAGTCCCGCGGCCCGTCCGGACGCGGCGCGGACTCACGATCTCCCGGGCCGATGTCGCGGCCGCGATGCTCCTGGCGATTGCCGACCCAACCACGGTCGGCCACAGCCTCGGGCTGGCAAGCTGAGTTCCGCCGCCGGGAGTGCGGTGCGTGTATCGGCGGGTACAGGGTTTCTGCTGGTCGCGTCAACGGACGGCCCTCGTACCGTGCGTACTCGGGCCGTCCGGCGGAGTGGCCGGCGGGAAGCTGGGACGTCGAGATATGTGGTCCGTGAGACCAGGGTCGCCGCTGGTCGGCGCGCCCCGGCTGCGTCCGGTCGCGATACTAGGTGCTATGTCCGACGTCGTCACCCCCGTCCCTGCCGCCACCGATGTGCTGGTGGTGGGCGCCGGCCCGGCCGGGGCGGCGGCGGCGGCATGGGTCGCCCGGCAGGGCCGGGAGGTGGTGCTCGCCGACGCCGCCGTGTTCCCGCGTGACAAGCCCTGCGGCGACGGGCTGACCCCTCGTGCGATCGCCGAGCTCGACCACCTCGGGCTCGGCGCCTGGATCCGGGCGCACGGCACCAACCGGGGGCTGCGGGCGGCGGGGTTCGGGCAGGTGCTGGAGCTGCCGTGGCCCGGCGGGTCGCTGCCCGACCGCGGCGGCGCGGTCCCCCGCCTGGAGCTCGACGCCCGGATCCGGGAGGTGGCGCTCACCGACGGCGCGGTTGCGGTGGAGGGCGCGAAGGCCGTCGACGTCGTCCGGGACGGCGACCGCGTCACCGGGGTGGTGCTTGCCGGCGGCGCCACGATCCGCTGCGAGCAGCTCGTCGTCGCCGACGGCGCCCGGTCCACCCTGGGTCGGGTGCTGGGCCGGGAGTGGCACCAGGACACCGCGTACGGCGTGGCCGCTCGCGGCTACATCCGCTCGGGCCGCAGCGACGACGAGTGGATCTCCTCGCACCTGGAGCTGCGTGGCGAACAGAACGAGGTGCTGGCGGGCTACGGATGGGTCTTCCCGCTCTCCGACGGAGAGGTCAACATCGGCGTCGGCACCCTGGCCACGGCGAAACGCCCGGCGAAGATCCGGCTGCGCAGCCTCATCGAGCACTACGCTGACGCCCGTCGCGAGGACTGGCAGCTCGACGGCCCGATCCGCGCACCCGCGTCGGCATTGCTGCCGATGGGTGGCGCGGTGTCGCACGTCGCGGGCCGCAACTGGGCCCTGATCGGCGACGCGGCCGGCTGCGTGAACCCGCTCAACGGCGAGGGCATCGACTACGGTCTGGAGACCGGGCGGTTCGTTGCCGAGCTGCTCGAGGGCGAGCACGACCTCACGACGGCCTGGCCCGCCACGCTGCGCCTGCGCTACGGCCGGGCGTTCTCCATCGCTCGCCGGCTCGCGGGACTGCTGACGGTGCCGGGGTTGCTGCCGCTGGCCGGTCCGGTCGGCATGCGCAGCCGCGCGCTGATGACCGTGGCATTGCGGGTGATGGGCAACCTCGTCACCGACGAGGACCGTGACGTCACCGCCCGGGCCTGGCGCACCGCCGGCCGTCTGAGCGTGCGCCTCGATACCCGCCCACCCTTCCCGGCCGCCGACCTGCGCAGGTCCGTCGCCTGAGCCGGTCTGCATCTCCGATCCCGACGACACCACCCCGGTCTTACCCCGCTGTCGCCGGGCCACGACGAATCGAGACGGGTCAGGCGGCGTAGCCGCCCAGGAGGCGGGTGAAGTCGAGGTCGGCCTGGGTGGTGCCACTGCAGTCCACCGAGACCCGCCTGCGCTGGGCGCAGGAGCCCGAGTCGCGGCCCAGCGACCACATACCCAGCCGGCCGACCCCGCGGGACCGCGCGAAGTCGAGCACCTTCTGCGCGTCGGCGAGCGTGGTGACCGGTCCGGCGTCGTTGCGCCCGATCATGAGGGTCAGTCCGAGCGTGCCGTTCTGGGTGGCCTCGCTGGCGTCGGGATAGATCGTGCGGAGCTGGTCGAGCACGGCCTGGGCGGCGTCGACCATCGCCTGGCCCCAGTCGCCGCCGGTGCGAAAGTTCATGTCCATGCCGTTGACGGTGACCTCGACGCCGGCCGCGGCGGCCCGCGTGACGAGGTCGACCCCGGCCGGGGTGAGGCCGGCGAGGTCGATCGGCAGCGTCAGCGTGATCGCGGTGCCGCGGCTGCCCTGCACCTGGGCCAGCGCTGCCACGACGATGTCGGGACGGACGCCGGTCTCGACGTCCACGTCGAGCCGGTTGGTGCCCATCGCGTCGAGCAGCGCGCCGTACGCGCCGGCCAGCTCTCCCGCCGTGCCGCAGGCGTTCTCCAGGTAGCTGCCGACGGCCCCGCCGGTGGCCACGGTGACGTCCCCGCCGGCGGCGCGGAACGCGTCGACCTCGGCCCGCAGCGCGGGGTCGTCGACGGCGACCGTCCCGCCCCACGCCGGCCGGCAGTCGCCGCCGGACAGCGCGAATGCGAGCACGACGTGCCGCAGCCCGGTCTCCGACGCGACGGCGGCGAGATCGGGGCGCTGCACCGACAGGTCGACGTAGGGCGCGAACCGGACCGGCGCGAGGACCGCGGCGGGGGCGGCCGACGGCGTGCCCGCCACCGCGGACGTGCAGCCGGTGAGCGCGAGGAGCACGGCGAGGGCACCGAGCAGGATCCTCACGACGTCCGCCCCGCGACCGGCGCGCCGAGCGAGCCGAAGTCGCCGACCCGCTTGAGCTTCTGCCAACGCAGCCGGACCCCGGCCAGGGCCGTGCCGAGCGACTTGAGCAGCACCGCGTACATCAGCTGCCGGTACGCGAGCTGCTGCAGCGGCATCCACAGCAGCGGCAGCGGGTTCTCCCGTTCCATCGCGAACGCGATCAGGCCCGCGAGCATCTGGATGCCGAGGACGGCGCCCCAGAGGGTCAGGGTGCGGATCGGGTCGAGCGCGACCAGGCCGTAGACGAGGAAGATGTCGATCAGTGGGGCCAGCGCGGGCAGCAGGATCTGGAAGATCGCGAGGTTGAGCAGCCCGATCCGGCCCATCCGCCCGGCGGCGCCGCCCGCGAACACCGCGCCGCGGTGCTTCCACATCGCCTGCATCGTCCCGTAGCTCCAGCGGTAGCGCTGGCGCCACAGCTGCTGCAGCGTGGTCGGGGCCTCGGTCCAGGCCCGGGCCCGCTCCTCGTAGACGATCTCCCAGCCGCGCGCGCAGACGGCCATCGTGAGGTCGGTGTCCTCGGCGAGGGTGTCGTCGCTGACGCACCCCACCTCCAGCAGCGCCCGCTTGCGGAACGCGCCGACCGCGCCGGGGATCGTCGTCATGGCGCCGAGCAGGTCCTGGATGCGACGGTCGATGTTGAAGCCGATGACGTACTCGATGTGCTGCCAGCGGCCTACGAGCTTGCGACGGTTCGCGACCTTGGCGTTGCCCGACACGGCCCCCACCTCGGGCCGCGCGAAGGGCTGCACGAGGCGCCGGATCGTCTCCGGCTCGAAGACCGTGTCGCCGTCGATCATGACGATGATGTCGTGCGTGGCGTGGGAGATACCGTTGTTGAGCGCGGCCGGCTTGCCGCCGTTGGCCTGGCGGATCAGCCGCACCTCCCGCAGGTTCAGGGCGCGGACGATCGCGGCCGTCTCGTCGGTGGAGCCGTCGTCGACGACGATGATCTCGATCGGGTGCTCGCTGGCCATCAGCGACCCGACGGTGGCCGCGATGCACTCCTTCTCGTTGTAGGCCGGCACGATCACCGACACCGGCTCGGTGACGGGCGGGCCCCAGGCGAACCGCTTCGGGTTGCGCCGCCAGGCATGCCCGAGGGCGAAGACCACCATCAGCGCCAGCCGCAGCAGCACCAGGCCACCGGCGACGAGCAGCAGCCAGCCCAGCGCGTCGACGGCCCCCATGGCGATGGCGATCGCGACGAGGATGCCGTCGCCGAGCGCGGCGTCGCGCTCCGGCGCGGCCCGCCCGGCGGCCGGGAGCCCGGCGCCGGCCGTGACCGTGGTGAACGTGTAGCCCTGCGCCTGCAGCGCCGGGATCACCCGGGCGAGTACGGACGCGAGCTGCGCGGGGCCGCCCTGCGTGGCGTCGAGCGCCACGACCCGGCCCGTGTGCTCGGAGGTGACGATCTCGCCGAGGATGCCGGCGGTGTCGCGCCGGGTCCAGTCCGTGGCCGTGACGTCGCTGAAGACCGACACGAAGCCCTCGTCGGAAAGGCGACGGACCAGGCCGTAGTGCGGGTCATCGAGCGCGGACACCGACGCGGAGTAGGGCGGGCGGACCAGGTAGGTGGTCTCCCCGAGCACGCCGGCCAGCGCCAGCTGGGTCAGCGTCGTCTCGCGCTGCAACCGCTCCGTCGACGCCCCGACCAGGTCGGGCTGGCTGAACGTCCGGATGCCGATCTCCGAGCCGCCGGCGCGGATCGCCCGCACTGCGGCGGTGTGCTGGACGACGTCGGCGCCGTTGACGAAGAACGTGGCCGGCACCCCGAAGTGGTGCAGCACCGCCAGCAGCTCGGGGGTGCGCTCGGGGTGCGGGCCGCCGTCGAACGTGAGCGCCACCGTGGCGGGCCGGAGGGCGAACGTGCGGACCGGGGACGTGCGGGCGTCGACGATCGGCGCGCCGTGCGTCACGGCGAAGGGAACATCCCGCACCGGGCCGGGCGCGGAGACGGGCGGCTGCTCCGATCCCACGCCGCCGCGGACGAAGCCGTCGACGACCAGGATCGTGGCGAACACCAGGAACGCGATCACGGAGAGCACCCAGGTGGGGCGCGGCAGGATCCTCATGACGACCTCACCCGTTCCCGGCGGCGGCGGAGGGGGCGGAGGCAGAGGGGGCGGGGGCAGAGGCGGGGGGACTGTCGGCGGGCGCGGCCGGGGCGGCCGTGGGTGCCGGGGAGGCGGTCGGGGCCGGGGTTGCCGTGGGCGCCGGGGTGCCCGTCGGCTTCGGGGCGGGTGTCGGGGCGGCGGTCGGCTTCCGGGTCGGGGCCGGCTTCGGCGTGGGCTTGGCGGTCGGTGCCGTCGTCGCGGCGGGCTCGGTGGTGGGCGGGCGCGGGGTGACCGCCTTCCGGACCGTCGCCGGCCTGGGCTTCGGCTTGGCCGCCGGCGGCGGGGAGGGCGGCGGCGGGGCGGCCGCTCCGGGCACCAGGAACGGAATGGCCCCGTCGAGACCGACGCTGGCCCCCACCGACGGCACGGCCAGGGCCACCCCCACCAGCCCGAGGAACCCGATCGAGAGCAGCGCGATCAGGTAGCCGGTCAGTCGGATGAGACGGCGACGGCGCCCGCTGTCGTCGACGAACACCGGCGGTGCCTCGGCGGTGGGGGGCGGAGCCAGCGCGCTGCCCGGCACACAGACCGTCACGCCCTCCGGAACCGGAGCGGCGAAGACCGGGCGGGATGACGGGATCGGCCGCGACGACGCCGACGGCCGGGGCGGGATCGGCACCCCAGCGGACGCGGGCCGGGCGTCGCGGGGGAACGGGCGGTCCGGCCGGTCGATCCGGCGGGTGTCGTCCCCGGTGTTCTCGCGCATCGCGCTCAGCTCCCGATCTCACCGTGGGCGGCAGTTCCGCCC
>JAYSXW010000544.1:0-2624 GCA_043716935.1 Pseudonocardia sp.
GCGAGCGCGGACGTGCCGGTCAGGCCCGGGTAGTCGGGCGCGACGACCGTGCGGCCCGTGGCGGTGCGTCCGGTCGTGCGCACGCCACTGTCGACGGCATAGGTGAAACCCGGACCGGGGACAGCACCGGTGTCGGCGAGCCAGTGGTCGAACCAGGTGGCAACCGCGTCGCGCACCCCCTTGTCCGGGGCGCCGCCGTCGTGGCCGCCCGCGTACCAGGTCACGGCGACGGGCGTGCCGGTGGCGGCGATCTGGCGGGCATTGGCGTCGGCCTGGTCGAGCCCGAACAGCGTGTCCTGCTCGCCCTGCACCAGCAGCGTCGGCGCCGTGATCCGGTCGGTGACGGTCGACGGCGACGACCGGCGCAACAGCTCGGCGGTGGCCGCCGAGAGCCGGCCGGTGGTGGCGGCCTCGGTGTAGGCGGCGCAGACCGCGCGGGTGAAGCGGCCGCAGGTGACCGGCGACCCCGCGCCGGCCCCGCTCGGGGTTCCGGTCGACGGGCTCGGACCCGGACCCGATAGGCCGGCCGAGAAGAACACCCCCGCCCAGCCCTTCTTGAACACCCCGTCCCCGCCGAACGCCCCCCGCGCGACGGTGTCGAGCGGCGGTGCCGTCGACGCGGCGGCGTTGGGGAACAGGGCCTGGCCGAGGTCGTTCCAGGTGATCACGGGCGCGATCGCGTCGACGCGCGGGTCGAGGCCGGCCAGCATCAGCGCGAGCGCGCCGCCGTAGGAGCCGCCGGTGACGCCGACCCGCGGGTCGCCCGGCCCGTCCTGCCGCACGCGGGGGTCGGCGCCCAGGAGATCGACGAGCGCGCGGGCGTCGGCGACCTCGTAGTCGGGGGAGTCGAGCGCGATCTGCCCCGTACTGGTCCCGAAGCCGCGGGCCGACCACGCCAGCGCCACGAACCCCCGTGCGGCGAGATCGCGCGCGTCCGCGTCGACGGAGGCCTTGTTGCCGCCGAACCCGTGCGCCACCAGCACGGCCGGCGCGGGCAGCCGGTCGGGCAGGTAGAGCGTGGTGTCGAGGCTCACCGGTTCCGGGACGCCGGGCCCGCCCGGCACGGTGATGCGCTGCTCGGAGATGCCGGCGCCTCCGGTCGGGGCCGGGGCGGCCGCCGTGAGCAGCACCGATGCGGCCACGGCCAGAGGAACCAGCCACGGCCGGAGGGTTCGATGCACGAACCAACGGTAGGCGACCCGGGCCGTGCGCCCCGGGGCCGGGCCTCAGCGGGTTCTCAGCGCGTCACGAACGCAGCGACAGATCGTCGACGTGTTCCACGTGCGGTGCGCCGTCGAAGAACGGTCCGACCACGGCGCGCCAGCGCCCGAAGTTCTCCGACTCGCGGAAGCCGACCGTGTGGGCTTCGAGGCTGTCCCACTCGATCATCAGCACGAACCGCGTCGGCGTCTCGACGCTGCGGGTGAGCCGCGCGCTGCGGAACCCGGGGGCGTCGGAGACGATGGCGATGCCCTCGCGGACGGCGTCGCGGAAGCCGTCGGCCCGTTCGGCGAGCACCCTGATGTCGGCGATCTCGGTGACCATGACCGAGATCGTCGCACGGGCTGGACCCGATCCCGGCCTGATCCCGTCTCACTCCCGGCGGGCGCGGGCGCGGCGCTTGCCCTCGTGCATCGCCGCGACCCGTGCCACCGGGATCGTGTGCCCCTCGACCAGCAGGTCGGGGGGCAGCGTCACGGGGGCGGGGAGCCGGTCCCGCCACGGCGCGCCGAGCTTCTCCACGGTGCTGCGGATGGTGAAGTCGGCGGGGGTGACGGCGTCGAGTTCGTCCCAGTCGACCGGGAACGACACCGGGCAACCGGGCCGGATCCGCGGGCTGTAGGCGGCGGCGAGCGTGGCACCGCCGGACCGGGTGGAGTCCAGGAACACCTTCCCGCCCCGGTCGGCCCGGATGTAGGCCGTCGTCGCGACGTCCGGGTCGAGCCGTTCCGCGCGGGCGGCGAGGGCTCGTGTCGCCGCAGCCGCGTCGTTCACGGTCGTAGCGGGATCGAGCGGCACGACCACGTGCAGGCCCTTCGCGCCGCTCGTCTTGACCGCGCCGGCCAGCCCGGAGTCGGCCAACGCCCGCTGCACCAGCCTGGCCGCGGCCACGACGGCGGGGAACCCGGCGCCCTCGGGCGGGTCGAGGTCCAACACCAGGTGGGTGGGCACCCCGTCGCGCAGCAGCGTGGGGTGGTACTCGACGGCCCGCTGGTTGGCGAACCACAGCAGTGAGCGACGGTCGTCGCACAATGCGTAGTGGACCGCACGGTGAGACGCCTCCGCCCACACCGCGACGGTCGCCAGCCACTCGGGTGCGGAGCGGGGCACGTTCTTCTGCATGAACGGCTTCTGCCCGGGCCGGACCCGCACCACCGACAGCGGGCGGCCGCGCAGCTCGGGAAGCATCCGGTCGGCCACGGTGTCGAGGTAGTCGACGAGGTGCCGCTTCGTGGCGTCGGCGCCGTCGAACAGCGGGCCGTCGAGGCTGGTCAGATCCACCCCGGCCCGGGTCTCGTCGGGAGTGCCGCTCATGATCGGTCCAGGTGGTGCAGGGTCCCGTCCGGGAACGCCGTGGCGCAGCGGCGCCCCCGGCCCGCCGCCGCGCCCGTCTCGTGCACCAC
>JAYSXW010000545.1:0-23341 GCA_043716935.1 Pseudonocardia sp.
TACCTGCGCATGCCGGGCGCGGGATTGCGGGCGCGGGGCCTGGGCCGGGCGGCGACGGCTCTCGACGTCGTTGCGGTGCGAACGCTGCTGGCCGAGGCGGTCGAGACGGCCGGGGTGGAGTCGGCGTGGAACGACGTCGCCCGCCCCGTGCTCGCGGCCGTCGCGGAGCGATGGGCCTACACCGGGGCCGGCATCGAGGTCGAGCACCTGCTCAGCGAGTGCGTGATCGGAGTCTTTGCGGGTCATGCGGCGCAGGCGTCACACCGCAGCGACGTACGGCCCGTCCTCGTCGCAGCGTTGCCGGGCGAGCTGCACACGCTCCCGATGATCGTGCTCTCGGCCACCTTGGCCGATCGTGGTGTGCCGTGCCGACCGCTGGGCCCGAACCTTCCGGGAGAAGCTCTGGTGTCGGCCGTGCGGCGGACGGCGCCGTCGGCGGTGGTGCTGTGGTCGCAGTTGCCGGCGACGGCCGACGTGGAGGTCGTCGCGTCCCTGCCGCGGACCCGGCCGCCGTTCCGGACGTTCGTGGCCGGCCCCGGCTGGGCCGGGGTGAAGCTGCCTCCGCGCGTGGTGCACCTCGTGTCGCTGGGGGCGGCCGGCGCGGCGATCGGCGCCGCCGTACTCGTGTGAGCATGCGCGATGCCTGCTTCGGCGCCACTCCGGGCGTCATGCCGGTGGTGACGTGGGCGGATCCGCCCGTCGAACGGCTGCTGGCGGCCTTGGTGCTCGGCGGGCAGGGACGCTACGCCGCTGCGTCCGCGCTGCTCGGCGACCTGCTCCGGCGGCGAACGACCCCCGCGGGCATCGCCGCACACGCGGCCGTCGCACTCGCGTCGCACCGGCGCCAGCTCGGCGGCCACGCCGCCGCCCGACCCCTCGACGCGCTCGGCCTCCGGCTCGCCGGGGCAGCTCCGGTTGGACTTGTCGGGCCGACTCCGGCTGGACCCATCGGGCCGACTCCGGCCGCGATCCGGGGCCCCGGACGGCGTCCGGGAACCGATGCCGACGGCACCGACCGGTGGGCGGCCCGGATCGACGCGCTGGTGGGGCTCGCCGCTGATGCCCTCGGCACGGGTGCCCCCGACCTCGCCGCCCGGCTGCTCGATGCCGTCGGACCGGAGGTGCGGCGCCACGGTTCGTGGCGGCCGGCGGTGCGGGCAGGGTGGGTGCGGGCGGAGCTCGCCCTGGCGGGCGGGCAGGCGGGCGACGCGACCGGTCCCGCGGCGGACGCGCTCGTCGGTGCGGAGGCCGCCGGAGCGGTGCGACACGTCGTCAAGTCCCGGACCGTGCTGGCGGTCGCGCGGGGTGCGGCGGGAGCCGGGGTCGCCGTCGTGCCGGAGTTGGACGCCGCAGCGGCGCAGGCGGGGCGCCACGGTCTCCTACCGCTCGTCTGGCCGGCGCTGCTCGCCGCGGCGGACCTGCTCGATGGGCGAACCGCGGGGCCGGCCGGCGCGAACGACTCCGGGACGGCGTGGCGATCGGTACCGGATCACCGGTTCGAGGCGACGCGCCGCCGCCACGCCGCGGGCCTCGTGCTGAGTGAAATTGCTCGTCGCAGTGACCCGGTTGGCAGGCGACTGATGGGGGAGTCGTTGTGGCTTCCGAGAGAACTACCGCTAGTATAATTGCCCCATCCGGTGCTCCTGTCACCCACATGCAAGCGCCACCCGGCGCAGCACACCCAAATGAACGACATGAAACAGCCCTGATCGTGTCAAGGTGGATGGGTAGCCCGCCGATGAGGGGGGTGACACATCACCCGGCTGCAGGAAGCTGCAGGAAGGAATCGTCGTGACGACGGTACTCATCTGCGACGATCGTCGCAGCGTCCGCGAAGGACTGACCCGCGTGATGTCCGCGGTGGCCGGCGTACATCGGATCGACTGCGTCGCCCACGGGGACGAGTTGCTGGCGCGGTTCTCCCGCCAGCCGGTCGACGTCGTCCTCGTCGGCACCCAGCGCGCCGTTCCGACGGGAGTGGAGGCGACCCGCCGCCTGGTGGCGGCCCACCCCCAGGCGAACGTGATCGTCTTCGGCGCCCCGGACGACGCGGGCAGCATCGCCGCGGCCATCGCGGGCGGCGCCCGCGGCTACCTCCGGTGGGACGCGTCCCGCCCGGAGCTGGTGGCCGCCCTCGCACACACGCTCGCCAGCTCGGCCGTGCCCACGCCGCGGGCCCCCACCGACCCGGGGGTCCAGCTCACCGAGCGTGAGCTGCAGGTGCTGCGCGGCATGAGCCAGGGCAAGAGCAACGGCCAGATCGGGCGCGAGCTCTATCTGTCCGAGGACACGGTCAAGACACATGCCCGCCGGCTGTTCCGGAAGCTGGGTGTACGGGACCGGGCCCAGGCCGTCGCCCACGGCTTCCGGCGCGGCCTGGTGTCCTGACCTTTCCGACGAGCACCCGCTCCACCGGACGGCACCCCATGACGTATCCGTCGTCGCGGGGTGCCGTTGTCTGTGCGAGGACACTCTCGGGTCCGTGCTGTCGATCGCGGCGGCTTCGCTACGGTGGGGCGAACTGAGGACACCTCTGAGCACCCTCCGTGGTCGCCCTCACGGACGGATGATGACGAACATGGTGCGTAACGACCGCATGATTGTCTGCGATGAATGAGACGACAGATGTTTCGGACGAGCTCGTCTCCCGCGCCGTGGCGGGGGAGCCTGCCGCGGTCGGGCGTATCATCACCACCATTCGGCCGCTGATCGTCCGTTACTGCCGTGCACGGTTGGGTCGGATGGACCGTTCGTCGGTCTCCGCCGACGACGTCGCACAGGAGGTATGTCTGGCCGTGCTCACGGCCCTGCCCGGCTACCGGGTCCAGGGGCGTCCGTTCCTGGCCTTCGTCTACGGCATCGCGTCACACAAGGTGATCGACGCCCACCGAGCCGCCACCCGCAACCGGTCCGAACCGGTCGCGGACGTCCCTGATTCGGTCGAGGCGGCCGACGGTCCGGAGCAGCGTGCGCTACGCGTCGAGCTCACCGGCGAGATGGTCCGTCTGTTGCACAGACTTCCCGACAAACAACGAGAGATACTGGTGCTGCGCGTGGTGGTGGGTCTGTCCGCCGAGGAAACCGCGGAGGCCGTAGGTTCAACGGCCGGTGCGGTTCGGGTAGCCCAACACCGTGCGCTCGCGCGCCTACGCAAGTCGATGCCCGAGGAGGAGGTGGTCTGAATGGGTGAGGACCGAGGTCCCGAGAGCAGTCCCCTCGACCACGCCCACCCTGGCACGAACGGCCACCACCGCCCGGTCGCCACGGGCGGATCGTTCGAGCCCGCCGACCCGGTCGACCTCGTCGCCGTGCAGGCCGATGACGAACTGATCAGCGCCCTGGCCGCCGGAATGGCGGTGTCGGCCCCCGGCTTCGAGGGCTACGACACCGACGACCACATCGCCGCGATCCTCGCCGCGTGGAAGGCGGAGGTCGACGCCGATCCGATCCCCGAGCTCGTCGATCTCGATGCGGCCGTCCGTACGATCGTTGCCGCCCGCCCGTCATCGCGCCGGTTCCGGCATCTCGCGCCCGTCGCCGCGGCCGCCGCGTTCCTTGTGCTCGCGATCGGCGGTGTCTCGGTGGGCTCGTACTCCGCCGGGCCCGACGACGGCCCTCTGTGGGACGTGTCGAAGGCGCTCTACCAGGAGCGTGCCGGATCGATGGAGGCCAAGGCCCGGGTCGAGCAGAGCCTCGACCGCGCCAAGCAGGCCTTCGTGGCCGGTGACGTGCACGGCGCCGAGCAGGAACTGCAGAGGGCCAGAGCCGATCTCGCCACCGTGCGGCCCCAGGAGGGCAGCCCGCAGCTCGCCGAAGTGCAGGACTTCCTCGTCGCAAAGGCGCTGGAGACCCCCAACGGTACGCCCACCGACCCGGGTACGCCGCTGGCCACGAACAAGACGCGGAAGGTCCCCGTCGGGGCGGCCGTGACCACCTCGCCGGCGGCCAACAAGCCCGGGCCCGCTCCGGCGTCGCCGAGGGTCACTCCAGGTCCGCCGCCGCCGTCACCTGTCGACAAGACGGCCCCCCCGGTCGAGCGGCCGGAACTCAGACTGCCCGTCCCCCGGCCGACCCAGATCCCGCCGCCGGTCATCACCGCACCGGTCAGGCCGACCATCTCCCCGCCGTCCCCGAAGCCAACGCCGGTCCGGCCGAAGGCCCCCGCATCGGGGCAGAGCATGGCGCCCAGCGGCACCGTCGACGACGCGAGCCTCACGGCCACCACCACCAGCTAGGACGTCGACAGCCCCCCGTCCGAGGATCGGGGGGCTGTCGCGAGCGGCGCGGTGGGTCAGGAGTCCGACAGCACCGCGTCGGCGTAACCACGGCAATACTCCCAGGTGACATAGCTGGCCGGGTCGGGATCGAAGGCCGGCTCGTGCGGCCGCATCTGGCCCTCCTCGAGCAGCTGCTGCAGGCTGGCGCGCAGCAGGCTCCACTCGTGGAAGTGCTGCTCGCCGCAGTCACCGCAGTCGACGACAACGCCGCGGACTCCGCGCGCCTCCAGCAGGGCCTGGTACACGGCGAGGTCGGCCAGGTCGGCCACCACCTCGTCGCGCTCCTCCTGGCTCAGCTCATCCTGCTCCGGGTGCTGCTCGTCGTCGAGCGGGAGAGTCGGATCGTGGGGATCGCCGGCGAACGGGTCGGGCGGCAGCGCATCACGTGACACGATGTCGAGGATACCCGTCACCCGGGTTGCGCCGGGCGGGTACACCACATCTCGCCCGACGGATGCTCGTCACGACCCGTGCTCCCGTCCCCGGTCAGGTGGATACGATGGGTGGCCAGGGGTAGCGGTCACGAGATGGGATCCGACTGATGACGAGCGAGACCGCCGGGCTCCCACCGAAGTTCGCGATGCTGGGCCTGACCTTCGACGACGTCCTGCTGCTCCCCGCCGAGTCCGACGTCGTGCCGAGCGGGGTCGATACCAGCACGCAGGTCACACGGCGGGTCCGGCTGAAGGTGCCGCTGGTGTCGTCGCCGATGGACACCGTCACCGAGTCGCGGATGGCCATCGCCATGGCCCGGGCCGGCGGGCTGGGGGTGCTACACCGCAACCTCGCACCCGCGGCGCAGGCCGCGCAGGTCGAGGTCGTGAAGCGGTCCGAGGCTGGCATGGTCACCGATCCCGTCACCTGCACCCCGGACGCCACCCTGGCCGACGTCGACACTCTGTGCGCCAAGTTCCGCATCTCCGGCGTGCCCGTCACCGATGCGCGTGGCTGCCTCGTCGGCATCATCACCAACCGCGACATGCGGTTCGAGATGGACCACACCCGGCCCGTCGCCGAGGTCATGACACACGCCCCACTGATCACCGCACGGGTCGGCGTCAGCGCCGAGGCCGCCCTGGGCCTGCTGCGCCGGCACAAGCTCGAGAAGCTCCCGATCATCGACGGCGACGGCATCCTGCGCGGCCTGATCACCATCAAGGACTTCAACAAGACCGAGAAGTACCCGCTGGCCACGAAGGACCCCGACGGGCGGCTGGTGGTCGCCGCGGCCGTCGGCGTCGGCGAGGAGGGCTACTCGCGGGCGATGACGCTGGTCGAGGCAGGCGTCGACGTCCTGATGGTCGACACCGCGCACGGCCACTCCCGCCGCGTGCTGGAGACCGTCGCGAAGCTGCGGGCCGAGGTCGGCCAACACGTCGACGTCGTCGGCGGCAACGTCGCCACCCGCGCGGGCGCCGCGGCGCTCGTCGAGGCCGGGGCGGACGCGGTGAAGGTCGGCGTCGGGCCGGGTTCGATCTGCACCACGCGCGTGGTCGCCGGCGTCGGCGCGCCGCAGGTCACCGCGATCTATGAGGCGTCGCTGGCCTGCGCCGAGGCCGGCGTCCCGGTCATCGGCGACGGCGGCATCCAGTACTCCGGCGACATCTCCAAGGCCATCGCGGCTGGGGCGTCCACGGTCATGCTGGGCAGCCTGCTCGCCGGCACCGCCGAGTCGCCAGGAGAGCTGATCCTCGTCGGAGCCAACCAGTACAAGGTCTACCGTGGCATGGGGTCGCTCGGCGCAATGCAGTCGCGGGAGGGCGCGAAGTCGTTCTCGAAAGACCGCTACGCCCAGGACGACGTGCTGAGCGAGGGCAAGCTCGTTCCCGAGGGCATCGAGGGCCGCATCCCGTTCCGCGGGCCCCTGTCGCAGGTGGTGCACCAGCTCGTCGGCGGGCTGCGCTCGGGCATGGGCTACGCCGGAGCGCAGACGATCGAACGCCTCCAACAGGCCCAGCTGGTGCGCATCACCGCCGCGGGGCTCAAGGAGAGCCACCCGCACGACATCACGATGACGGTGGAGGCGCCCAACTATGCGGCCCGGTAGCGGCGCTCTACCCTGACGTCCCGTGCGTGACCTCGTGGAGATCGGGATGGGCCGGGAGGCCCGTCGGGCCTACGACCTGAACCAGGTCGAGATCGTGCCGTCGCGGCGGACCCGCAGTTCGCAGGAGGTCTCGACCGCCTGGCAGCTGGACGCCTACCGCTTCGACATCCCCCTGATGACCCACCCCACCGACGCCGTGGTCTCCCCGGCCAGCGCGGTGCGGATCGGGCAGCTCGGTGGCCTCGCGGTGCTCAACGCCGAGGGCCTGTGGGCGCGCCACTCCGACGCAGACGGTGCGCTCGCCCGCGTCTTTGAGGCCGCCGGTCAGGACGATCCCACCGCCGCCGTCGCACTCCTGCAGGAGCTGCACGCGGCGCCGATCGACCCGTCACTGCTCAAGGAGGCGCTGCGGACGGTCCGTGAGGCCGGCGTCACGGTGGCGGCGCGGGTGAGCCCGCAGCGCGCCCGCGAGCTGACGCCCGACCTGCTCGCCGCGGGCGTCGAGGTGCTGGTGGTGCAGGGCACGATCATCTCCGCCGAGCACGTGTCGGACGGCGAACCGCTCAACCTCAAGGACTTCATCGCCTCTCTCGACGTGCCCGTCGTGGCCGGCGGGGTCGGCGACCACCGCACCGCGATGCACCTGATGCGCACCGGCGCGGCAGGCGTCATCGTCGGGTACGGGCAGTCGAGCGCCACCACCACCGACGACGTCCTGGGCATCGGGGTACCGATGGCCACCGCGATCGTCGACGCCGCCGCCGCCCGTCGCGACTACCTCGACGAGACCGGCGGCCGCTACGTCCACGTCATCGCCGACGGCGGCATGACCGGCTCCGGCGACATGGCCAAGGCCATTGCCTGCGGCGCCGACGCGCTGATGCTCGGCGAGCAGTTGGCGGAGGCGTCCGAGGCCCCGGGGCAGGGGCTCTACTGGACGAGTTCGGTGGCGCACCCGAGCCTGCCCCGTTCGGAGGTGACGGGCTACGCGCCCGGCGCCCGCGACCTGGAACACGTCCTGTTCGGCCCCAGCAGCAGCCCCTACGGCACGGTCAACCTCTTCGGCGCGCTGAGACGTGCGATGGCGAAGACGGGCTACTCGGATCTGAAGGAATTCCAGCGGGTCGGGCTGACCGTCCGCGGCTGATCACCCGCTGCCGCGACCGACTACCCTCGCGGCGGTGCAGCCGCCCACCGTCCTCGTCGTCGACTACGGCGCCCAGTACGCCCAGCTGATCGCCCGCCGGGTGCGGGAGGCGCAGGTGTACTCCGAGATCGTGCCCGGCGGCACACCCGTCGAGGAGATCGTGGCGCGCAAGCCCGCGGCGCTGATCCTCTCCGGTGGCCCGGCCAGCGTGTACGCGCAGGGCGCGCCGCGTGTCGATCCGGAGCTGTTCACGGCCGGGATCCCGGTGCTCGGGCTCTGCTACGGCTTTCAGGCGATGGCGTCGGCGCTGGGCGGCGAGGTGGCGCCCGACGGCACGCGCGAGTACGGCCGCACCGAGCTGACGGTCTGCGGTGGCACCCTGCACTACGGCCTGCCGGCCACCCACCCCGTGTGGATGAGCCACGGCGACTCGGTGGTACGCGCGCCGGAGGGCTTCACCGTCACCGCGTCGAGTGAGCGGGCGGCGGTGGCGGCGTTCGAGGACACTGGGCGTCGACTCGCCGGGGTTCAGTACCACCCCGAGGTCGGCCACTCGCCGTACGGGCAGGAGGTACTGAGGCGGTTCCTCCAGGACGTCGCCGGTATCACCCCCGGCTGGACCACCACGTCGATCATCGACGACACCGTCGACGCCGTCCGCGCACAGGTGGGCGACGGGCGCGCCATCTGCGGGCTGTCGGGCGGTGTGGATTCCGCCGTCGCCGCCGCGCTCGTGCAGCGGGCCATCGGCAACCGACTGACCTGCGTGTTCGTCGACCACGGCCTCCTGCGAGCCGGTGAGCGGGAGCAGGTGGAGCGCGACTTCGTGGCCGCCACCGGAGCGTCGCTGCACACGGTTGCGGTCGCCGACCGTTTCCTCGACGCGCTGGCAGGCGTCACCGATCCCGAACAGAAGCGCAAGATCATCGGACGGGAGTTCATCCGCGTGTTCGAGGCCGCGACGGGGGAGGTGGCGCGCGACGAACATGTGGGTTTCCTCGTCCAGGGCACCCTCTACCCCGACGTCGTCGAATCCGGCGGGGGCTCCGGAACCGCGACGATCAAGAGCCACCACAACGTCGGCGGGCTGCCCGACGACATCGAGTTCGCGCTGGTCGAGCCGTTGCGGGCACTGTTCAAGGACGAGGTGCGACGGGTCGGGGCCGAGCTGGGGCTGCCGGCGGCGATCGTCGGGCGCCAGCCGTTCCCGGGGCCGGGGCTGGGCATCCGGATCATCGGCGAGGTCACCCACGACCGGTTGGAGACGCTGCGCGCCGCCGACGCCATCGCCCGCGAGGAGCTCACCACGGCCGGCCTCGACGACACGATCTGGCAGTGCCCGGTCGTGCTGCTGGCCGACGTCCGCAGCGTCGGTGTGCAGGGCGACGGCCGCACCTACGGCCACCCGATCGTGCTGCGGCCGGTGTCGAGCGAGGACGCGATGACGGCCGACTGGACGCGCCTGCCCTACGAGGTGCTGGAGCGCATCTCCACCCGCATCACGAACGAGGTGGCGGAGGTCAACCGCGTCGTGCTGGACGTGACGAGCAAGCCCCCGGGCACCATCGAGTGGGAGTAGCACCGACCCCTCGCGCGCACCGGGACCCCGACTCGCGGGACGTTCGGTTGACGGACGGAAATCGGCGCCCGGAGGTCCGGGCGCCGTTCCGTGGTCCGCGCTCCCCAGCGCGACCGGTGTTCCGTACCCGGGCGCTCCCCAGCTCCCGGGCCCGGACGATCTAGGGCCGTCGGCGCAGGCTCCCCACCAGCAGCACCAGGCCCACCACCGCGGCGCCGCCGGCGAGGATCCACCGGGGGTCGAGGCCCGACAGGTCCGGCACCACCCCGACGAACGCCGTGGCCGCCATCCCGAGCGTCAGCAGTCCGACCAGCAGGGCCACCGGGTCGGGGCCGCGTCGCGTCACCGTGGTGGGGCGGTTACGCCCGTCCCGATCAGCCACGACGCACCTCCACGTCTCCGAGGCCGGCCTCGACGTCGAGGACGAGCAGCCGCCCGGACCGGACGCCGTCGGCGCCGAGGTCGCGGCTGACGGCGAGTTCGGATCGCGGTCCGTCCTGCGTGCGGTCGCCGTAGCTGAGCTCCCCGACCCCGACCGATCCGGTGAACGTCACGTCCGCGTCTCGCGGCAGCCGGATCGTCACCTGGCCGGCGCCGAGGGAGACGGAGACCGGTACGTCATGTTCGTCGCCGCCGGGTGGCACGGTCAGGTCCAGGCCGCGCAGGTCGAGGTCGATGTCGTCCGCCGGGCGGTTGTAGGTCCGCGCCAGCGCGGACACCGTGATCGGGGCCGCCCGCAGGTCCCCGACGTCGTAGGTCCGCCAACGCTCCGGTGTCGCCAGCAGCCCGTAGGTGAGCAGGCTGAGCAGCAGCGCCCACGGGATCAGGCCCCGCCCGGCCCGCAGGAAGGCGCCGACCACCAGGCCGAGGCCGAGCACCGCGAGCGGCACGGCGAAAGGCAGGCGCAGGTTGCCCGGCGTCAGGACGCCCAGAGCCAACATGAACGCCGTCACGGCGCCTCCCGCGAGCAGAGCGAGCCCGAGCGTCACGGCCGTGACGGGTGGGCGGCGCCGCTTCGGCGCGGGCGGTGCGGGCGAGGGCTCGGGCAGGTCCCAGGCGAACGGGGCGGCGCCGAGCGGGTCCCAGGCCGGGGGCGAGGCCTTGACCAGCGACGGGCCGGCCTCGCTCGTGTTGGGGAAGTCGGTCGGCTGCACCCGGGTTGCCTCCACCTGCCCGCCGCGGTCACTCCGGCTGCGGTGCAGCAGGAACAGCAGCGCGAGCGCGGCGACGGTCGGGAGGATCCAGCCCGGACCCTCCCAGACGAACACCGAGCCCAGCCCGGTCACCGCGGCGATCACCAGCGCCACGATCAGGATCGGCCGCGGCGACCGGGCCGGCTCCGGGGCGAGCGGGTCGGCCGCCTCCTCCGACAGCGCCACCCAGGCCGCGATGTAGAGCGCCGCCCCGATGCCGAAGAACGCCGTCACCACGAACGCGACGCGCACCAGCACCGGATCGATGTCGTAACGCCGCCCGATGGCCGTGGCCACCCCGGCGACCTGCCTGTCCCGCCGCGGCCGCGCGGGCCGCGTCTTCCACATCTCACCCAACGTGGCCTGCACGTCCGTCGTGTTCATGATGACGACAGTGTCGCGCCGCCGGCCCCGGCACATGGGGGATCACCCTGAACCGGCCCCGGAGTCGTCCCGATGTCGGGGCTTGCCGCCCGTGTGACCATGGAGTCGTGACATCGCCCCTGCCCGCCGCCCCACCGCCGTCGGTCGTCGCGCCGCCCGCGGAGCGTCCTGCGTCGGCCGCCGCAGCGTTCGCGTCGGCTGGGTCGACCCTGTGCCTGGAATCGCACGACGGCATGCGGTCGGGCCGGGGCGTCCCGGGCGCGACGGGAGCGGAGGGGGTGCGTACAGCGGGGCGGGTACCACCGGGTCCGACGTCCTCGGGTCCTGCGCCGGCCGCTCCGACGTCGTCGACGACGTCGCGGCCCACCCCGCCACTGGTTCGGCGTCGCGACGGCCGTTTCGTCGCGGGCGTCGCCGGCGGCGTGGCCGATCATCTGGGGATCCGGGTGCTGTGGGTGCGCATCGGGTTCGTGGCGCTCGCCGCGATCAGCGGAGCCGGCGTCCTGGCGTACAGCCTGCTGTGGGTGTTCGTCCGCCAGGAGCAGGGCGACGTGGCCCGCCCGACGTCGCGGTCGGAGCGCCAGCAGGCGGCGGGCCTCGTTGCGCTCGCGCTGGGCACCGGGCTCGCCGCCGCGGCCGCCGGCAACTCCCTGGTGGGCTGGGTCGTCGGGCCGCTGGGCGTCGCCGCGGTCGGGGCCGCGGTGGTCTGGCGGGAGGCCGACGAGAGCCAACGCCGCCGATGGACGGCCGGGGCGCGCTCCGGGGCCGTCGCGGGCGGTCGGTCGACGTTGCTGCGCGTGGTGGCCGGCGCGGTGTTCGTGGCCGTCGGGATCGGGACGTTCCTGCTCGGCAACGTCCGGCTCGGGCAGGTGCAGTTCGCCCTGCTCGCGGTGCTGGCCACGCTGGTCGGCGTCGCCGTGCTGACCGTGCCGTGGTGGCTGCGGCTGGTCCGGGAGCTGGGCGAGGAGCGCCGGGAACGCATCGTCGAGTCCGAACGCGCCGAGATCGCCGCCCACCTGCACGACTCCGTGCTGCAGACCCTCGCCCTGATCCAGCGCCAGACCGACCAGCCACGCGAGGTCCAGCGCCTCGCCCGCGGCCAGGAGCGCGAGCTGCGGCACTGGCTCTACGGAGTCGGTGGGTACGGCGCCGCCACCGGGCCCGACACGGGCGTGACCGCCGCGCTGACCACGGTCTCAGCTGAGGTGGAGGACACCTACGCCGTCGGCGTGCGACCCGTGGTGGTCGGCGACCGGCCCCTCGACGACGGCCTGCGCGCTCTCGTCCTCGCCGCCCGCGAGGCGATGGT
The DNA here is from genome assembly GCA_043716935.1 of Pseudonocardia sp. Classification (GTDB taxonomy): domain Bacteria; phylum Actinomycetota; class Actinomycetes; order Mycobacteriales; family Pseudonocardiaceae; genus Pseudonocardia. The sequence goes on from JAYSXW010000545.1 coordinate 11,937, forward strand.
CAACGCGGCCAAGCACGCGGGCGTCACCGAGGTGAGCGTCTACGCCGAGGTGGAGGCGGACGTGGTGCACGTCTTCGTACGGGACCGCGGCGTCGGCTTCGATCCCGACGACGTGCCGAGTGACCGGCACGGACTGGCCGACTCCGTGCACGGCAGGATGACCCGGCACGGTGGCCGCGTGACGCTGCGCAGTACCCCGGGGGAGGGCACCGAGGTGCACCTGAGCATGCCCGTGCGTGTCGAGGAGCCTGTGCGCGTCGAGGAGAAGGCTGTCCCATGACCGAACCCGTGCCGATCCGCGTGTTCCTGGTCGACGACCACGGCCTGTTCCGCTCCGGCGTGCGCGCCGAGCTCGACCGCGGGGTTCCCGACGTCACGGTCGTGGGGGAAGCGGGCTCGGTCGACGAGGCCGTCGCGGCGATCCGGCACCTGCGGCCCGACGTCGTGCTGCTCGACGTCCACATGCCCGACGGTGGCGGTGCCGAGGTGCTGCGCAAGATCCGGCCCGAGCTGCCCGACGTCGTGTTCCTCGCGCTGAGCGTGTCCGACGCCGCCGAGGACGTCATCGCGGTCATCCGGGGCGGTGCGCGCGGCTACGTCACCAAGACGATCTCCGGACGCGACCTCGCCGACGCCGTGCGACGCGTGCACTCCGGCGACCCGGTGTTCTCCCCACGGCTCGCCGGCTTCGTGCTCGACGTGTTCTCCGACCGCCCCGGTGCCGCCCCGCCCGGCGACCCCGAGCTCGATCTGCTGACCCGGCGCGAACGCGACGTCCTGCGGCTGCTGGCGCGCGGCTACGCCTACAAGGAGATCGCCGGCGAGCTGTTCATTTCGGTCAAGACCGTGGAGACACACGTCTCGAGCGTGCTGCGCAAGACGCAGCTGTCCAACCGCTACGAGCTCTCCCGCTGGGCGTCGGACCGACGGTTGGTGTAGGGCGGGTCAGCCTCAGAGCAGGCCTCCGTGGCGGGCGCTGCACCCGGGCTCAGCGCCTGCGCAGCTGGGCGACGGACGTGACGCGGGAGGGTCGTCGGCGGACACACCGTTCGTCCGACGCGGTCTGCCGCTCACCCGATGGGCACGACCTGGAACGCCTCGGCCAGGACGCCCTCCCCCAGGTCGAAGCGCTGCGCCCAGTGGCCGTGCATCATGCGGAGCCGGCCGTCGAGGTCCCCGATGTGCGCGGTGCGCGCGCAGCGCGGCGACCTTGCGATCGAGTACGGCGCTGATGTCGACGACGTGGTCGATCCGCTCCTCGGGCGCCGACATCAGCCACAGCTCGGGAACCGTCCACGCCTCGAGCCCCTCGTCGGCCAGCAGCTCGGGATGGGCGAACGGGTTGCGGGCGTCGGGGTAGACGGCGGCGAGCGCGGCCTCACCCGCGGCCCGGTGGTCGGGGTGCGAGGCGGCTCCACCAGATCTCCGGTGACGGTGCCAGCACCCGCTGCGGACGCACCCGGCGGATCTCGCGGCTGATGTCGCGCCGCAGCTCGATGCTGGATGTCAGCCTGCCGTCGGGGTAGCCCAGGAAGGTGACGTCGTGCACACCCACCTCGGCTGCCGCCGCCCGCTGCTCGGCCTCCCGCAGCGGACCCATCTCGGCGCGCGGGGTGTCGTCGAGGCCACCGGCGTCGCCGGAGGTGCAGACGCGGCGGGCCACCTCGATGCCGGCGGCGGTGAAGGACGCGACGGTGCCGGCCGCACCGAAGGCGACGTCGTCGGGATGAGCAGTGACGACCAGGACGCGTTCGACGTCGGTCCGGACGGTCGCCCGGCCGGGGGCGGGCTCGATGCGGGAGTTGACCACGGGTCGAACCCCTACGGCCGGGAGTCAGGAGCCGCTGCGGAACCGCGTGCGCGTCGATGTGAGGGCCTGCGTGGCCGCCAACCCGGCGCCGCCCCCGAGCAGCAGCCCGATCACGTCGACGGGGATCGCGTCCGCGGAGGTCAGCAGGAGCGCGAGCAGCGCGACGGCTGCCGTGCCGCCCGCGACCTTCCACCGGCCGTTGACGTAGTCGTTCGTCGACCGGCCCGAGAGGCCCCGCTTGCGCGCCGCGTTGTTGAGCAGGGCGAGGTAGCCGACGTGGCCCAGGGCCGCGATCAACCCCACGAGTGCGATCAGAACGGCGACGACGTTGACGACAGGTCCCATGTCCCCAGACTGCCACGCCGGCCGGTCCCGCGAGTCGGCTCCCCGGGTGCGCGAGCCGGGGTGCGAGCGCGCGAGTCGGGCCGTGAGTGCCCGCGAGTCGGGCTCTGAGTGCGCGCGAGTCGGGTCAGTGCCCGCCGAGGCGGCCGCGGCCCAGTCGCAGCAGGATCATCGCCAGCTCGTGGCCGTCGCTGCCGAGGTCGCGGAAGCGGCCGAGCACGGCCATCTCCCGGTTGTAGACGATCCGCGGCCCGCCGGCGGCCATCCGGGCGCGCCCGATGCGCTGCGAGACCTCGCTGCGGCGCTGGATGAGCCGCAGGAGGTCGGCGTCGATCCGGTCGATCTCCATTCGCAGCGCCGGGATCTCGTCGTCGCCGGGGATGTCGGCCGGGGTGCCGGTAGGGCTGGTCACGGTCATGTCTCCTCCTGTGCCGGACCCCGGACACAGGAACGCCCCGAGGTCCACGTGGACTCCGGGGCGTCGTGGGGCTGGTCAGCAGGCCACGGGAACCGGAATCCGGTACCAGTAGAAAAATCGCCTGCTGATCAGAAGCACTCGGTGAGTGTGCCACAGCGGCGGGTTGTCGGGGGGCGGCGGTACCCTTTCGAACACATGAACGAGCTTGCGAGTGATCACGTGTCACAGCGTCCGCGCGAAGCGTCGACCGACCGTGGCGAGGGAGAACGATGAGCGCTCTGTTCGAGCTACCCGCCGAGACGACCACCCGCCCCCGTACCGAGCGCGGTGCGGCGCTGCTGGAGGGGCTCAACCCGCGCCAGCAGGACGCAGTCGCCCACGCGGGGTCGCCGCTGCTGATCGTCGCGGGGGCCGGTTCGGGCAAGACGCGCGTGCTCACCCACCGCATCGCCTGGCTGCTGGCCGAGCGCCACGCGCACCCCGGCGAGCTCATGTCGATCACGTTCACGAACAAGGCCGCGGCGGAGATGAAGACGCGGGTGGACGCGCTGGTCGGGCGCCGGGCCAACGCGATGTGGGTGTCGACGTTCCACTCGATGTGCGTGCGGATCCTCCGGCGCGAGGCCCGGCACCTGGGGGTGCGCAGCGCGTTCTCGGTCTACGACGCCGACGACACGCGCCGGCTCGTGGGGTTGGTCTCGCGTGATCTGGAGCTGGACCCGAAGAAGTTCGCCCCTCGGGCCGTCGCCGCGCAGATCTCGAACCTGAAGAACGAGCTGCTGGGCCCCGACGACGCCGTCGAGCGAGCGAGCAATTCCTACGAGCGCACGGTCGCGCAGGTCTACGGCAGCTACCAGGCCCGTCTGCGCACGGCCAACGCGTTCGACTTCGACGACCTCATCATGGAGACGGTCTCGTTGCTGCAGCGGCTGCCGGCCGTCGCGGAGTACTACCGGCGCCGGTTCCGCCACGTACTCGTCGACGAGTACCAGGACACCAACCACGCGCAGTACGTGCTGGTGCGCGAGCTGGTGGCGCCGGCGGTCGAGGGAGCCGCCCCGGCGGAGCTGTGCGTCGTCGGTGACTCCGACCAGTCGATCTACGCCTTCCGCGGCGCCAACATCCGCAACATCATCGAGTTCGAGAAGGACTTCCCGGACGCGCGCACGATCCTGCTGGAGCAGAACTACCGCTCCACGCAGACGATCCTGTCCGCCGCCAACGCCGTCATCGCCCGCAATCCCGGGCGTCGGGACAAGCGGCTGTGGTCGGAGCAGGGCGACGGGGAGAAGGTGGTCGGTTTCGTCGCCGACAACGAGCACGACGAGGCCGCGTTCGTCGCCCACGAGATCGACCGGCTCGTCGATTCCGGTGAGATCCGCAATTCCGATGTGGCGGTGTTCTATCGGACGAACTCGCAGTCGCGGGTGTTCGAGGACGTGTTCCTGCGCGTCGGCCTGCCGTACAAGGTCGTCGGCGGGGTGCGGTTCTACGAGCGCAGGGAGGTGCGGGACGCCCTGGCCTATCTGCGGGTGCTGTCCAACCCGGAGGACACGGTGAGCCTGCGCCGCATCCTCAACGTCCCCAAGCGGGGTATCGGCGACAAGGCCGAGGACACGGTCGCGAGCTACGCCGACCGCGAACGGATCTCCTTCGCCCGCGCGCTGCGGATCGCGGCGGAAACTCCCGAGCGCATTCCGGGGCTGGTGACGCGCTCGCAGCGGTGCATCGCGGCGTTCGTCCGGATCCTCGACGAGCTCGACGAGCTGGTCGTCCAGGGGGAGGCCACCGCGGAGCTGCTCGAGGCGGTCTACGCGAAGACCGGCTACACCGCGGAGCTGGAGGCCAGCGAGGACCCGCAGGACGGCTCGCGGCGGGAGAACCTCGCCGAGCTGGTGACCGTCGCGCGGGAGTTCGCGGGCGACGCAGCGGTGGCCGACGCCGCCGTCGAACCGGAGATCACCGAACCCGAACCCGGCGTCCCCGAGCCGGGCTCGCTGGCGGCGTTCCTGGAGCGTGTGGCTCTGGTCGCGGACGCCGACTCCATCCCCGACAACGACGAGAGCATGGTCACGCTGATGACCCTGCACACCGCCAAGGGCCTGGAGTTCCCCGCCGTGTTCGTCACCGGCTGGGAGGACGGCGTGTTCCCGCACATGCGGGCGATGGGCGATCCGGCCGAGCTGGCCGAGGAGCGGCGGCTGGCCTACGTCGGCATCACCCGCGCGCAGCGCCGGCTCTACCTCTCGCGGGCGATGATCCGCTCGTCGTTCGGACAGCCCAGCGCCAACCCGGCGTCGCGGTTCCTCACCGAGATCCCCGACGAGCTGGTCGAGTGGCGCCGCTCGGAGCCCGAGCGCTCCGCCCCCGTCGGCCGGTTCGGGTTCGGGCGGCGTCCTACTGCCACCGACCGGGGTAACTGGAATGTCCCGGCCCGGTCGCTCACCCCCACCCTGAGTCTGGACGTGGGAGACCGGGTCAACCACGACAAGTACGGCCTCGGCACCGTCACCGCCTCCGATGGCACCGGCGTGCGTGCCACCGTCACCATCGACTTCGGCAGCGCAGGCACGGTGCGCCTGATGCTCATCGGCGGGGTGCCGATGCAGAAGCTGTAGCTCGCACACCGCTGGTGGTGCGGCGCCGTTCCGACTGGCTCCTCCGTGGCCGACCCGGCAGCGAGAGCTGGTCGACGTGAGCGTCGGTGTCATGGTGGAGGCGTCCGACGACCGGAGGATCGTGACGGCCGCGCCGCGAACGCCGTCGAGCTGCGAGCGCGCTAGAAATCGATGCCGTGCTTGTGGAGCCAGGGGATCGGATTGACCTTGGTGCCGTCGGCGGACCAGATCTCCAGGTGCAGGTGCGGGCCGGTGGAGTGACCGCGGTTGCCCATCTCGGCGATCTCCTCGCCGGCCGAGACCTTCTCGCCGACGTCGACGAACATGCGGTTGACGTGCCCGTACACGCTGCTGCTGCCGTCGGTGTGGCGAAGTACCACCCAGAGACCGAACCCGCTGGCCGGACCGGCCTCCTCGACGACGGCGTCGGTAAGCGCGTAGATCGGGGTGCCGATCGAGTTGGCGATGTCGATGCCCTCGTGGACGGCGCCCCAACGGGTGCCGAACACCGAGGTCAATCGGCCCGCGGTGGGGCGGACGTAGACCTTGTTGTCCACCAGGTGGGCCTCCGACGCCCCGTCGGCCCGGGCGGCGTCGACGAGCGAGGCCTGGCGGGCGAGTTCCTGGCCGATGTCCACGGCCTTGGCGAGGTTCTTGACGTTCACCGGCGAGGTGTCGTCGAGGTCCAGGTGGCCCGGGTCGGGAAGGAGCTGGTTGCCGCCGATCGCGTCGACCCCGAAGCCGGCGCGGGTGACCGTCGCGACGGGCAGCAGCGCGCTGACTGCCACCGGTGCCACGTCGACGGCGGGGATGCTGCTGCCGGACGCGGACGCCATGGTCTGCCCGGCGGCCACGGCGGCGCCGGCGGCCACGGCGGCCACCATGGCGCGGCCACGCGGGGACGCGGTGGGGGGTGCCGTCAGGCGGATCACGCCCGGGGCCGCTACGACCACCTGGAGGGAGATCGTCCGGTCGGGGTGGTCCGCCTCGGCGCCGTGCGGGGAGCGGTGGCGAGCCAAGACCTTCCCTTCGACGGTTCATCCGCGTCGCGGTCACGCCAGCGAGGGTGGGGAATCCCTCGGGGGAGCTGGTCGTGACCGCGTCGTGACACGGACGAGACGAATCTACTGGGGGCTGTGGGTGGGGGCTGTGGGTGGGGGGCAAATCACCTCCTCGGCGTGTCGGACGGTGGACGAGTTCGATCAGGACGCGGGCGAGGATCGCTCACGGAACGTGCTGCCCAGGCCCGGGTCAGCGTCGTGAACTCGATCGTTCGGGCGGCGATTGTGCTCCGAATGGGCTAGTGCCGAGCACACCCAGTGGACCGATCGCGCGTCGATGGGCACTGACAAGTGGCCGACGTCACGTAATTCGAGCTGCTCGACATCGAGATCGGGGTGGGTCAGGCGGGCGTTGCGTTGCGGCACGATCATCTGGTCCATCCGGCTCCACACCACCAGGAACCGCGTGGTGCAGCCCGGCGCCGGCAGCATGAGCTCCTCGAGCAGCTCCGAGCCGGGGCGCAGCTGGCGGGCGAGCGGCGTCGGCATGAGGTGGGCGGTGAGGGTGCCGCGGTGCGGGCTGCCGAGCGTGACGAGGGTGTCCACGACCGCGGAGCCGCCCATCCGTTGCACGTAGTAGCGGGCGATCATGCCGCCGAGCGAGTGGCCGACGATGTGCACCTTGTCCGACCCGGTCTGTTCCCGCAGCCGTTCGACGTGAGCGCGCAGCTCGTGGGCGGCGGTGCGCAGGTCGCCGGTGAACAGGCTGTAGTTCACCGCGTGAACCACCCCGAACCCGCGGCGGCGCAGAGTGCGGCGGAAGACCGTGAACACGGAGCGGTTGTCCATGATCCCGTGCACCAGCAGGATCGGCGTGCCCGCGGCCTCGACGTCGGTGATGACCAGGCTGCGCCGCACCGGCGGCAGTGTGTCGGTGCGGTACCCACCCGACTCCACGAGCAGCTTCTCGGCCGCGAGACCGGCCGGGTAGACCGCGATGTGCGCTGCGAGCCACGCCAATTCCACCACGACGCCCCGCATCCCGGCGGGGCTGCAGAACGTCCGGACGACGTAGTCACCCGCCCGGCCGATCTCGGTCGCAGCGGAGTGCACCGCGCCGGCCGTCGTGGCCAGGCGGACGAGTCCGCAACGGACCAGCGCCATGGATCAACGGTAGGTGAAGTTCTTCGACACCGCCCGCCCGTCGACCCGGCACCCGCCTCGATCGGCCGGGTGCGGCCGACCCGGCCTCGGTGACTGCGGTCACCCGACCAGGTAGGGCGGGTTCCGGCGACCTCGCTAAGGTCGGACACCGGTCGGCGCAGCGCATCCGCCGGGTCAGCCCATCCTCGGCCGACGCAGTGCCGCCGACGAAGTGCCGCCGACGAAGTGCCACCGACGAGGTCCACTGCGTCCACTGCGCAGTGGACGCAGTGCAATGGACGTAGCGCAATAGACGTAGCGCAGCAACGACACAGTGCAGTCAACACAGTGCAGTGGCATCGAGGGAGAACCGAGTGGACCTCTACGAATACCAGGCGAAGGACCTCTTCGCCGCGCACGGAGTCCCGGTGCTCCCGGGACGGACGGTGGAGACGCCGGACGAGGCAGCCGCCGCGGCCGCCGAGCTGGGCACCGCCGTCGTCGTCAAGGCGCAGGTCAAGACGGGTGGACGGGGCAAGGCGGGCGGCGTCAAGCTGGCCCGGAACCCGGCCGAGGCGAAGGAGAAGGCCGAGGCGATCATCGGCCTCGACATCAAGGGTCACACGGTGCACCGCGTGCTGGTCACCACGGCCAGCGACATCGTGCAGGAATACTACTTCTCGTTCCTGCTCGACCGTTCCAACCGCACGTTCCTCGCCATGGCCTCCGCGGAGGGCGGCATGGAGATCGAGCAGCTCGCCGTCGAGCGCCCCGACGCGCTGGCGCGCATCCCCGTCGACGCGATCATCGGCGTCGACAAGGCCAAGGCCGTCGACATCCTCACGCAGGCGAAGTTCCCGGCCGTCGTGATCGACGAGGCCGCCGACGCCGTAGCCGCGCTGTGGGAGACGTTCGTCGCGGAGGACGCCACGCTCGTCGAGGTCAACCCGCTGGTCCGGGACCCGCGGGACCGGATCGTCGCGCTCGACGGCAAGGTCACCCTCGACGACAACGCCGCGTTCCGCCATCCCGGGCACGCGGCACTGGTCGACCAGCGCACGGAGAACGCGCTCGAGGCCAAGGCGAAGACCAAGGGCCTCAACTACGTCAAGCTCGACGACGGCCAGGTCGGCATCATCGGCAACGGCGCCGGCCTCGTCATGAGCACCCTCGACGTCGTCGCCTACGCCGGGGAGAAGCACGGCGGCGTCAAACCCGCCAACTTCCTCGACATCGGTGGCGGTGCGTCGGCGCAGATCATGGCCGACGGCCTGGACGTCATCCTCGGCGACCCGGATGTGAAGAGCGTGTTCGTCAACGTCTTCGGCGGCATCACGGCGTGCGACGCGGTAGCCACCGGCATCGTCGAGGCCCTCACGATCCTCGGGGACGGCGCCACCTTGCCCCTGGTCGTCCGGCTGGACGGCAACAACGTGCTCGAGGGACGTCGCATCCTCGACGAGGCGAACCACCCGTTGGTCACCCAGGTGGACACCATGGACAATGCGGCCGACAAGGCCGCCGAGCTCGCTTCGCAAGAGCCGCTTGCGGGCTCGCGCATCAGCACGGCTGGAGCCTGACATGTCGATCTTTCTCAACGAGCACAGCAAGGTCATCGTCCAGGGCATCACCGGCGGTGAGGGCACCAAGCACGCCACGAAGATGCTCGCGGCAGGTACGAACGTCGTGGGCGGGGTCAACGCCCGCAAGGCCGGCAGCACCGTCACGTTCCGGGTGGACTCGAGTGCAGGTGCCCCGCAGGACAGGGACCTCACGGTGTTCGGCACCGTCGAGGAGGCCATGAAAGAGACCGGCGCCGACGTCAGCGTCGTCTTCGTGCCGCCGAAGTTCGCCAAGGACGCCGTGATGGAGGCCATCGACGCGTCGATCCCGCTGTGTGTCGTGATCACCGAGGGCATCCCGGTCCACGACTCCGCGTACTTCTGGGCGCACGCGTGTGCCACGGGCGCTGAAACATCACCGGGGGCACCCCGGACCCCGAGAACGCGGATCATCGGCCCGAACTGCCCGGGGATCATCAGCCCGGGGAAGTCGAACGCCGGCATCATCCCCGCCGACATCGCCGGCGCCGGGAGGATCGGGCTCGTGTCGAAGTCGGGCACGCTGACCTACCAGATGATGTACGAGCTGCGCGACCTCGGTTTCTCCACCGCCATCGGCATCGGCGGCGACCCGATCATCGGCACCACCCACATCGACGCGCTCGAGGCGTTCGAGGCCGACCCCGAGACCGCCGCGATCGTCATGATCGGTGAGATCGGTGGTGATGCCGAGGAACGCGCCGCCGACTTCATCCGGGCCGGAGTATCCAAGCCGGTCGTCGGCTACGTCGCCGGATTCACCGCGCCCGAAGGTAAGACGATGGGCCACGCCGGCGCCATCGTCTCCGGCTCGGCCGGCACCGCCCAGGCCAAGAAGGAGGCCCTGGAGGCGGCGGGGGTCAAGGTCGGCAGGACGCCGAGCGAGACCGCGGCCCTGATGCGGGAGATCATCGCGGCGCTGTCACACGGCGTGTGATCTAGCGCTGTGACAGTGGCGCTGTGCCACTGATGGCGGGTGGGTAGAGGCCGGTGGGCTAGCGTGCTGGTGCCCGCGGGAGTCCGCAGGAGAGGGAGTAGTGACAATGTCTCAGCCCACCGGGAGCAGTGCGGCCTTCGGGTCGTCCCCACCACCGTCGTCCTCGTCGACGGTGGTGGCGTCTCGGGACCCGTCCGCATCCGATCAGCTCCCGCCCGGTCCGGTCCGGCTGCTGGCCCTCGTCGCGGCCGGCCTCGTGGTGATCGTGTACCTCCTCGGCTTCTTCGGCGATCCCGATCTCAGCACCACGCTCGCCGGCCCGCTGGTCGTCGCCGGTGGGCTGTTGGCCGCGTCGGCCGTGCTGCCGAGGGCCGGTCGTGTGCTCCTGCCCGCCGCGGTGCTGTTGACCAGTGGGGCGCTGCTGCTCCTGCAGCACACCGTCGCCCGCGGCTTGTCGGTGACCGCGATCCTCGTGCTGGTGCTCGCCCTCCTCGCGGCGGCCGGCGCCACCGGTGCCGTCCTGCTCGACGCGGGCGTGGTCACCCCACCCACACCTCGTCCCCGGGCGCTCAAGCAACAGCCCGCCTCCGGCCCGCCCCCCGGCTGGGGTGGCTACGGCCAGCCGGGGCAGCCCGGGTACGGCCAGCAGCCGGGCTACGGTCAGCAGCCCGGTTACGGGGCCCAGCCGGGTTACGGGGCCCAGCCCGGGTACGGCGGCCAGTCCGGCCATGGCGGTCAGCCGGGGTACGGCGATCAGTCCGGCTCGGGCGGGTTCAGTGACCAACCCGTCCCAGGTCATGGAACTCAGCCCGCCGGTGCGTCGCCCGAGCACGGTGCTCAACTGGGTGCGTACGGCGGTCAGCCGGGGTACCAGCAGCCCTACCCGCAGCCCCCGACCCCGGGCGTCGACCCGCCCGCGGCGCCCTGGTACGCGGGCGGGTCGCCCGCCGACATCGGGATCGACACCCCGTCGACGGGTATGACCCACGCCTCCGAGCCGGGCTCCCGCCCCGGCGGAACCGACTCCACGGCGGTCTTCCCGGCCGCCGGCCGGGCCGACGGTGAGAGACGCCACGGGCGTGACGATCCCGAGGACCGGGACGGCTCCGGCGAGGCCGAGCAGACCCGTTTCCTGCGTCCCGGCGACCACAGCCAGATCTGACATTCCGTCCGGCGTGCCTGAGCCACCCCGGCGAGCTGCACTGCGACCCTGGAGGGCGTGACCAGCACACTCGCCGGCCGTGACGACCACGGCTCCCCCCCGGGCGCCGGCGCTCCCGGTGCCGCGCCCACCGACGGCACGGCCATCGAGAGCGCTGCCGCGGACAGCGACGGTGACGGCACTGATGCCGACGGGTCGGAATGCGGCGTCGAAGGACTGGACCGGCTGCGGTTGCTGCTGGCCGTCGCCATGGGCACGGTCCTGCTCAGCTACGCCCTGCTCCTGCCGGCCGCGGCGGCCGTCGTGCTCTCTGCCGGTGAGGGACTGTCGCTCGACAGCGCCCTCGCGGCGGCGATCCCGCTGTGGCTCGCGG
>JAYSXW010000546.1:0-2618 GCA_043716935.1 Pseudonocardia sp.
ACACTCCCTGGAGGGGGCCGACGTCGACGCCGCTGAGGAATCCTCGGGTCGGTGAGCCGCCCGCGACCCACGCCCGGGCGGCACCGGTGGCGTAACCCAGGCCGAAGGTCTTGTCGAAGAAGGCCCACAGGAACGTCAGCCCGGTGAGGATCCGCAGGACCGCCAGCAGCTCGGGTCCGCCTCTGGGGCGGGACGGGGTGTCCGGGCCGCTCGGTGTCCGGGTGGCAGGGGTACCGCTCTGGACGGTCATCAGCGTGTCCTCTCGGTGGGTGTACCGAGTCTCGACCCGGGTGCGCCGGTGGCGCGCGGGCCGAAGGTCCCCTCCGGGCGTGACTCCCGGTGGGGTCGGACCGGGGGACCGGGACCTCCGGCGGTCGACCCGGACCGTCGGTCCGTGTCGCCCGTCGCAGGCTCAGCGGATCGTCCGGAGCCACGGGGCCGCCCAGGTCGGTCCGCCCCGATCCCCGGAGGACCCGATGTTCCAGCGGGAGACCGCGCCACGGGGCCGCACCCGCGCCGGTGTCGGCCCGGCGCGACAGCCGCTCAGCCTGCTGGGTCTCGGCGACCTCGGATGGATCCAGGTGACCGCCTGCGTCCTCACCGGCCTGCTGTTCATCGCCTGCGCTGTGGGTATGCGCAGCGCCCTGTGTCCCGGACCCGTCGTCGTCCGGGGCCCGCTGCTGATCGGCGCGCTCGTCGTGTTCGGCTCGGTGACGGCCGCGGCCCTCGTGTTCGCCCGGCGCTTCGCCGCGCGCCATGAACGCGCCTGAGTGCTGGCGTCCGTGCTCGTCGCGGCGGCGGTGCTGGCGGCACGCGTGCTCACGACGGCGTCGGCCCCGTGAGAGCGGCGGTCACGTCCGGGTGCCACGAGCGCAGGGACGGGAGCAGCGCATTCTTCTTGTCGTGGTGCTCCGACATCCGGCTCAGGACATCCGCGAGGACCGCGACGGCCTCGTCGATGTAGGGGCCCTTGTTGAGCATCACGCACTCGGCCCGCTCCCCCATCGCGGCGTCGCTGATCTCCGCCCGGGACGGCTGCCCGCCCTTGGCGAGCTGTTCGAGGACCTGGGTCGCCCAGATCACCGGCACGTGGGCCGACTCGCACAGCCACATGATCTCCTCCTGCAGTTCGGCCGTGCGCGCGTAGCCGCACTCCACCGCGAGGTCACCGCGGGCGATCATCACCCCGATCCGGGCGCGGGCCATCAGCGTCAGCAGCAGCTGGGGCAGGTTCCGGAACGCCTGCGCCGTCTCGATCTTCAGCACGACGCCGAGGCGGTCGTCACCGAGGCGGTCCAGCTCGGACAGGAGCCGCGTCACGTCGTCCGGTTCCCGGACGAACGACAGTTCGACGACGTCGGCCAGCGCGACCACCGACGCCAGGTCCGCCAGATCCTTCGCGGTCAGCGCCGGGACGTCGAGCCGGGTGTCGGGGACGTTGATGCCCTTGCCGGCGCGCAGGTTCGACCCGCCGGGGGCCGCGTGGGTGATCCGCACCCGGAGCAGGTCGGCGGTGGCGTCCTCGACGAGCCCGCTGATCTTCCCGTCGTCGAAGTGCACCTGCTGGCCGGGGCGGGCGTGCTCGAAGACCTCCGGGAGGGTGCAGCCGATCCGCGGCCGGTCGGACCGGACGGGGACCGGGGCGCAGTCGCGGGTCACGTCCAGCACGGCCCCGACGTGCAGGGTCAACTTCTGCTCGCGGGCCGGGAGCCGACCGATCTCGCCGACGTCCGCGGGGTCCGACGGGACGAGCCGGGTCCCGGTTCCGAGGAAGGTGGTCCGGTCGGCGGCGCCCCACCACTGCCCGCTGTCGCAGGTCAGGCGCAGGCGCCGGACGGCACCGCGGGTGTCGAGGACCGTCACGACCTCCCCGTTGTGGCGGCGCCCCAGCCAGTCCCCCGGCACCGGGACCTGACCCGGGCCGGCGTCGACCGGGCCCGCCGCCACCAGCCGGATGGTGACCGGCGCGGTCACCCGGCCCAGGTCGTCCTTCGCCGGTTTCAGCTTGACCACCCGGGGCCCCGGTTCGAGCGGGCCGGTGCGGAGCTTCGGGCCGGCCAGGTCCATCGCGATCCGGCACTCGCGCCCGGCCGCGGCCGCGGCGAGCCGCACATGCCCGGCCATGCGGGTCCAGGCCGCGGCGTCGTCGTGGGCGCAGTTGATGCGGGCGAGGTCCATGCCCCGGTCGACGAGGGTGCGGACCAGGGCGGGGTCGTCGGCCGCCGCCGAGGGCAGCGTGACCATGATCCGCGGGCCGCGGCGCTTCGGCACCGGCCCCAGCAGTGCCACGGCGCGACGCGCCAGCACCGGCTCGCGCTCGATGCCCGGGATCGGCTCGGGCAACGGGCCGGCGGCCGACAGCGCAGCGACCACGGCGGCGACCACGCGGACGGTGGCGAGGACGTGCGGTTCGCTGCGGCCCAGCGACGACAGCCCGAAGCGGGACAGGCCCGACTGCAGCGCGCGCAGATCGTGCTGACGCAGCGCCCAGTAATGGACCACGTTCCGGGCGCTGTCCGCGTGCCGCGCAGCGACGCCGTCGAGCCACGAGGACCACGACGACTCCGCCGCGGTCATCGACCGCTGCAGCTCACCCAGCTCCGCCGACAGCCGCGCGA
>JAYSXW010000547.1:0-2605 GCA_043716935.1 Pseudonocardia sp.
TCCCCGTCCGGGTCGATCGCGACGGCACCCTCGGCCCGGAGCTCCACGTCGAGTCCGAGCCGGTCGGCGAACCACTCACGCTCGCGGTTGCGGTTGCGCCGCCACCACTCGGCCTGTTCGTCGGTGAGCTCGTCGACCGACAGCACCGGTGACTCCACCAGCCGCCGCCGCACCGCCACCCGCGCTCCCCCGGCCGCCGAGGGCAGGGCGGCGGCGTCGAGCAGGTCGGCGGGGGTGTCGGCGCCGCCGAGCCGGGCGGCGACCAGCAACGCGAGCCGGTCCCGCCGCACGTCGAGCAGTGACGCGGTGCGCTGCTCGGCCCAGTGCTCCAGATCCCCGTCGCGCTCGTGCAGGACGCCGAGATCGACCAGCGCCGACAGAGCGGCATGTAGGGCGCGCCGATCGGTGACGGAGTCGAGGTCGACGTCCAGCCCGGCGTCGACGGCCGCCGAGCGGACCTGCGCCACCAGCTCGTCGACGAGGAGCTGGCCCTTGCTGCGGGACAGTGCCGCGAGGGTCAGGCACAGCAGGGCGTATCCGCGCGGGGTGAACGGCTTGCCCGAGCGACGCAGCAGCGGGCGGGTGGCGTCGCGTCCCAGGCCGGTCTTGAACAGCCGAGCCGCCCCCGGCTCGACGATCAGGCGGTAACCCAGCCCGTCGGCGAACATCCGCTCGAGCTCGGCGCGGTGGCGGCGGACCAGGCGCAGCTCGTCGGCCTGCGGGCCGTCGGCGTGCAGCAACGGCGACCGGAGCAGCGCCCGGACCGCGCGGCGCCGCTCGGCCGTGAGCGCGACGTCCTCCGCCGGCGCCGGGCGCTCCACCCGGGCCGTCCGGCCCGCCCCGGTCATCCGGTGGCCCTGCGCTGTACGGCCGCGAGGTCCGTGACCTCCAGCGTGAGGTCGACCAGCTCCAGCCGCCCCGCCGGGCTGGTGATCACGGTGCCGGCGCCCGGAGTGCGCCGGACACTCAACCGCAGCTCCACCGCGCCCGCTTCGACCTCGACCTCCGCGGAGTCGCCGGCACCGAGCGGGCGCCCGCGCCCGACGAGCGCGCGGGCGTAGAGATCGAGCAGCACGGCGCGGGCGTCGTCGGAGAGCCGGAGCGTGCCCAGCCGGCCGGCGCGAGCCGAGATCTCCTCCAGCGCCGCCGCCCGGCGCCCCTCCGCGGCCTCCCGCTCGGCCACCCGGGCGGCCTTCGCCCCGGCGTAGTCGTCACGCTTGCCACTGCGCCCGCGGATGCTGCGCGTGCCGCTGCGGCGCAGCGTGACGGGCACCTCGGCCGACGGGGTGCGCCACCAGGAGGCCGTCGGCGGGACCGGATCGGAGTCGTCGTCCGCCGCGAACGCCAGGTGCCGGCAGGAGTACAGCCCGAACGCCGCGCACCACAGCGCGTGCGCGGTGTCGTCGTCGGTGGCGGCGAACCAGCGGGCGAGCTTGAGCACGTCGCCGTATCGGCTCTGCTCCCGCTGCGCGCTGGTGGCGATACGACGCAGGTTGACCAGCAGCGCGCGCATCGCGTCGGTGGCCAGGCGCCGCACGCCGGTGGCATCGGAGTCGCGGCCCCCTCCGCCGACGAACCAGGCGTGCAGGCTCGCCCAGTCGCCCGGATCGAGACCCTTCGCGCGGCGCGCGGCCTCGCCGTCGACGCCGAGCAACCGCTGCCCGGAGTTGGCCCGCTCGCACAGGGCCGGGACCCGCGGCTCGACGTCGTGCAGCACGTCAGCGAGCTGGGGCATGTGGCGGGCGATCTCGTCGACGAAGCGCTGCAGGTAGTCCAGCAGGGCGGTCTTGAACACCTGGAACTCGGCGCGGTCGAGGTCGTAGCGCACCAGTACCTGCGACAGGTATGTGTAGAAGTCGCGAGTGGAGGACACCAGGCGCTCGAACTGCGCGAACACCGTGCCGATGTCGCGCGCCAGCTCGTCCGGATCGGCCGCGGCGATACCGGCTCCGTCGAGCCGCCCCAACCCCAACAGCCCGGCCAGGATGCCGCCGAGCATCTCGGTGGACACCTCGCGCGCCGACTCGGTGTGCCCCAACAACTCCTCGACGTGGCGCTGCACCAGCTCGCCGCGCTGGGTGAGCTGGTAGCGCGCCCGGTTCTGCAGGTATTCGCGCAGGCTGCGGGCCTCGGTCTCGCGTGGGCTGCGCGCCAGGTTGCCGTGCTCGACCAGATAGGACAACCGGGCGTCGACGGTGTCGGCGTCGAGCTCGAACCCCTGCCCGTCGAGGCGCAGCGCCACCTCGGCGGCCGACTGGTCCGACAGCAGCCCGGCGATCTCCCCGGTGAACAGCCGCATGATCGCCAGATAGGACGCGGCCTCCTCGTTGACCGCGTACCGCAGCGCCTCGAGCCGGACACGCCCGGCGTGCGGCAACCCGCCCACCGTCACACGTCCCTCGTCCATGTCGGCGAGGGTAGCGATCGACACCGACAGGGCCACGCGGCGATACGGCCTTCCCGCGGATCCGGCTCGGGGCCGTGCCGACGGCACCCAGCTATCGCAGCTCGAGCTCGTCGACCTGCCGCTCGTCAACCTCTCCCTCAACCACCATCCACGGCCCGGCGCCGAACTGCGGCTCGAAGGTGCGCATCGCGTAGGTGG
>JAYSXW010000548.1:0-23149 GCA_043716935.1 Pseudonocardia sp.
CGCCGGGACGGCCGTCGGGGAGGTGGAGTCCACGAAGTCGGTCTCCGACCTGTTCGCGCCGGTCAGCGGCACCGTCGTCACCGTGAACGAGGCCCTGGCGGAGCATCCGGAGCTCATCAATTCCGGCCCATACGGCGGCGGCTGGATGGTGGAGGTCCGACTCGCCGACAGCAGCGCGCTCGACGCCTCCCCCGGCCTGCTCGACGCCTCCCCCGGCCTGCTCGACGCCGCCGCCTACCGCGAACTCACGGGGAACTGAGCACGCGCGGTAGGTTGCTGTCGCTCCGGCGCCGTGCTGCGCCGTTCTCGCACCGCCGTCCCGACCGTCCCCACTGCCGACCGTCCCCCACCGCCATCGCCCATCCGTAGGAGGAGTCCCCGAGGTGACCACGAACGACGGACCCGGCGTGCCCCCGGAACGAGCCCCCGAGACCACATCGGTCTTCCGCGCGGACTTCCTCGCCGAGGTCGAGCCCCCCGCCCAGGACCAGCCGGTCTCCGGTGTCGACTCGTTGCCGGCCGGGTCCGCGCTGCTGGTGGTCAAGCGCGGCCCCAACGCGGGCTCCCGCTTTCTGCTCGACCGCGCCTCCACCAGCGCCGGCCGCCACCCCGACAGCGACATCTTCCTCGACGACGTCACCGTCTCGCGCCGCCACGCCGAGTTCCGCAACGACTCCGGCGACTTCGTGGTCGTCGACGTCGGCAGCCTCAACGGCACCTACGTCAACCGCGAACCCGTCGACATGGCCGTGCTGGCCAACGGCGACGAGGTCCAGATCGGCAAGTTCCGGCTCGTGTTCCTGACGGGCCCCCGGGAGCCCGGGACCGGCGGCTGACCGGCCCGCCGCCGCGCCGCGCCGCCACCTGGAGGCGGGCGCGCCGACGGAGTGCCGTGTAGCGTCGGTGATGTAAGGCGTCAGGAGGAGGAGGGCGGCGGATGAGCGAGCGTCAACGAGCGAATCGTCGACACATCAGCCGCACCAAGCACATCAGCGAGGAAGTACGATGAGCGAGATGCGCGTCGTCGGCGTACGGGTCGAGCTTCCCGCCAACTCGCCGATCCTGCTGTTGCGGGAGACCAGTGGCGACCGCTATTTGCCGATCTGGATCGGCTCGGTCGAGGCCACCGCGATAGCGCTGGAGCAGCAGGGGGTCAAGCCCGCTCGGCCGCTCACCCACGACCTGCTCAAGGACGTCATCACAGCCATGGGACGGCGGCTGGAGCAGGTCCGCATCACCGGCCTGCAGGAGGGCACCTTCTTCGCCGAGCTGATCTTCGACGGCGGCGTCAAGGTCTCCGCCCGGCCCAGCGACTCCGTGGCCCTGGCTCTGCGGACAGGGGTGCCCATCCACGCTGAGGAAAGCGTCCTCGCCGAAGCCGGGCTGATCATCCCTGACGAGCAGGAGGACGAGGTCGAGAAGTTCCGGGAGTTCCTGGACAGTATCTCCCCCGAGGACTTCCGCGGTGCCCAGCCATAAGCCGGGCCGGCGGGACCGACGACTCGGCATCTTCAGGCGATTTGCGCGGCGCCCAGCCGTAGAGGTTGCGCTGATCGGGTCGACACGCCCGCGGGTGGGTGGCCTCGTCGGCGCGCCGCGTTGACCCGCCCCGTGCACCCGCTTACCGTCGGGTGCAACAGCGGGTCCTGATCGTGGGGCCCCGGCGGAAGGGAGTTCGGTGGAGAACCCGCCGTCCGGCGAGCCCGAGCAGGGCGAGCTCTTCCCGGACCCACTCTTGGGTGCCGGTCTCGACGGGCTGCCCGACCAGCTCGTCGGCTTTCGCGGTCCCACCGCGTGCCAGGTCGTCGGGATCACCTACCGCCAGCTCGACTACTGGGCCCGCACCGTCCTCGTCGTCCCGTCGATCCGGGGTGCGGCCGGCTCGGGATCGCAGCGGCTGTACTCGTTCAAGGACGTGCTGGTCCTCAAGATCGTCAAGCGGCTGCTTGACGCCGGTGTGTCGTTGCAGAACATCCGGGTCGCCGTCGAGCACCTGCGCAGCCGCGGCATCCGTGACCTCGCCGGCATCACGCTGTTCAGCGACGGCACCACGGTCTACGAGTGTTCCTCGGCGGAGGAGGTCGTCGACCTGCTGCGCGGTGGCCAGGGCGTCTTCGGCATCGCGGTGTCCGGCGCCATGAGAGAGATCAGCGGATCGATCAAGAACTTCCCGGTCGAACGGGCCGACGGCGGCAGCATCGACGAGTCCCCTGAGGACGAACTCTCCCGCCGCCGAGTCCGCCGCGCCATCTCCTGACAGGTAAGGTGGCCGCGTAGTCGTTGATGGCGTGCGGGAGAGCCGGTTCCGTGCCGGCGCCGAAGGAGCAATTCCTCCCCGGAATCTCTCAGGCCCCCGGACCGCACGGTCGAGACGCCTCTGGAGAGTGATTTCCGCTGTCGCGGACGTCCGCCGACGGGGAAAGCCGCGCAGGTCAGCGGTGAATCTCTCAGGCGCCCGGTCGCCGGGCGACGACAGAGGGGGAGGGCGCCGACGCACGCCCGCCCGTCCCGAGGAGTCCCGTTGAGCGACCGTCCCAGCCTGTCCGATCTGGAGCGCGGTGTCCCGTTCGCCGACCGGCACATCGGGCCGCGCCCGGCCGACCTGGCCACGATGTTGGCGGCGATCGGCGCCGGCTCCCTCGACGAGTTGGCCGCCGTCGCAGTGCCCGACAGCATTCGCGACGTCGCCCCCCCGGCCTCGACCCTGCCGCCGGCCGGCTCGGAGACCGAGGTGCTCGCCGCGCTGCACGCTCTGGCCGCGCGGAACACCGTGACCGTGCCGATGATCGGCCTCGGCTACGCCGGGACGGTCACACCGCCGGTGATCCGGCGACACGTGCTGGAGAACCCGGCCTGGTACACCGCCTACACGCCCTACCAGCCCGAGATCAGCCAGGGCCGCCTCGAAGCGCTGCTGACCTTTCAGACCGCGGTCGCCGATCTGACGGGCCTGCCCGTTGCCGGCGCGTCGCTGCTCGACGAGGCCACCGCCGCCGCCGAGGCGATGACGCTGTTGCGCCGGGCGGGGAAGGCGGCGAGCAACCGTTTCCTGGTCGACGCCGACACCCTGCCCCGCACCGTCGACGTCCTGCGCACCCGCGCCGAGCCGCTGGGCATCGAGCTGGTGGTCGCGGACCTCGCCGGCGGCCTGCCCGACGGCGAGTTCTACGGGGCGCTGCTCAGCTACCCGGGCGCGTCCGGCGCGGTGCGTGATGTCACCCCGCTGGTCGATGCTGTTCACGAGCGAGGCGCCCTCGTCGCAGTGGCCGCTGACCTGCTCGCGCTGACCCTGCTTCGCCCGCCCGGCGAGCTGGGAGCCGACGCCGCGGTCGGCACCACCCAGCGCTTCGGTGTGCCGCTGGGCTTCGGCGGCCCGCATGCGGCGTATCTGTCGGTAGGACAGAAGCTCGCCCGGCAGCTGCCGGGCCGCATCGTCGGGATGTCGCGTGATGGCGACGGCCATCCGGCCCTGCGTCTGGCCCTGCAGACCCGCGAGCAGCACATCCGCCGGGAGAAGGCGACGTCGAACATCTGCACCGCGCAGGTGCTGCTCGCTGTCGTCGCGGCCTGCTACGCGGTGTACCACGGTCCGGACGGGCTGCGCCGGATCGCGGAGCGCACCCACCGCATGGCGGCGGTCCTGGCCGCCGGCCTGCCTGCCGGCGCGCTGGTCCACGAGGCGTTCTTCGACACCGTCCAGGCCCGGGTGCCCGGTCGCGCCGGCGTGGTGGTCGACGCCGCCCACGCCGCCGGGATCGCGCTGCGCCGGGTGGACGAGGACACGGTCGGGATCGCGTGCTCCGAGCTGACCACCGTCGCGCACGTGGAGGCCGTGTGGGCGGCCTTCGGGGTCACGGCCGATGCTGCGGCGCTCGACCGGACCATCCCGGACGCCCTGCCCACCGGCCTCGCCCGGACCAGCGAGTACCTGACGCACCCCGTCTTCCACGAGCACCGCTCGGAGACCTCGCTGATGCGCTGGCTGCGGCGCCTCGCCGACGCCGACCTGGCCCTCGACCGCACGATGATCCCGCTGGGTTCCTGCACCATGAAGCTCAACGCCGTCGCCGAGATGGAGCCGATCACCTGGCCCGCCTTTGCCGACCTGCACCCTTTCGCCCCGGCCGCGGACGCGGCCGGCACGCTCGAGCTGATCGCCGACCTGGAGCGTTGGCTCGCCGAGCTCACCGGCTACGCCGCGGTGTCGCTTCAGCCCAATGCCGGCAGCCAGGGCGAGTTCGCGGGCCTGCTGGCCATCGCCGCCTACCACCGCAGCCGTGGCGAGAAGCACCGCGATGTCTGCCTGATCCCGGCCAGCGCGCACGGCACCAATGCCGCGTCGGCGGTGATGGCCGGGATGCGGGTGGTCGTGGTGGCCACTTCACCGACCGGCGATGTCGACCTCGACGACCTCCGGGACAAGATCGCCGAGCACCGCGACGCCCTGGCCGCACTGATGATCACCTATCCGTCCACCCACGGGGTGTTCGAGGCGGCCGTGCGTGAGGTGTGCGACGCCGTACACGAGGCGGGTGGCCAGGTCTACGTCGACGGCGCGAATCTCAACGCACTGGTCGGGGTGGCACGTCCGGGCGCATTCGGCGGCGACGTCAGCCACCTCAACCTGCACAAGACCTTCTGCATCCCGCACGGCGGCGGCGGCCCGGGCGTCGGGCCGGTGGCGGTGGCGGAACACCTGGCCCCGTTCCTGCCCGGCCGCGGTATCGTGGGCCCGGTCTCGGGTGCCCCGTACGGCAGCCCGGGCGTCCTGCCGATCTCCTGGGCCTACGTCCGCCTGATGGGAGCCGACGGGCTGCGGCGCGCGACGCTGACCGCCATCGCCGCGGCCAACTACGTGGCGGCCCGGCTGGCCGAGCACTATCCGGTGCTGTACGCGGGGGAGGGCGGCCGGGTGGCCCACGAGTGCGTCCTCGACCTGCGCGGCATCACCCGCGACTCGGGTGTGACCGTCGACGACGTGGCCAAGCGCCTCGCCGACCACGGCCTGCACGCCCCGACGATGTCGTTCCCGGTGGCCGGCACGCTGATGGTGGAACCCACCGAGAGCGAGGATCTCGCCGAGATCGACCGGTTCGTCAACGCCATGGTCAGTATTCGTGGCGAGATCGCGCGCGTGGCGGCGGGGGAGTGGCCCGTCGACGACAATCCGCTGCGCGGGGCGCCCCACACCGCCGCGTGCCTGGTGCACAAGTGGGATCACCCCTACCCCCGTGACCTGGCCGCCTATCCGACCGGTGGTGTTCCCGGGGTGCACGATCGCAAGGTGTGGCCGCCGGTACGCCGCGTCGACGGTGGGCGCGGCGACCGGAACCTGATCTGCAGTTGCCCGCCGGTGGAGGCCTACTCCTGACGTCATCAGGTGGGTGGGGCCCCCTCCAGCCCCACCCACCTGACAGCAGGAGCGTGGCCGGGCCCAGCAGATACGTGGCCGTGCGAACTCTTCAGCGCACGGCTCGTCCAGGACGACGTGACGCTGCGTCGACGATCCGGGCGCCACGTGCTCGACGCCACCTCGTTGTGATGACAGGGCGGACTCCGCCCTAACGGCCGCTGCCGCTCGCGCGATGAGGGAGGGATGACACCCGACAGCAGGAGCGTGGCAGTGAAGGCTTTCCGCAGGTCCCGAGTTGTTCTCCGCGCCGGAGCGGTCGCGGGGGTCGCGGCGGCGGCGGCCCTCGTGGTGCCCGCGGCGACGGCACAGGCCGCCGTCCCGGCGCCGGCGCAGGCGTGCACGTCGAGCGGTGCGGTGCAGGTCACCGACGCCGCCGGGCTCGGCCGAGCCCTCACTGCGGCCGTCGCAGGCCAGGTGATCATCTTGGCGCCGGGTACCTATGCGGGCACGTTCACGGCCCGCGCCGCGGGTACCGCGACCCAGCCCATCGTGCTCTGCGGCCCCCGCACAGCGGTGCTCGATGCGGGGACCATCGCCACCGGTTACACCTTGTTCCTCGACGGCGCCCGGTACTGGCAGGTCAGCGGCTTCACCGTGCGGGGCGGGCAGAAGAGCGTGATGGCCGACAACACCCAGACCAGCCGCATCGAGGGCCTCCTCGTCGAGGGCAGCGGCGACGAGGCGGTGCACCTGCGCCGCGCCAGCAGCGACAACATCGTGGCGAACAACGTCGTGCGCACCGCCGGGCTGCGGACCCCCGCGGTCGGCGAGGGGATCTACGTCGGCACCGCGCAGAGCAACTGGTGCGCCTACACCGCCTGCGGCCCGGACCGCAGCGACCGCAACGTCGTCGAGGGCAACGACATCTCCGGCACGGCTGCCGAATCCGTCGACATCAAGGAGGGCACCACGGGCGGGATCGTTGCGAACAACCGGTTCTCCGGCGTGGGGATGACCGACGCCGACTCGTGGATCGACGTCAAGGGCAACGGCTGGACGATCAGCGGCAACACCGGCTCCACCACGTCGCTCGACGGTATCCAGCTGCACCGCATCCTCGACGGGTGGGGCGTGGACAACGTCTTCGCCGGCAACGCCCTCACCGGCCCCGCCACCGGCTATGGCATCAACCTCTCCGCCAACAAGGATCGCAACCAGGTGACGTGCACCAACGCCGCGCCGGGCGCGGTCAAGGGGATCAGCAACGTCGCCTGCCGGTAGGTCAGGGCCGAGCGTGGGTGCCGTCCCGGACGGTACCCACGTAGTGCTCTATCAGGTCCTCCATCGTCACGACGCCGAGCGTAGACCCCGCGGCGTCGACGGCCCGTCCGAGGTGGGCGCCGGCGCGGCGCAGCACGGCCAGCGCCTCATCGAGCCGGGCGTCGACCGGCACGTCGGGAAGGCCGCGCACGCGCTCCGTCGGCACGGCGGCTTCGGGCTCGTCGGCCAGGTCCAGGACGTCCTTGACGTGCAGGTAGCCGACGTGGCCGTCGTCGCCGAGCAGCGGGAAGCGGGAGAAGCCGGTGCGGGACACCGCGGTGGCGACGTCACCGACGGTGGGCCGCGCCGGTAGGGTGATCAGCTCCGCGGTGGGCACGAGCACGTCCGCGACCGTTGCCTCCTGGGACCGCAGTGTGCGGGCGAGCCGGCTCGTCTCCTGGTCGTCGAGCAGGCCCTCCCGGCCCGACTCGGCGATCAGGTCGGCCAGCTCACCGGAGGTGAACGCGGCCTCCAGCTCGTCACGGGGCTCGACGTGCAGCAGGCGCAGCACGCCGTTGGCCAAGTAGTTGAACAGTCCGATCAGCGGGCGCATCGCCGTGGTGAACACCAGGAACGGCGGCACGAGCAGGACCGCGGTGCGCTCGGGCCCGGCGATCGCGATGTTCTTGGGCACCATCTCGCCGATCAGGATGTGCGCCACCGCGACGATCACCAACGAGATCGCGAAGGCGATCGGGTGCAGCACGGCCTCCGGGAGTGCCCACCCCAGCGGACCCTCGATGAGGTGGGCGACGGCAGGCTCGCCGAGTCGGCCCAGCAGCAGCGAGCAGATCGTGATGCCGAGCTGGGACGCGGCCAGCATCCGAGAGAGGTCCCCCGACGCGCGCAGCACGGTCGCCGCGGCGCCGGTGCCGGAGTCCGCCATCGCCTCGAGCCGGTCGCGGCGGGCGGAGACGAGCGCGAACTCGGCGCCGACGAAGAACGCGTTGGCGCCCAGCAGCGCCAGCGCGGCAGCCAAGGCGAGCAGGTCACTACCCACGGACGGCCTCCTCGGCCCGGGCCAGGCGTAGCTCCGCGACGCGGTTGCGGTCGCGCCGCAGCACCGTGAGCCGCCAGCCGTCCACGACCACTTCGTCGCCGACGCCCGGGATGCGCCCGAGCCGCGAGAGCACGAGTCCGGCGAGCGTCTCGTAGGCACCCTCGGGCATGGCGAAGCCGGTGGCCTCGGCCACCTCGTCGTCGCGGAGCAGGCCCGAGACCAACCAACTGCCGCGACCCAGCGGGCGCACCATGGCCTGCTCGGCGACGTCGTGCTCGTCGCGGACGTCGCCGACGATCTCCTCGACCAGATCTTCCAGCGTGACGATCCCCGCGGTGCCGCCGTACTCGTCGACCACGACCGCGAGCTGCAGGCCCGATTCGCGCAGGCTCGTCAGCAGCGCGTCGCCGTCGAGCGACTCGGGCACCGTCGGCACCCGCTGGACGTGCCCGCGCAGCACCGTGGTGTCGCGCTCGGCGACGGGCACCCCGAACGCCTGCTTGACGTGCACCACGCCGAGAACGGCGTCGGGGTCGCGGTCGTGCACGGGAAAGCGGGAGAAGCCGCTGCGCCGCGAGAGCGCGATCAGGTCCGCGATCGTGTCGTCGGCGTCGAGCGACTCCACCCGGACGCGGGGAGTCATCAGGTCCTCGGCGACGCGGTCGGTGAAGCGCAGCGAGCGGTCGAGCAGGGTGGCGGTGCCGGCGTCGAGCGTGCCGTGCTGGGCGCTGGTGCGCACCAGCGAGCTCAGTTCCCGCGGGGAGCGAGCCGACCGCAGCTCCTCCGCCGGCTCGACGCCGAGGCGCCGCACGATGGCGTTCGCCGAGGAGTTGAGCCCGTTGATCAGCCAGCGGAAGGCGTAGGTGAAGCCGCTCTGCAGCCACACCACCGCGCGGGCGACGCGCAGCGGATCGGCGATGGCGAGGTTCTTGGGCACCAACTCGCCGAACACCATCGACAGCGTGGTGGCCAGCAGCAGCGCCAGCACGGTGGCGGTGCCCGCCGCGACCGACTCGGACAGGCCCACGGCCATGAGGCCGGGCCGGAACAACGAGGCGATGGCGGGCTCGGCGATGTAGCCGGTGACCAGCGTCGTCAACGTGATGCCGAGCTGGCTGCCGGAGAGCTGGAATGACAGGTTGCGGTGCGCCTGCTGCACCGTGCGAGCGGTGCGGTCGTCGGCCTCGGCGACGTGTGCGTCGACCTGGCTGCGTTCCAGCGCGGTGAGCGCGAACTCCGACGCCACCGAGATCGCCGTACCGAGGGTGAGCGCGGCGACGGCGAGCATCCCGAGGACCGGGAGCAGTACCGTCACGCCGGGACCGCGGCGACGGGGACGGGAGCGGTGGGCACGGTGGGTCTCCTCGAACTGATGGATGGAAGTGTACGGGCGGGTCCGGCGCGCAGCGCGACCCGGAGCGGCGGTGGTGAGCGCCAGGTCACCTCCATCGGCCCCTTGGGCGTCGAGCACCTAGGTTGACGTCTCATGAACGGCAGCGGCACCGGTGCGCGCGAGGCGTCCTCGCCGTTCGTCGACTTCGACCGGGCTTCGTGGGCGAAGCTGGGGGAGAGCGCCCCGCTGCCGCTCACCGCCGACGAGCTCGACCACGTACGGAGCCTCGGCGACCCCGTCGACCTCGCCGAGGTGCGCGAGATCTACCTGCCGCTGTCCCGCCTGCTGACGCTGCACGTACAGGAGGTGGGCCGGCTCTATCGCGCCTACCGCACCTTCCTCGGGGCGGACACCGCGCGGACGCCGTTCGTGATCGGGGTGGCGGGCTCGGTGTCGGTGGGCAAGTCCACCACCGCGCGGTTGATGCGGCTGTTACTGGCGCGCTGGCCGCAGCATCCCCGGGTGGAGCTCGTGACCACCGACGGCTTCCTGCACCCCAACACCGAGCTGTCCCGCCGCGGGCTGATGACCCGCAAGGGCTTCCCCGAGTCCTACGACCGGCGCGCGCTGCTGCGGTTCGTGACCGAGGTGAAGGCGGGACGGCCGGAGGTGTCGGCGCCGGTTTACTCGCACCTCGTCTACGACATCGTCCCCGAGGCCCGGATGACGGTGCACCGGCCCGACATCCTGCTGCTGGAGGGCCTCAACGTTCTGCAGCCGGCGCGGGAGGCCGGCGACGGGCTCGCTGTCAGCGATTTCATCGACTTCTCCGTCTACGTCGACGCCGCCACCGACGACATCCGTCGCTGGTACGTCGACCGGTTCCTGCGGCTGCGCGAGACGGCCTTCCGCGATCCCGACTCCTACTTCCGTCGCTTCGCCGCTCTCGACGAGGCGCAGGCCGTCGACCGGGCCGAGTCCATCTGGGCCGAGATCAACGGTCCCAACCTGGAGCACAACATCCGACCGACCCGGGGCCGGGCGAGCCTGGTGCTGCGCAAGGGCCACGACCACAGCGTCACCGGGATCCGGCTGCGCAAGGTGTGACGCGGGCATCGACTGGCACGATGGATGGATGACCACTGACACCGACGTGGCGCCAACGGAGGACGACACCACCCTCACCGAGCTCGCGGCCCGGGTGCGACTCGCCGTCGGGCGGCTGAACCGGCGGATCCGCATCGACGGCCGCGAGTCGATCCCCCCGCTGCAGCTCTCGGCGCTGGTCACCGTCGAGGAGCACGGCCCGATGCGCCTCTCGGAGCTGGCCCGCCGCGAGGCCGTCACGGCCCCCACGATGAGCCGGGTCCTCAGCGCCCTCGACGAGCAGGGGCTCGTGATCCGCAGCCCCGACCCGACCGATGCGCGCGGGGTGCGGATCGTGCTGTCGGAGACCGGTGCGGCCCGGCTCGCCGAGGTGCGCACGCACCGCACAGCGTTGGTGGCGCGCCGCCTGAGCCGCCTCGACACCACCCAGCGCCGTCTCCTGTCCGAGGCCATGCCGGCGCTGGAGGCCCTGCTCGTCGCCGACGACTGAGGGCCGTCTGTGCTGCTCGACCGCTCCGGCACGGCCGACATCATCGGCGCCCACGTCGCCGACCTGGCCAGACGTCTGCGCGCCACCGTCGTCACGTCCGATCCCGACGACCTCTCGGCGATCGCGCCCGACCTCGTCGTCGCCTGATGCCGGCTCGGACCGGCTGCCCGTCCACCAGCAGGCGCAGGTCGTCGTGCAGCAGGCTGACGTATCCGGCGGCGCGGGCGGACTCGGCGAGAGGCTCGCGGTAGCCTCACGCGACGTCGGTGAGTTCGCGACCGTCGGGCAGCATCGGGGTCCAGTGGCTCGCGTCCCCCTTGTACGGGCAGAACGTGCTGGTGGCGAGCGGGACTCCGCGACCGGCACATCGCCGGCGAACACCTGCACGTGTCGGATCGAGGACCGGACATCGACGCGGTGGTAGGGATCGGTCAGCGCGCGCACCCGCTCGTCCCCGTCGAACCAGGCGTCGGCGGCCTCCCAGTACAGCGAGGCGTACCCGGCGAGCCACGGCGCCGTCGCCACCGGCTCGGGGTAGGCCCACAGGACGTTCGCCACCTCGCGGTTGCCGACGGTCAGTGAGCGGTAGGTGGCGTCGCCCTTGAAGGGACAGTGCGTGCTGTGGTCGGTCGCGACGAAGGCCGTCGCCAAGTGGACCGCGCGCTCGGCGCCCTCGATGCCCTGGCGGGCAACGTCGCGGCCGTCGCCGGGCGGGCAGCCGTCCTGTTCGACTCCGGGATCCGGGAGGCGCCGACGCGGTGCTCGCCCTGGCCCTGGGCGCCGACGCGGTGCTGCTCGGGCGGCCCGAAGCCTACGGGCTGGCCCTCGGCGGCCAGGACGGCGTACGACACGTCCTGCGCAGCGTCCTCGCCGAACTCGACCTCACACTCGGCCTGACCGGGTTCGCCGACCTCGCCGACCTCGCCGGGCTGCGGGCGGAGAGGGGTGCGGTCGTGCGCACCGGTTGAGCCCGGGACGTTCCCGGGATGCCATAGTGGGCGGTCGAGGGGGTGGCATGGACGGGCTCACCGCGCTCGTCGCGGGGCTGATGGGCGCCCTGCGCGAATTCATGCCTGCCGACGTCTGCCCGGGGGGCTGGGCGTGGGCGGTCTCGGCGTTCGGCACGGTCATCGGCCTGCTGCCCGCGATGGGTGCGGTGGTGGTGGCGTTGGTGCGCCGGCGGATCGGGTCCCGATACGGCGTGGGCGCGTCGGCCCTGCTGGCCGGCATCGGCGTGCTGTCGGCCGGGCTGCTGCCGCTCGTAGTGTTCACGGCCGTGGGCCAGGTGTTTGCGACGGCCGCCGCCGGTTCCGGTGTCGACGGCCTGACCACGTCGCAGCTGCGTGACCTGGGCGGCGAGTCGTGCTTCCTGACGCAGTCGGACTATCTCGGCGGATACAGCGTGAGGTCGGCGTTCGATCCGGACCGGCCGCTGCGCTTCGGCCTCGCCCTGGTCCTGCTCGTGCTGTTCCCGCTGCTCACGTCGGTGTTCGTGGCGATCCAGGCCCGCTTGTCGCTGCGGCGCGGGCCCAGCTGGCCCTCGAAGTTCTTCTGGCTCCCGCTGCTCGCCGTCCCGTTCCTGGCCGCGGATGCGCCGGCCGGTTCGTCGGGCCACCTCTGGGTCGGCGCCTCGGTCGGCGGGTTAGCCGGGATCGTCGTGGTGCTGATCGCCGGTCGGCCCTCGCAACAGGTCGTGCAGCGCTCGCTCGCGTCGGCATCCCGCGCGCCGGCGGCCCGGACCCGGCCGCCGGATCAACAGGCCGTCCGCCCCTCGGCTCGCAGGCCGCAGGCGCAGGTAGGCCGGGGCGTGCCGCCGACGCTGGTGGCGCCGGCGCCGCCCTTCGTCGCCGCGCCGCCGCTCACCGGGATGGGTGGTCGTCCGGGAGCACCCCGGTTCCGGCTGCTGCGTCGGCTCGGTTCGGGCGGGTTCGGGCGTGTCTGGCTCGCCGAGGACCACCGGCTCGGCCACCCTGTCGCGCTCAAGGCCGCCCACGCCCCGGACGCCGAGACCGAGCAGCGCATCCAACGGGAGGCCCGGGCCCTGGCGGCGGTGCGGCACCCGAACTGCATCCGGGTGCACGACCTGTTGCCGGCGGCCAGCGACCCGGGGCTGGCCGAGCTCGAGGGCCTGGTCATCGTCATGGAGTACGTCGAGGGTCCCTCGCTCGGCGAGCTGATCCGCTCCCGCGGCGCCCTCGACGACGTGGCCGCGGCCCGGGTGTGGGCCGGGGTCGCCGGCGCCCTCGACGCAGCCCACAGCCGGGGGGTGATGCACCGGGACGTCAAGCCGGGCAACGTCGTCGTCGACCGCTCGGGTCTCGCCCACCTCATCGACTTCGGGATCGCCCGCAAGACCGGTGACGCCACGATGACGATGGCAGGCTTCGTCCTCGGTACTCCCGATTTCCTGTCGCCCGAGGCGGCGTGCGGCGAACGTGCCACCCCGGCGTCGGACGCCTGGCAGCTCGCCGCCACCGTCTCCTACGCGCTGACCGGGCACCCGCCCCGCGGTGGACATCCCGACGCCGTGTCGGGGCTGCGGGCTGCGGCGTCCGGTGCGGCGCTGACCCACCTGCCGCAGCGGTCGGCGCATCTCGCACTGCTCCGTGCGGCGCTGGACAACGACCCGACCCGCCGCCCCTCGCTGCGCGTGGCGCAGCAGGCGTTGGAGGACTGGCTGCGGCGCACCGGGGTTCCTGTGGCGAGCGGTGCCACCCGTCGGTGAGTTCCCCGTCGACGACCGGGTGGCCCGGCTCCTCGGGGTCGACGCGGCTCGCGCTGTCGCACTCGCGGGGATGTTCGCCACCCACCTCCTGCCGTTGACGGGGGACGACGGCAACGGGACGTTCACCGGGCTGCTGGCCGACGGCCGCGCGTCGGCCCTGTTCGCGGTGCTGGCCGGGGTCGGGATCGGGCTGTCCACCGGGGGAGTCCGGCCTCCGGTCGACGCTCGCGCGCACCTCGCCGCCACAGCCGGGCTGGTGGTGCGCGGCGGGTTGGTGGGGTTGGTGGGGCTGGCGCTGGTGGGGCTCGACCCCCACGTGGCCGTGATTCTCGCCTACTACGGCCTGCTGTTCTTCCTGGCCACACCACTGTTGCGACTGCGAGCCCCCGCGCTGGCGGTGCTCGCTGCACTGTCCTGTGGGCTGGCGCCCGTGCTCAGCCACGTCCTGCGGACGGGCCACCCGATGGGGCCGGGGGAGCAGGCCGGCCTCGGCGCGCTGGGCCATCCCGTCGATCTACTGAGCACGCTCACGCTCACCGGCTACTACCCGGCTCTGCCGTGGACGGCGTACCTGCTCACCGGAATGGCCCTGGGCCGGCTGGACCTCGGTCGGATCCGGACGGCGGTCGTTCTCGTGGTGGGTGGGGTGGCGCTGGCCGTAGCGGCAGCCGCCGGGTCGGTGCTGCTGTTGGGACCCGGCGGCGGGGCCGCGGCCATCGGCCCGGACATCGGCCGCCGCAGCTACGGCACGACCCTGACCAGTACGTGGTGGTGGCTCGCCGTCGATGCCCCGCACTCGGGCACCCCGTTCGACCTGGCCGGCACCATCGGCACCGCTCTGGCCGTGCTCGGCGCGATGCTCCTGCTCGCCCGCCGTCCGCCGCTGGTGTGGTTGCCGGCGGCGGTGGGCTCGGTGCCGCTGACGCTCTACACGCTGCACGTGATCGCCGTGGCCGTCGATCCGGGAGACGGATCGCCCGATCTGTGGCTGTCGCACCTGCTCGTGGCGGCGCTGATCGGGGTGGCGCTGAGTCTGGCCGGTCACCGGGGGCCGCTGGAGGCGCCGGTGTCATGGGCGTCCCGGTCGGCCCGCCGGGTCATCGTCGCCCCGGCCCGGACGCCGCCGTGAGCCGCACTCAGTACGCGTCGACCGCGAGCCGGATCGCCAGACCGATCCCGGCCAGGGCGATCCC
Source organism: Pseudonocardia sp. (assembly GCA_043716935.1). Lineage (GTDB taxonomy): Bacteria > Actinomycetota > Actinomycetes > Mycobacteriales > Pseudonocardiaceae > Pseudonocardia. The sequence continues at coordinate 14,522 of JAYSXW010000548.1, forward strand.
GACACGCAGCGGCCCGACCGGGACGCGGCGCACCACAGCGGGCCCGCACCAGCTGCCCACCAGCAGACCGAGCGCGAGCGGTAGCACCGCCGCCCACTGGACGGGACCGAACAGCGCGAACCCGACGGCGGCGATCGCGTTGGCCAGCCCCAGCAGCACGGCCTTGAGCGCGTTGCCCTGCGGCAGCGACACCGGCAGACCCACCAGCAGCAACGCCAGCATCAACACGCCGGCGGCGGCGCCGAAGTAGCCGCCGTACACCGAGACGGCGAGGATGCCGGCCGTCACCGGCGGGCCGGCCCGTTGCGGCCCCGCCCGCGCGGCGGCACGCCGGATCCGGGGCTGCAACAGGAGCACCACCGAGGCGCCGCCGACCAGGAACGGCACGATCCGCTCGAACCCGCCCGGTGGCGTGAGCAGCAGCAGGCCCGCACCGGCGGCGCCGCCGGCCAGGGTGAGCAGCGCGAACCGCCGGATCGTCGGGGCCTGGCCGGCCAACTCCCGCTGCGACCCCGCCGCCTGCCCGACGGTGGAGAAGGCCAGAGCGACGGTGTTGGTGACGTTCGCGGCCGTCGCCGGCAGCCCGACGGCCAGCAGCGCCGGGTAGGAGAACAACGACGCCAGCCCCGCCACCGACCCCGACAACCCGGCCGCCACCCCGGCGACGACCAGCAGCGCGAACGTCACCCCGGGTAGACCGTCACGGACGGGGGAGGGTCGCGAACAGGTCCGCCGTCGCCGCCCAGTGGCGCTCGTCGGCGGCTGGGTCGTGGGTGGCGTTGTCCGGCACCGCGAAGCCATGGACGGCCGGGTGGATCCCGACGGTGTGACGCACCCCCACCGAGGCCCTCTCCAGGTGCTCGCGATGCTCGGGCGTGAACGAGCCGTCGTTCTCCGCGCCGGCGAGGATCACGGTGACGCTGCCGGCCAGCGCCACCAGCTGCCGCTCGGCGGGGTCGCCGAACACCGTGGTCGCATTGAACGGCGCGTAGCCACCGTTGCGGTGGTGGACGTCGGGCAGGAGTACCACGTAGCCCAGCGCGGCCAGCCGGTCGGCCATCACGCGGAACGTGTCCCGGACGCCGGCGGCGTCTGGATGGACGATCACCGCCGGCCACGGGCCGGCGCCGGTCGGGGTGTGCAGGGAGGCGGCGCAGTCGCCGTCGGGGGTGGGGACGATGATCGCGAGAGCCGGCACGTGCCCTGTTCTACCCCAGCCCGCGTCAGACCGCGGCTCCGATGTGCCGCGCCAGGTGCTCGCCGGTGAACGACCCGGGTGCGCGCATCAGCTCGGCCGGCGGGCCCTCGAAGACGATCGTGCCGCCCGCGTCGCCGCCGTCGGGGCCCAGGTCGATCACCCGGTCGGCGTGGGCGATGACGTCGAGGTTGTGTTCGACGACGATCACCGAGCTGCCGCCGTCGACGAGCCGGTCGAGCAGCTCCAGCAGATGTCCGCAGTCGGACATGTGCAGGCCGGTGGTGGGCTCGTCGAGGACGTAGATGTTGCCCTCCTCGTGCAGCCGGCTCGCCAACTTGAGCCGCTGACACTCCCCGCCCGACAGCGTCGAGAGCGGCTGCCCGAGGGTGAGGTAGCCGAGCCCGACGTCGACGACCGACGCCAGCCGCTTGGTGATCTCCTTGGCGTCGAAGAACTCCAGCGCCTGCACGGCCGTCATGTCCAGGGCGTCGGAGATCGACCGGCCGTTCACCATGAGTGCCAGGACCTCCTCGGTGTAGCGGCGGCCCTCGCAGTCGGTGCACACCGCTTTCACGCCGTCGCGGAACGCGAGATCGGACTGCAGCACGCCGAGGCCCTTGCAGGCGGGGCAGGCGCCCTCGGAGTTGAAGCTGAACAGGGCCGGCTTGACGCCGGCGTGCTTGGCGAAGAGCTTGCGGATCGGGTCCATCACCCCGGTCCAGGTGGCCGGGGTGGAGCGGCTGGAGGTGGCCACGGCCGACTGGTCGACGACGATCGTGTCGGGGTGCTGGGGTGCCAGCACCCCCCGGACCAGCGTCGACTTGCCCGATCCCGCCACCCCGGTGACGGCCACGAGCACGCCGAGCGGCACGTCGACGTCGAAGCCACGCAGGTTGTGCACCGCCGCCCCGACGACCGGGAGCTGCCCGGTCGGGGTCCGCGGGTGCTCCTTCGCGACGACGGGCCGGTGCAGGAACTCGCCGGTCAGCGTCCCCGCCGTCGCCAGGCCGGCGACGTCGCCCTGGTAGACGACCCGGCCGACGTCGCGGGGGTGCAGCCCGATCGTCGGCTCGTCGAACACGTACATGACGTCGACCAGCGTCGAGCCGAGGTGGCGCACCATCTTGATCCGCTGCGATTCCCCGCCCGACAGCGTGGAGGTCTCCCGCGACAGCGTCAGGTACCCCAGCCCCATGTCGATCAGCGCGCCGACGCGGGCGGTCACCTCGTCGACGATCGGTGCGGTGGCGCCGTCCCCGGAGATCCGGCAGCAGCGCGTGCAGCGAACCGAGGTCCAGCGCGCACAGCTCCGGCAGGGTGTGCCCGTTCACCGTGGCCGTGCGCGGGGCCTCCGCGAGCCGGGTGCCGTCGCAGTCCGGGCAGTGCACCGAGGTGCTGAACCGGGCCAGGGTCTCCTTCTTGCGGTCCGACGCGCCGCTCTCGTCGGCGCTGATGAACAGGCGCGTGAACTTGGCCTCGACCCCCTCGAACTCCCTGTTCATCGTCTTCTCCCCGGCCATCCGGATCGCGATCTTCTCGTCGGCACCCCACAGCGGCAGCTGCCATTCGGCGTCGGAGTAGTCGCGCAGCGGCTTGGCCATGTCGAAGCGACCCGACTGGGCGTAGATGTGCCAGTACCAGGTGTCGACGGCGAAATCGCGGTGGAGCATCGGGCCCTCGTCGAGCGACCGGGACATGTCGAAGAACGCGCTGTGGTCGAGCTGGACCTTCCGGCCCACGCCCGAGCAGCCCGGGCACATGCCGGCCGGGTCGTTGAAGCCGAAGGCGTTGCGGTTGCCCACGTGCGGGACGCTGCGCCGGGAGAACAGCAGCCGCAGCAGCGGGTTGATGTCGGTGACCGTGCTCAGCGTGGAGCGCGAGCCACCGCCGAGGCGCCTGGTCGACGACGACGGCGGTGGACAGGTTCTCGGTCAGATCGGCGTCGGGCTGGCCGAGCCGGGGCAGGAACTGCCGCACGAACGCCGAGAACGTCTCGTTGAGCTGGCGCTGGGCCTCCGCGGCGATGGTGTCGAACACCAGCGATGACTTGCCCGATCCCGACACCCCCACGAACACCGTGATCTGCCGCTTGGGCACACGGACGGACACGTCACGCAGGTTGTTCCCCCGCGCACCGGTGACGGTGATGTACTCCTGCGACGGCATCGCACGCTCCCCTGATCGGTGACGCCGCCATGGTGCCGGGCGGCACCGACAGTCCCGTGCGCTTCCACTCGTCGAGCGACGATGGTCTACTTCGCCGCGATGGACGACGCGCGGCCGGTCCGCATCTCGAAGTTCCTGTCGAAGCACCTGCGCCACCGGCCCGACGGGATCGGGCTGCGGCTCGATGAGAACGGCTGGGTCGGCATCGACGACCTGATCCGCGCGGCCGTCGACCACCGGTTCCCCTTCACCCGCGACGAACTCGACCACGTCGTCGCCGCGAACGACAAGCAGCGTTTCGCGGTCGACGGGGACCGCATCCGCGCGAGCCAGGGCCACTCGGTCGCGGTCGACCTGGATCTCCCACCGGCGCCACCACCCGCAGAACTGTTCCACGGCACCGTCGAGCGCCACCTCGACGCGATCCGGGCGCAGGGGCTGCTGCCCATGCAGCGCCAACACGTCCACCTCTCGTCCGACCGCGAGACGGCCACCCGCGTGGGCGCCCGCCGCGGCCGGCCGGTGGTGCTCGCGGTCGGCGCCGCGGCAATGCACCGTGCCCGACAGGGGTTCCGGGTCAGCGAGAACGGGGTCTGGCTCGTCGACGCCGTGCCACGCCGGTTCCTCACCTTCCCTTCGTGACAAGCACCGACCGGGACCACTCGCCCTGATCACAGGGTTGTGGACACTAACCCGGACGGCTCCCAGATCAGCGTCCGGACGGTCACCGCAGGCCGACGCCGTTCACGCGACCTGCCGCAGCGCCGCGAGGCCCGCCGCGGCGGGCAAAGACACGGACTCGCCGGTGCGGTCGAACCGGCAGGGGCATCCGGTCATCGGTGGCCGCGGCCGCAACGCCCATCACGGCGTCGAAGGCGGGGTCGCGGTAGACGACGTGCAGGGCGAGGTCGGCCAGCGGGGCTTCGGACATCATCGTCTCCTCGCTGTGAACATGTGACCCAAGCGGGCGAGCGCTCGGACGGCGGTGTCCAGGAGATGATGCAGGTCACGACGCGGACAACCGACCGACCTGGTGGCGACCCGACGGCCCCCTCAGCCCGGAGCAGGTCGCTCGGCAGTACGTGGGGTTCGCTCTGCGATCTGATGGACCGGCGCCGTTGATCGGCAGCCGGTTCCCGGGCGAGAATGCGGCCATGAGCTTCGTCGCCGACCCCACCCGCTACGACTCGGCGGTCTTCCGCCGCACCGGCCGCAGCGGCCTCGACCTGCCCGCCGTCTCACTGGGGCTGTGGCACAACTTCGGCGACGACATGCCGATCGAGCGCCAGCGGGCGATCCTGCACCGGGCGTTCGACCGCGGCGTCACCCACTTCGATCTCGCGAACAACTACGGCCCGCCCTACGGCAGCGCGGAGCGGAACTTCGGCACGATCTTCGCGCAGGACCTCGCCCCCTACCGTGACGAGCTGGTGCTCTCCACCAAGGCCGGCTACGACATGTGGCCGGGCCCGTATGGGCAGGGCGGCGGGTCGCGCAAGTACCTGCTCTCCAGCCTGGACCAGTCGCTGGCGCGCATGGGCGTCGAGTACGTCGACATCTTCTACAGCCACCGCTTCGACCCGGCCACGCCGATCGAGGAGACGATGGGCGCGCTTGACACCGCCGTGCGGTCGGGTCGCGCGCTCTACGCCGGCATCTCCTCCTACAGCGGAGAGCGGACCCGCGAGGCGGTCGCGATCCTGCGGTCGCTCGGCACGCCCCTGCTGATTCACCAGCCGTCGTACTCGATGCTCAACCGCTGGATCGAGGACGACCTGCTCGACGTGCTGGGGGAGGAGGGCGTGGGCTGTATCGCATTCTCCCCGCTGGCCCAGGGCATGCTGACGAACAAGTACCTCGGCGGCGTCCCCGCCGACTCGCGGGCAGCGCAGGACAAGTCGCTCTCACCCGACCTGCTCACCGAGCAGGCCCTCACCCACGTCCGCGTCCTGAACGGCATGGCTCGCGACCGAGGACAGTCCCTGGCGCAGATGGCGCTGGCCTGGGCCCTGCGCGACGAGCGGGTGACGTCGGTGCTGATCGGGGCCAGCAGCGTCGCCCAGCTCGACGACAGCCTCGGCGCCCTCGACAACCTGTCCTTCACCGCCGACGAGCTGACCGCGATCGACAAGCACGCGGTGGAGGCCGGGGTCAACCTCTGGGCGACGTCCAGCGACTCCTGAGCGGCGGTGACCCGAGGTGCTGTCGTTCCACGAGTTCCGGTCCGGCCTGGCCGACACATTCAAGCGCGTCCAAGCCGAGGACGGCGGGCCGGTTTCCGTCACGCACACCGCAGGCCCGAGGCCGTCGTGATTGTCGGTCAGCGTCGACGTGCGCTACTCGACGGGCGCCCCGTGCGCGTCGAGGGCCATCGGCAGGCCGAACACCGGGAACAGCGTCTCGACGTCGAGGAAGGCGTTGGAGTGGGTGATGAGCCCGCCGGAGATCTCGAGCACCTGGATCGCCCAGGGTGCGTACCCGCCGCCCTCGGCGGGGCGGTACTGCCCGAATGCGGGCAGACCGTTGGCCATGAGGGCCACGAGCTTCGACCCCTCACAGTGCATCCCGGGGCCGACCCACCACTGCTCGATGTCGACGGGACCCTGCAGCCACAGCGGATAGGGCGGCATCGACAGGATCGCATCGTCGTGCAGCAGGGCCACCAACGCGACGATGTCGTAGCGCTCGAACGCATCGGCGTAGCGGACGAGCAGGGCCCGGTGCTCCTCGTCCATCGCGTCGACGGGGGCGGCGGAGCCGAGGTCGTTCTCGGCCAGGGTGGCCCGGGCCCGCTGCAGCGCGCTGTTGACCGACGCGACCGTCGACTCCAGCAGCTCCGCCACCTCCGAGGCCTTCCACTGCAGAACCTCGCGCAGGATCAGCACGGCCCGCTGGCGCGGGGGCAGGTGCTGCAGCGCCGCGACGAAGGCGAGCCGGATCGATTCGCGCGAGACCGCGAGATCGGCCGGATCGGTGACCGGGGGAAGCACCCGCGCATCGGGCACCGGTTCGAGCCAGGTGGATTCCGGCAGAACCTCGGGCAGCGGACCCGACGCGGAGCCCGCCGGCCCGAAGTCCATCGGCCGGGCCCGGCGCTTGCGACCGCCGAGCATCGTCAGGCAGACGTTGGTGGCGATCCGGTAGAGCCACGAGCGTACCGCCGAGCGACCCTCGAACGTGTCGTAGGACTTCCACGCGCGCACGAGGGTGTCCTGCACGGCGTCCTCGGCGTCGGCCGACGACCCGAGCATCCGGTAGCAGTACCCGGTGAGCTCCGTGCGGTACTGCTCCCAGCGCGGCTCCTCGGCGGGCCGCCCCGGAGGTGGACCCGCCTCGCCGGTGCGCGCAACGTCGTCCGTGGTTGCGATATCCCTCATGCCGTCGCTCCTCCACCCAGGGGGCCCGATCGTGTCCGTTCCCCAGCAGAGTAGGGGTGGCCTCCGACATTCCGGAGGCGCGGTTGGCACGGTGTCGGATGTGTCGAAGACCGCTCGGAGCGGGTTTCAGCCGGGGCTGAACTCCTCGGGAGTGCCGCAACCCGACTCCCGGTATTCTCGAGGAGACCGTGCTAACGCCTCCAGGTGCTGGCTTGACCAAGGCCGCCGATCGCCACGTCTTCCTCCCGTATCCGGCCGTGCACAACCCCGCGATGACCGTGATCGTCTCGCAGTCGAGTGTCCCCCGCTAGGGCGTTGAGCAGCGCAAACGAGGTCCGGTCATACAGGCGGCTACCTGCGCCGGTGGGCCTTGCCAGGGCAGTACATGAGGAGTAGACCGGCGTCACAGGATCACCGGCGAGCCAAGACCGAATCGGAGGAGCGAGTTCGTCCTCCTGGCAAGTGTTCCCCAGCTCGAGCATCAGGCACCCAGGCGGAGCGTCCGGCGATAAGGCCCATGCGGGGCGAGTCTGCGTCAGCAGACTGACGATCGGTTTCTGACGCCGGACCAGCCGACGCCCGCACTCTTCACGCCCGGTGACGACCTCGCTCTCGTCGAACGTCACGTCCCGGCCGCGATACCGACGGAGATCAGCATGACATCGAGCCTCGACCAGATTCGGGACGCGCAACGCGACACGTGGGACCGGTTTGCGGCGGGCTGGAGCCGCTGGGACGCGATGGTCGGCGGCTGGATCGCCCCCGTCGGTGTCGCGATGATCCGCCAAGCCGACTTACGCGTCCACTCCCATGTCCTGGATGTGGCCAGCGGGACCGGTGAGCCGGGGCTCACCGCCGCGACGCTGGTCCCGCAGGGCCATGTGACCCTGACCGATCTGGCCGCAGGCATGCTGGCGGTCGCATCCGAGAACGCGGCAACCCGCGGACTGCACAATGTGGAAACCCGGGTCTGCGACGCCGGTGCATTGCCCTTCGCCGACGCGAACTTCGACGCGGTGTTGTGCCGCTTTGGCTTCATGTTCTTTCCCGACATGGCCGCGGCCGCGAACGAGCTCGCCCGGGTGGCCCGCCCGGGTGCACGGGTCAGCGCAGCGGTTTGGGGCAAACCGGAAGCGAACCCGTGGGCCACGATCACCATGGGCGCGATCAGTCGCCGTGTGGCGATGCCAGCTCCCCCGCCGCTCGCACCAGGCTTGTTCCGTTGCGCGGCCGACGGCCTGATGTACGAGATATTCGCCCAAGCCGGCCTTCGTGACATCACCGGGGAGGAGGTCTCGTGCGACATGATCCACGACACCCCCGAACGGTACTGGGAGTTCATGACCGACGTCGCCGCGCCCGTGGTGGCCGGGCTGGCCCGGGCCGACCCGGTGACGCGGGAGACCATTCGCGCCGACGTGCTCGACTTGGCGCAACAGGCCATGCGCGACGGTTGCGTGCGAATGCGCTCGACCGCCACGGTGGTCGCCGGCACCCGTTAGCGCAACAGCCCCAACGCAATCCGAACAGCCGCCCCGGCCGAGCAGATACCCCCGCACCGGCTCACCGCGAAGGTCGACATGCCTAGGGCCGCCAAGAAGATCGAGCACTCATCGCTGTCAGATACCCACCCGTTGGGGAGACCAGACCGTGATCAAGACGTCGCTTCCCGCGTCGACAGGAAACTCAGCGCCTCGACCCACCCCTCTCTGTCAAGATCACCTGAGACAGCTTCACCGCGGCGGTTCCCAGCAGAGGGCGTGATTGGAGATCCTGGTGTCTGTGTCAACCGAGGAGCGGCGTAGTCGTGCCGACGGGCGGGACGTGTCGTCCCTGCCGTCGGGTCCGCGGGCCGATGACGGTCCGTCGCCGCGTCCTTCGCGTCGT
>JAYSXW010000549.1:0-2593 GCA_043716935.1 Pseudonocardia sp.
TGAAGGATGCGCCGCACGTCGCGACGGTGCTGAAGCTGGCCGTCGCGATGCGGCGCTACGCGATCTCCCTGTCGGCCGTCGTCGCGGTGGTGGCGATCGTGGCCGGCTTCGTCGTCCGTGGCACCAGCGGAGGCGTCGGAGCCGTCGTGGGCGTGGTCGTCGGCGCCGGGCTCGGCCTGCTCAGCGCGTACGTCATGGTGCGGACGGCCAGGTCGTCCCCGGTCGGTGTCATGATCGGCGCGATGTCGTCGTTCGGCGCGAAGATCGCCTTCATGCTGGTGTTGCTGCTGGTCTTCCGCGACACCACGCTCTTCGACAACCAGGTGTTCGCCTTCACCCTGCTGGCGATGACGATCGCCTACATCGGCGGCGAGGTCCTCGGCTTCGTTCGCGGGAAGATTCCTGTCGTCGATCTCTAGTCGATCGGGGGCGGGTGGTCTCGCCCACGTTCGCTCGGCCGAGTTGTCCGAATCGACCTCCACATGTGATGGAGCCAGGTCGGTGGCGTGGTCGTCGCTCCCGCCCTGGTCGGGACCGTGGGGAGGTCGGTCCTCCCTGGTAAAGAGTCGCTAACGTGCCTGATAAGGTCACTTGCGATGGAGCCGGACCAGTCGCGCAGGGGCGGTACGCAGGACCCGCCGCCACCCGCCGACGCCTGGACCGCTCTGTCCTACCTACTGTCCGGTTTCCTACTGTTCGGGGCAATCGGCTGGGGGTTGGACGCACTGTTGGGTGCGAGGTTCTTCCTGCCGGCCGGGTTGCTGTTCGGCGGAGCCGCCTCGTTGTACTTGATCTACGTCAGGTACGTTAGGTCCTGATCGTCACGATTCCGTCGGTGTCGTTCACTCGAGCGGCGGAACCGGAAGGAGCAATGGGTGACCACGTTGGCCACCGCCCCGGCCCCGGGGCCCAACCCGGGCTTCGAAGCGCCCGGTGTCGAGGACTTCCAGCTTCCGCCCATCCTGGGCGTGGAAGGCCTCACGAAGCCGGTTCTGCAGCTCGTGATCGCCGCGATCATCGTCTACGCGTTCTTCGCCTACGCCACGCGACGGCCCGCCCTGGTACCGAGCAGGGGCCAGTTCCTCGGCGAGTCGGTGCACGGGCTCGTCCGCAACTCGCTGGCGCGGGAGAACATCGGTCCGGATTTCCTGAAGTACACGCCGTTCCTGACCACACTGTTCGCCTTCATCCTGGTGAACAACCTGTTCGGGATCATTCCGTTCTTCCAGTTCCCGACCTTCTCCCACCCCGGGATGCCCTACACGTTCGCGCTGATGATCTGGCTGACCTACAACATCGTGGGTGTGCGCAAGCACGGGTTCGTCGGCTACCTCCGTATCGCCACCTGGCCGCCGGACGTGCCGTGGTGGGTCCGGATCATCCTGACGCCGATCGAGTTCCTCTCCAACATCCTGCTGCGGCCGGTGACGCTGTCGTTGCGGCTGTTCGGCAACATGTTCGCCGGGCACCTGCTGCTGCTGGTGTTCATCCTCGGCGGCGAGTACATGCTGTTCGAGTCGCAGTCGGTCCTGCTCGGGATCCTCTCGCCGTTCTCGTTCGCGCTCGGCATCGTCTTCACGTTCTTCGAGGCGCTCATCCAGGTCATCCAGGCCTACATCTTCACGATCCTGGCCGCCTCGTACATCGGCTCCTCCCTCGCCGACGACCACTAGCCGTCCCGCTCCCACTGCTCACGGGTCCTCGGGCGAACCGCGGAACCGACGAAAGGAACCCGCAATGCTGCTCGCTCAAGCCGCCGAATCCGCCATCAAGGTCTCCGGCCTCAACCTCATCGGCTACGGCCTGTCCGCCATCGGACCCGGAATCGGCGTCGGCATCGTCTTCGCCGCCTTCATCAACGGTGTCGCCCGTCAGCCGGAGGCCCGCGGCCAGCTGCAGGGCATCGCGTTCATCGGGTTCGCCCTCTCCGAGGCTCTCGCCATCCTGGGCCTGGTCCTCGCGTTCGTCCTGTAGTCGCACGCCGAGCGCCGGGTAGGCGGAGGAGTCACCCATGAGCTACATCGTTCTCGCGGCCGAGGGGCCGAGCCCCCTCCTTCCGCACCCCGTCGAGATCGTCGTCGGCCTGATCGCTTTCGGTCTGCTGTACTACGTGCTCAGCAAGTTCGCCTTCCCGGTCTTCGAGAAGACCTACGCCGATCGCGTGGACAAGATCGAGGGTGGGCTCAAGCGGGCCGAGGAGGCCCAGGAGCAGGCGAACAGCGTCAAGTCCGACTACGACAGGCAGCTCGCCGGGCTCCGGGCCGAGGCCGCCCGCATCCGCGACGACGCCCGCGCCGAGGGCCAGCAGATCAAAGCCGAGCTGCGGGCCCAGGGTGAGGAGGAGGCCGCGCGGATCCGGCAGCGCGGCGAGGAGCAGATCGCCGCGGCGCGTGAGCAGGCCGTGCGCCAGCTCCGCGGCGAGATCGGTGGCCTGTCGGTACAGCTGGCCGAGCGCATCGTCGGCGATTCGCTCGCCGATCCTGCGCGCCGCTCGGCCACCGTCGACTCCTTCCTCGCGGAGCTCGACGGGATGGACCGCCCGGCCACCACCACCGGGGCGAGCTGATGGCGGCAGCCCTGCTGCAGGCGGCCA
>JAYSXW010000550.1:0-7649 GCA_043716935.1 Pseudonocardia sp.
GGGTCAGTGCACGGTGACCGGCTCCCGCACCTGCTTCGGATCGATGTCCGCCAGCTCCCACGGCCGCACGACGACCACGAGGACGAGGATCGCGAGCACCAGCCCGCTCGCTATCACGGTGGCCATCGCGACGCTGTTGTTGCCCAGCAGCCCGACCACCGGCGAGATCGCGGCGCCGATCCCGAACTGGACGGCCCCGAGCAGGGCGGCGGCGGTGCCGGCCGACTCCCCGTGCCGGGCCAGCGCCACGGCCGGTGCGTTGGGCAGCGCGAAGCCGACGGAGAACAGCACCGCCCACAGCGGGATCAGCACGCCGAGCAGGCCCCCGGTGCCGGCCAGGGCAAGACCGAGCAGCACGAGAGCCGACACCACGCCGGCGATGATCGCCGCGAACAGCAGCTGGCGGGGCTCGTAGCGGCGCAGCAGCACGGGGTTGAGTTGGGTGGCGGCGATCAGGAAGATCGCGCCACTGCCGAACAGGAGGCCGAACTGCTGCTGGTTGAGCCCGAACTGCTGCTGGAACACGAACGACGACCCGGCGATGTAGCCGAGCAGCGCCGACATCGCCAGCCCCGCGACGAGCACCAGGCCGACGAAGGTGCGGTCGCGCAGCAGCCCGCCGTAGTTCTTGAGAGTGCCGAGTACCCCGGCGGTCTGCCGGTGCTCGACGGGCAGGGTCTCACGCAGCCCGTACGCCGTGACCGGCAGCAGCACCAGCGCGAACACCGCCAGCACCGCGAACACGCCACGCCACGAGGTGAACGTCAGGATCCAGCCGCCCAGGGTGGGCGCGATCACCGGTGCCACCCCCATCACGAGGATCAGCCGGGACAGCAGGACGGCCGCGGCGCGCCCGGTGAAGAGGTCACGCACGACCGCGAGTGCGATCACCGCGCCCGCGGCGGCGCCGACGCCCTGCAGCACCCGCGCGCCGCCGAGCACGACGATGTTCGGGGCGACGAGACACACCAGCGACGCCACGACGTGCACCGCCGTCCCGGCCAGCAGCGGCCGGCGCCGGCCCACGGCGTCGGACAGCGGCCCGATCAGCAGCTGCCCCAGCGCGAGCCCGAGCAGCGTGCCGGTCAGCGTGAGCTGGACCGTCGCGGAGCTCGTCATGAACTCGGTCGTGATGGCCGGCAGCGACGGAAGGTACATGTCGATCGTCAGCGGCCCGAGGGCGATCAGTGAGCCGAGGATGAGGATGAGTCGCAGTCCCCCGTTGGACGGCGGTACGCGGACGGGGGAGGGGGAGGTCACTGATCGGTCAAGGAGCCGGCCCGCCGCCCGTGTTCCCGCCGTGGCGGGCGGTGTGACAGGGCCCACACACGCTCATCGGGCGCTCAGTAGCTCCACCGCAGCGCCGCGAGCGCGTCGTCGTCGTTGCCCACGGCCGCGTCCGAGCGGCGGACGGCCAGGAATGCGCCCACGACCTCCGGGCCGAGGACGTCGGTGATCCGCGGACAGGCGAGCAGTGCGGCCTCCTGCTCGGCCTGCGTCCCGGGCAGTTCCACGATGTCGCGCTCGGAGCGTTCGGCGGCCGTCCAGGTGCCGGGATCGGACGGCTCGTGTTCGGCGAGCGTCAGCCTGTCGGTGATCCCGGCGGTGCCGGCGGCCAGCAGTGCGGCCAGCGCCAGATACGGGTTGGCCGAGGCGTCGGACGTCTTGAGCTCGACATTGGCCGCCCCGTCTCCCAGCAGCGCCGAACCGGGGACGAACCGCAGCGGCGCCTCCCGGTTCTGCACCCCCCAGAACGCGTAGGCACCCGCGAAGTACCCCGGCCGCAGGCGCGCCAACGAGCCCTGGCTGGGGGCGGTCACGGCGGCGAGCGCCGGCAGGTCACGAAGCAGGCCCGCGATGTAGGCGGCACCCTCGGGACCGGGCTCACCGGTCAGGAGGTTCATACCGTCCCGCCACACCGACGAGTGGACGTGCCACCCGTTGCCGGCCGACGCCCGAGACGGCAGGGGCGCGAAGCTCAGGCGCAGCCCGTGCCGTGCGGCCGCCCCGCGGAGCGTCTCGCGCGCCAGCAGCTGGTCGTCCGCCGCCGAGACGGGATCGGTGGCGGCCAGCGAGAGCTCCACCTGGGCCGGGCCGTACTCGGCGTGCAGCTGGCCGATGAGCAGGCCGTGGGCGGCGAAATCGTGCAGCACGTCGGCGACGAACGCGTCGATCGCCAGTAGCGCGTGCGGGCCGTAGGCGGGGCCGGTGTGGGCGGGGGTCTCGCCGTCGGCGAGGAAGACGGCGAATTCCAGCTCGTAGCCGATCAACGCGGTCAGACCCTGCGACGCCATCGCCTCGACCTGCCGTTCCAGGACACCGCGCTGGTCGTAGGGCCACGGACCGCCGTCGGCCGTGACCTGTCGGCCCGGTACCCACGCCACCGACCGTCCCGTCAGCGGCACGAGGCCGTCCAGCACGGGGACGAGCCGGACGTCACCCGAGGGCGTCGAGAGTCCCTCGTGCGTGAACGTGATCGCGTCCTGGCTGTCGAACACGGCGAACAGCGACGTGATGCCGACGCCGACCTCCGCCACGCGGGTCAGCGCCGCCACCGGGACCGTCCGGGAGCGCGGGATGCCGTTGTTGTCGGCCCAGCTGATCGTCACCCCCGCGATGCCGGCCCTGGTGAGCTCCGCGGTGAGGTGATGCACATCGGTCATGGGGACGGAGGATGGCCGCCCGGCAGGATCGGGGCAACCGGGCGAGGTCAGGGCAGCTGGGCGTCGTCGATCCAGTTGCCGTGGAAGCCCATCGGCACCGGCCGGGGCATGTGCACCACCGCAACCGGGGCGGCGGCGACGTCGGTGGCGTCGAGCACCAGCAGCTGCGACGGCCCGCCGCCGCGGGTGGTGGTCAGCGCCATCAGCCAGCCGTCGTCCTCGGCCCGGCCCGGCTCGCCCGACGGCACGAACACCGCCTCGCCCGGCACCACGTCGGCGCCCAAGGGGTGCTCGGTGGAGGTCCCGTCGACGATGTCGTACTTGACGATCGCCACGTCCCGGGCGGAGTCCGCACGCGTGTAGAGGTAGCGGGCGCGCCGGCCGACCCGGGCGTCGTCGAGCGTGGGGAACTCGACGCCCCGGTCGTCGAGCTGCTCCTCGCTGACGGAACCGGTGGCGGGGTCGAGGGTCCAGCGGTGCAGGCGCGGCTCGCCGCCCGCGGCCGCCTCGGCCAGCTGGGGCGCCAGCGGGCTCGGACCCGTCACCCCGCCCCACATCGACACGGCGTCGGCCGGGGCGAACCGCGGCGACTCCAGCACGATTCGACCGGCCGCGTCGGTGTGGGCGTTGCCGTTGTGGAAGACGTAGCAGGGGTCGATGTCGAACCAGGTCACCTCGCCGGGCCGGTCGAAGGCCATGACGCCGATCCGGGCCCCGTACCGTTCGTCGAAGCCGAACGGCATGCCGGTGACCAGCAGCTCGAACTGGAACGTCATCGGCAGGTCGAGGAACACGGCATGCCGGTCGGTGATCGCGAAGTCGTGATTCATCGTGGCGCCCGGCACGTCGATCTCGGCGCTCACGACGAGCTCGCCTTCGGCGGAGAGCCGGTGGTAGGTGAGGTAGGGCGGCAGGAAGCCGTAGCCGAAGAAGTGCAGCTCGCCGGTCACCGGGTCCTGCTTGGGGTGCGCGGTCATGCCGGTGGTGAGTCTGCCGCCGAAGTCGCACGGGCCGACCGTGTCCAGCTCGGGCGTCACCTCGTAGGGGAACGAGCTCTCCACCATCGCGAGGATCCGGCCGTTGTGGGCCGTGACGTGGGTGTTCGCGCTGCCGACCCGACGGTCGAACGTGCCGTCGAGCTGTACCATCTGCCCGCCGGCGAGCTGGTCGGTCCGGATCCACCGGTTGCGATACCACTCCGCCCGCCCACCGCTGATGCGGACGCCGTGCAACATGCCGTGCCCCATGAACCAGTGGCCGGGGTCCTCGCCGGGCAGCGGGTTGGGCCCGTTGCGCAGGAACCGGCCCGACAGCTCCGGCGGCAACGCCCCCGTGACATGCAGGTTCGCGGCGTCGATCTCGTCCGGAACGGGGGCCATGTGGCCCGAGAGGTAGTACGGCGGGGCGGGGGCAGCCATCGGTCGAGCGTGCTCGCCGGGGCCGGGGGAGGTCAAGAGCCGGCCGATGGTGCGGATCGGCCACGCCGGGACCGCGGATCGACCCACGTCGACTCCGCGGATCGACCAGTTCGACCCCGGGGACCGGCTCCTCAGCCTGCCGATCAGCGCTGTGGACGGCGTGAGCGAGCGGGATAGCGTAGGCGCCATGTTGGTGGAGCGGATGCGGCCGTTCACGTCCACGATCTTCGCCGAGATGTCGGCGCTGGCGCTGCGCACCGGGGCGATCAACCTCGGGCAGGGCTTCCCCGACACCGACGGCCCGCCCTCCCTGCTCGCCGACGCGGCCGCCAACATCACCGGGGGGATCAACCAGTACCCACCTGGGCCCGGCGTCCCGGAGCTGCGGGCGGCCGTGGCGGAGCACCAGCGCCGCTTCCATGGCCTGGACGTCGACCCGGACGCCGTGCTCATCACGACCGGCGCCACCGAGGCCGTCGCCGCCGCCGTGCTCGCGCTGTGTGATCCGGGCGACGAGGTGGTGACGTTCGAGCCGTACTACGACTCCTACTCGGCAACCGTGGCGCTGGCCTCGGCGACGCTGCGCACGGTGGCACTGCGTCCACTGCTCGTCCCTGACGAGCAGGCCGCGCGGCCCCCCGCCTTCGGTTTCGATCCCGAGGAGCTGCGCGCCGCGTTCTCCCCCCGCACGAAGGTGGTGCTGGTCAACACCCCGCACAACCCGACGGGCGCGGTGTTCACGCGCGACCAGCTGACCCGGATCGGGGAGCTGGCCGCGGAGTACGGGGCCGTCGTCGTGTCCGACGAGGTCTACGAACACATGATCTTCGACGACGCCACCCACGTGCCGATGGCGAGCCTGCCGGGCATGGCCGAGCGGACGTTGACGGTCTCCTCGGCCGGCAAGACGTTCTCGGTGACGGGATGGAAGGTCGGCTGGGTGCACGGGCCGCCCGCGCTGGTGGCGGCCGTGCGGGCGGCCAAGCAGTACCTCACCTACGTCAGCGGGGCGCCGTTCCAGCCGGCCATCGCCGCCGCGCTGGCGCTGCCCGACTCCTTCTACTCCGACCTCGCATCCGGTCTGGCCCGCAAGCGCGACCTCCTGTCCGACGGTCTGCGTGCCGCCGGGTTCGAGGTGTTCCGGCCCTCGGGCACCTACTTCGTGATCACCGACGTCACCCCGCTCGGCTTCACCGACGGTGCGGACCTGTGCTGGCGGCTCCCGGAGCTGGTCGGCGTGGCGGCCGTGCCGGTCTCGGTGTTCTGCGCCGACCCGGATCTGGGTGCGACGCTGGTCCGCTTCGCGTTCTGCAAGCGCGACGAGGTCCTGGTGGAGGCGGCGCAGCGGCTCGCCGGCCTGCGCGCGATGATCGCCAGTTGACGACCGTCCGCCCACCCGCGCACGACTCGACTCGACCGCCGTCGCACTGTTCTGGATCGCGACGCTGGTGGCCGGGTCGTTAGCGTCGGCGATGTGACCTCCTCCGCCCCGGCGCGTGCCGTCCCCACATTTCACCGCCGATGGGACGCGGTGCTCGCCGTCGCCGTCACGGTGCTGGCCTGGGCGTCGGCGTTCGTGGCGGTGCGGGCTGTGGGGCAGTCCTACGATCCGGGGCCGCTGGCGCTGGGTCGGCTGCTGAGCGGGTCGGTGGCGTTGGGGATCGGGCTGCTGTTCGGCCGGCGGTGGGTGGCACCCACGGGCCGGGAGTGGGCGCTGATCCTGCTCTGCGGCGTCGCGTGGTTCGGCGTCTACAACGTGGCGCTCAACGCCGCCGAGCAGCGGGTCGACGCCGGCACCACCGCGATGCTCGTCAACGTCGGCCCGATCCTCATCGCCCTGTTCGCCGGGCTGCTGCTCCGCGAGGGCTTCCCGCGCTGGCTGCTGATCGGGGCGCTGGTGGCGTTCGGCGGGGCGGTGCTCGTGGGTGCGTCCACCGCGTCGATCGAGAGTGCCGACGTGCTGGGCGTCGCGCTCTGCCTGGTTGCCGCCGTCACCTACGCCGTCGGTGTCCTGGCCCAGAAGCCCGTTCTGCGACGCCTGCCGGGGCTGCAGGTCACATGGCTGGCCTGCACGATCGGGGCGGTCGTGTGCCTGCCGTTCGCGCCCGGGCTGGTCGCCGACGCGGCAGCTGCGCCGCCCGGCGCCACCGCCGGCCTGGTGTACCTCGGCCTGGTGCCCACCGCGATCGCCTTCAGTACGTGGGCCTACGCCCTGGCCCGGATGGACGCCGGCCGGCTCGGGGTGAGCACATACCTCGTGCCACCGATCACCATCGGCCTCTCCGCGGTGCTGCTGCGCGAAGTGCCACCGGTCCTGGCGCTGGTGGGAGGGGTGATCTGCCTGGTCGGCGTGGTGCTGTCACGACGCCGGCCGGCCCGCTGACATGAACCGCACCCGCTGACCGGGACGCACCTGCGCGGCTCGGTCGACGTCGGCGTCGAGCACCACTGCCACGACGGGGTAGCCGCCGGTGACGGGGTGGTCGGCGAGGAACAGCACCGGCTGCCCACCCGGCGGCACCTGTACCGCACCCCGCACCATGCCCTCGCTGGGCAGTTCCCCCTTTCCGGCGCGCCGCAGCGGCGGGCCGTCCAGGCGCATGCCCACGCGGTCGCTGCGGCTCGACGATGTCCACAGCGTGCGAAGGAGCTCCGCTGGATCGGCCAGCCGATCAGCGTGGGGGCCGAGCAGGATCCGCAGCGCGACGGTGTCGGACGGGGGCAGAGCCGCCGGAGCGACGTCCACCAGCGGCAACACCCCGGGATCGGGCCCGACCGGCAGCACGTCGCCCGCCGCGAGCGGAGCCGGTCCGACGCCCGACAGCACATCGGTGCTGCGGGAGCCGAGTACGGCGTCCACCTCGATCCCGCCCCGCACGGCAAGGTAGGTCCGCAGGCCGGTGGTGGGCGTCCCGAGCCGCAGGGTGGCGCCGGCCCGCAGGGTGATCAGGGAGTGGGTGCCGACGGGGCTCCCGTCGAGGTCGGCCGGGCCCCCCGCGCCGGTCAGGGCGACGAGCAGCGGCGCCGGCAGCTCCTTCCCGGCCCGCACGACCAGTCCGCCGAACGTCACCTCGACGCCCGCCGCCGTCTCGGGGTTCCCGACCAGCCGGTTCCCCAGCTGCAGGGAGGCCCGGTCAGCGGCCCCGGACCGTCCGACCCCGGACGCACCGAACCCCGGCCGCCCCAGATCCTGTACGGACGCGAACCCGCCGACCCCCGCGACGACCACCGTCCGGCGGCCGCGGGCGCCGGCCGGAGCGCACCTCGGAGCCGCGACGTCGTTCGGGTCCGGCTCGGCACCGCGCGGAGGAGCCGGGGTGCGGTGGCCGGCCGATTCGCCATCGGGCGTGAGGACCACGGTGCCGGGCGTCGCAGCCGTCGTGCCGATGCCGGCGGCACCCGGACCGCGTTCCGGCTCGCAGGTGCGGGTGAAGCGGACGTGGGCTCCCGGATTCAGGAGGGCCGGCGGGGTGCGGCGGGCGTCCCAGAGGGTGGCGGTCGTACGGCCGACGAGTTGCCAGCCGCCCGGGGAGGCGCGGGGGTAGATGCCGCTGAACTCGTCCGCCAG
>JAYSXW010000056.1:0-6068 GCA_043716935.1 Pseudonocardia sp.
CGCAACGCCGGGACGTCGGGGTGAGCCGTGGCGCAGTACCTGCACCGTCAGCGGCGCTCCAGCAGCGCGATGATCCGGTCGAGCTTCGTCCCGTGCTCGCAGAGCGTCGCCGTGTGCTCGGCCAGGGTGCCCGTGTGCCCGGCCAGGGTGCCCGTGTGCTCCGCCTGCATCCCGGCGATCTCGTTGAGCCGGTTGTGCTGGCGGGTCTGGGTGGCCTGGATCGTCGCGAGCATTTCGTAGATGGCCTGCACGTCGTTGTCGAGCTGCTGGACCTTGCGGGCCATCCCCCCGGGCGTCGTCATGGCCGAAGGGTACGGCTCGGGCTGGCGCCGGTCACCATGCCGGCCCGCGAGGACCTCAGCCGCCTGTCGGCGTGTAGGTCAGGTGCAGCACGCCGTTGTCGAACGCCTCGCTCCCGGCCAGGGCCAAGGACGTCCGGGGCGCGCCTTCGGGGAACAGGCGCAGACCCGTACCGAGCGCGATCGGGTAGACGAACAGGTGCAGCTCGTCGACGAGCCCGTCAGCCAGCATCGCGCCTACCAGGGTGGCGCTGCCGCTGACGTAGGTACCGCTGTCGATGCCGTCCTTGAACGTGCGGACGGTGTCGGCGTCGTACTTTCCGAGAACGGTCGAGTTGTTCCAGTCGGCGCGTTCCAGCGTGGACGAGACGACGTACTTGGGGGTCTCGTTGAAGTAGGGGGCGCTCGGGTCGTCCGCGGCAGTGCGGTTCGACCAGGCCGGGGCGAACATCTCGTAGGTGATGCGACCGAGCAGGATCGCGGGCGAACTCGGGCCGGTGAGGGCGCCGATGGCCTCACCCATCTCGGGGGTGAACCCGAACTCGGCGGTCCAGCTCGGCGTGGAGATGACGCCGGATCTCATCGGCTCGCCTGCGACCGTGACCCACGCCACATCAAGTTCTGGACGATGATGGGCGTCGCGAGGGTCGGCGCACAGGTATGGACGGCACGACGCCACCCACCGGCGGCGGAGCCGCAAACGATCAGCCGAGGCCGGCCGGAGCCGACACCACGACGGCCGGTTCCGAGGCCTGGGACGGCACCGGGGCCGACCGGGCCACCCGCGGGGGCAGTGGAGTATTGCCCAGGATCATGTCCGCCGCCTTCTCCGCGATCATCATCACCGGGGCGTAGGTGTTGGCGTTGGTGATCTCCGGCATGACGGCCGCGTCGACCACGCGCAGGCCCTCGACCCCGTGCACGCGCAGGGAGCCGGGGTCGGTGACCGCGCGGTCGTCGGTGCCCATCCGGGCACTGCACGCCACGTGCAGTCCGACCCGGGCCGTCCGGGTGACCCAGTCCATGATCTCGTCGTCGCTGCTCACGACCGCCCCGGGGAGCGTCTCGCCGCCGTCGAACTCGGCGAAGGCCGGCTGGGCGAGGAGATCGCGGGTCAGGCGCACGGCGTCGAGCCAGCGGCGCCGGTCGTCGGGAGCGGTCAGGAAGTTGATGAGGATCGACGGGTCGGCGGCCGGGTCCGGCGAGGTGATCGTCACCCGGCCCCGGGCCTCCGAGCGCATCACGCCGACGAAGACGGTGTAGCCGTGCTCGTCGAGCGGGACCGCGCGTTCCGCGCTGTGCGTGGCGAGCGGGCTCATGCCGATCATGAGGTCCGGGCGGGGCTCGGACGGGCGGCTGCGGACGAAACCGGCCGCCTGCGTCGGGTTGAGCGTCGCGGGCCCGTGCCCGAACAGGACGGCCTCGGCGAGCATCCCCGGCCAGTTGCGCTTGCGCCGCAGCCCGGCCATCGAGACCGGGCTCGGGCACATGTGCTGGAAGTAGACGGCGAGGTGGTCCTGCAGGTCGGCGCCGACCCCGGGCAGGTGGTGGGCCACCTGCACGCCGACGCCCTCCAGCGCGTCCCGGTCGCCGATGCCGGAGAGCTGCAGCAGCTGGGGTGACCCGATGGCGCCGCCGCAGAGGATGACCTCCCGGCCACGCACGATCTGCTCCCCGCCCGACTTCGTCCGGTACGCCACGCCGACCGCGCGCAGGCCGTCCAGGACGACCCGGGTGGCGGGGGCGTGGCAGCGGACCTCGAGGTTCTCCCGGTCGCGGACCGGGTGCAGGTACGCCCGCGACGCCGACTCGCGCAGCCCGCGCCGCCGTGTCTGGTCCATCGGGGCGAAGCCGTCCTGGACGTCGTCGTTGATGTCGGGCAGCACCGCGTACCCGGCCTGGCGGGCCGCACCGAAGAACGCGTCGAACAGGGGTCCCTCGGCGGGGCCGCGCTGCAACGTCTGCGGTCCGCCGCGACCGCGGCCGGTGCCCTCGGGCTCGCCGAGACAGTTCTCCAGGCGCATGAAGTAGGGCGCGACGTGGGCGTGGTCCCAGGCGTCGGTGCCGGTGGCGGCGGCCCACGCGTCGAAGTCACCGGGGTGTCCGCGCTGGTAGATCATGCCGTTGACGCTGCTGGACCCGCCGAGCAGCCGGCCGCGCGGGTGGGACAGGCGACGCAGCTGCAGCCCCGGCTCGGGCTCGGAGTCGTACGCCCAGTCGTAGCGCTTGCGGCCCAGCACCTGACCCATCGCGAGCGGCACGCGCACGAACGGGTCCCACGCCAGGTCGGGCCCGCCCGCCTCCAGCAGCAGCACCCGCGTCCGCGGGTCCGCGCTCAGCCGGTTGGCCAGGACGCAGCCGGCCGAACCACCGCCCACGATGACGAAGTCGTACTCCTCGTGCGTCATTCCGACACCTCTCACGCAAGCCGACGGAGAACCGCCACAGCCGCGGGACGTCGGGGGAGCGCCAGGGCCGGGGGTGATCGGGACAGTAACACCCGGCTCACCCCCGGCTCGGGGTCAGGACGTGTGGTGGACCTCCTGCAGGCCGTACACCGGCGTGTCGATGCCCTCGGCCCGTGCCTTGAGCTGCAGGGCCAGGTAGAGCGAGTAGTAGCGGCTCTGGTGCAGGTTGCCGCCGTGGAACCACAGCCCCTCCTGCCGGGTGGGCTTCCACATGTTGCGCTGCTCGCCCTCCCACGGGCCGGGGTCCTTGGTGGTGTCCGAGCCCAGGCCCCACACCTTGCCGACCCGGTC
Source organism: Pseudonocardia sp. (assembly GCA_043716935.1). Taxonomy (GTDB): domain Bacteria; phylum Actinomycetota; class Actinomycetes; order Mycobacteriales; family Pseudonocardiaceae; genus Pseudonocardia. The sequence continues at coordinate 3,059 of JAYSXW010000056.1, forward strand.
GGCCACCTCCTGCGAGATCAGCTCGGCCGCCCAGCCGTTCATCGAGCCGTAGCCGGTGGCGTAGACGACGAGGTCCGCGGGCAGCTCGGTGCCGTCCTCGAGCACCACCGCGTGCTCGGTGAGCCGGACGACCTGGCCGTGCGCCAGCTTCACCTCACCGTTCGCGACGAGCTCCGCCGCGCCGACGTCTATGTAGTAGCCCGAGCCGCGGCGCAGGTACTTCATGAACAGCCCGGAGTCGTCGTCGCCCCAGTCGTGCCGGAACCCGGCCGCCTCCAGCCGGTCGTAGAAGTCCTGGTCCCGCTCCCGGATCGCCGCATAGACCGGCTGCTGGAACGTGTGCATGATCCGGTAGGGCAGCGATGCGAAGATCGTGTCGGCCTTGTTGGTCGTGACGCCGGCGGCGAGCGCCCGCTCGGAGTAGAGGTCGCCGAGCCCGAGGTCCATCAGCGAGTCGGACTTCACGATGTGGGTCGACGAGCGCTGCACCATCGTGACGTCCGCGCCGACCTCCCACAGCGCCCCGCAGATGTCGAACGCGGAGTTGTTCGACCCGATGACGACGACCTTCCGGTCCCGGTACGCGTCCGGCCCGGGGTGCCGTGAGCTGTGGTGCTGCTCGCCGGCGAACACGTCCTGGCCCTCGATCACCGGCACGTTGGGCCGGCCGGACACGCCGGTGGCGAGCACGAGCTGCTTCGGGCGGAGCGTGACCTCCTCACCGTCGCGGTCGACGACGACGGTCCACTCGCCTGTAGCGGCGTCCCAGGTCGCGCCGCGGCACGTCGTCGAGCCCCAGTAGTTGATCTCCATGACCCGGGTGTACATCTCGAGCCAGTCGCCGATCTTGTCCTTGGGGGCGAACACCGGCCAGGTGCGGGGGAAGTCCAGGTAGGGCAGGTGGTCGTACCAGACGGGGTCGTGCAGGCACAGCGACTTGTAGCGGCTGCGCCACTGGTCGCCCGGGCGCGCGTGCCGGTCCAGCACCACGTGCGACACGCCGAGCTGCTGCAGCCGCGCACCCAGAGCGATACCGCCCTGACCGCCCCCGACCACCACGACGTAGGGCTGCCGCGTGCGCCCCATCTCCTCCGACGCCGCCTCGCGGGCCTCCTTCCAGGTCACCCGACCCCTGGTCGCGCCGTGCTGCACGCCCATCGGACGGTCGGTGCCCTGGCGTTCCTCGTGACCCGTCAGCTCCTCGAGCGTCGTGAGGAACGTCCAGGCGCCCTCGTCGGTGAGCCGCAGGTGCCCGCGGGCCCGCCCGACGGCCGTCTCGAACGCGATCCAGGCGTCGACGATCCCGCCGGCCTCGGTCGGCTCCTCCGTGGTGCGGAAGCCGGTGGCGTCGGTGCTGTCCATGGTGGCTCGCAGCAGGTCGGCCACCCCGTCGCGGCCCTCGACGGTCTTCAGGTTCCACGTGAACGCCACCAGGTCGCGCCAGAAGCACGTGGTGGCGAACAGGGCCGCCGCTCGACCGGCGTCCCGGGCGACGAGCGCCGCCTCGAGATCGGCCAGCCAGGCATCGACGCGGGCCTGCGGCGTGGTGGTGCCCCGGTCGGAGGTCTCGGTCTGGTTGAGGGTCTGGGTCACGGGCGCTCCCGACGTCGTGCGCCGTCACCATCGACCGCGCTGCCCGACAGCAAAACACCCCGCGGGGCCGCGCCGGAAGAGCTGATCTGCGTCAACTACGGGTTGACGGGGGAACTCGAGAACGGTGCGGGACCGATGGCGGGACCGGGGATCACGAAGGTGACGACCGAGCGGGGATTCCTCGCCGTGCTGGCGGCAGAGGGGGAGAGCTAACGCCGGAGGTCCTCCGGCGCGGCCGGCCGGCCGAACAGGTGGCCCTGGGCGTGGGTGGCGCCGAGCCGGCGCAGGACGTCGGCCTGCCCCTGCCGTTCGACGCCCTCGACGACCACGCCGAGCCCGAGGTTCCGGCCCAGGGCGAGCAGCGCCTTCATGAACCGCTCGGTGGCGGGGTTGGTGTCCAGGTCGCGGGCGAAGCCCTGGTCGATCTTGATCGAGTGCAGCGGGATCTGCTGCAGGTGCAGCAGCGAGGAGTAGCCGATGCCGAAGTCGTCCAGGGACAGGGCCACGCCGAGGGCCTGCAGCCTGCGGGTCACGGCGGCGGCCCGAGGCAGATCGGTGAGCAGCGCGTCCTCGGTGATCTCGATGACGAGCTGGCCGGGGGCGAGCCGGTGCCGCGCGACGCAGGCCGCCACCCTCCCGGGCAGACGCGGGTCGCTGATGCAGTGCGGCGAGACGTTGATCCCGACCCTCAGGTCCCGGTGCCCCAGCTGTGCGGACCACCGCGCGAGCTGGGCACCCGCCGAGTCCAGCATGTGGTCGGTGAGCGCCGACATCAGCCCGGTGCGCGCCGCGACCCCGACGAGCACGTCGGGGTCGACGGCCACCCCCTCGTGCCGCCACCGGGCGAGCGCCTCGAACGCGACGGGGCGACCGTCACCCAGCTCGACGATGGGCTGGTACACGGCGTGCAGATCCCCGGAGGCGATGGCGCGACGCAGCGGTTCGTGCAGCCGCAGATCGCGGAGGCCGGGCTGCGCCTGCCGGTGCACGGCATCGACGCGCAGCTGCTCCACCGTCAGGATCTGGCCGAGCAGGGTGGCGAGCAGGTGCAGCAGCGAGGTGTGGCGGTGCAGGGCGTCGCTCTGCACCCCCGGGTCCAGCCCGCAGAGCGTGCCGAAGAGGTTCCCCCCGGCGCCCCGGATCGGCACCCCGACGTAGGCGCCGATCGCCAACTTCCGGGAGACGCCGGCGGCGGCGTAGGCGGGCACCGCCATCGCGTCCGGGGCGATCTGCGGGGCCGCCCCTGCGACCATCGATCGGCAGAACGAGTCGGACCAGGCGTGTGAGTCGCCCGCGACCTTGCCGTAGGCGTCGTCGCGCACGCTGAGGTAGACCTGCCGGTCGTCGACGTGTTGGCTGACCGACCAGAAAGCCAGCGGGACCTCCCGCTTCAGGTGACCGACGACGAGCGCGCAGG
>JAYSXW010000551.1:0-7643 GCA_043716935.1 Pseudonocardia sp.
CTGCAGCCTCCAGGTCGCCCGCAAGACCTACGCGCTCGACTCGTACCGGCTGCCGATTGCGGCGATGGCGGCAGGCTTCGAAGACTTCGCCCACCACGATGCGCTCGCCGACTCGGAAGCCTGCGCCGCGATCATCGTTCACGCCGCCCGTCGGCACGACGCGTCGTCGATCGATGAGCTCGCGCGCATCACCGGATCGCGCCTCGGGGCGATCGGGCCGCGCGCCGCGGATTCGGCCCCGATGTTCCGCGCCTAGTTCTGCGGGAATCCGAGGTTGATTCCGCCGTGGCTCGGGTCGAGCCACCGGCTGGTGATCGCCTTCTCGCGGGTGAAGAACTGGAAGCCCTGCATGCCGTAGGCCTTCGAGCCACCGAACGAGGAGTCCTTGAAGCCGCCGAACGAGTAGTACGCGACCGGTACGGGGATCGGCACGTTGATGCCGATCATCCCGACGTTCACACCTCGCTGGAACCGCCTCGCCGCCTCCCCGGAGGAGGTGAAGATGGCGGTGCCGTTGCCGTAGGGGTTCGCGTTGATCAGTGTGATCGCCTCGTCCACGGACCCGGCCCGCACGACCGTCAGCACCGGGCCGAAGATCTCCTCGGTGTAGACGTCCATGTCGGTGGTGACGTGGTCGATCACGGTCGGGCCGACGAAGAACCCGCCCTCGTGGCCCGGGACGGTGAGCCCGCGGCCGTCCACGGCGAGGGTGGCGCCCTGGGCCTCACCGCGGCCGATCAGCCCGACGATCCGGTTGCGGGCGGCCGCGGTGATGACCGGCCCCATCTCGCTGGCGGCGTCGCGGCCGGGACCGACCTTCGTCGCCCTGGCCTTGGCGCTCACCGCCTCGACGAGCTCGTCGGCGGCCGACCCGACGGCAACGGCCGCGGAGATCGCCATGCAACGCTCACCCGCCGAGCCGAACGCGGCCGCGACGAGGTGGTCGGATGCGTAGTCGAGCGGTGCGTCGGGGAGGACGATCGCGTGGTTCTTGGCCCCGCCCAGCGCCTGGACCCGCTTGCCGGCGGCCGTGCCGCGCTCGTGGATGTAGCGGGCGATCGGCGTCGAGCCGACGAAGGAGACCGCGGCGACCTCGGGGTGGTCGAGCAGCGCGTCGACCGCTTCCTTGTCGCCGTGCACCACGTTGAACACGCCGTCGGGCAGGCCCGCCTCGGCCCACAGCTGGGCCACCAGCATCGACGCGGACGGGTCGCGCTCGCTGGGCTTGAGCACGAAGGTGTTGCCGCACGCGATGGCCACCGGGTGCATCCACATCGGCACCATGGCCGGGAAGTTGAACGGCGTGATGCCGGCGCAGACCCCGAGGGGCTGTCGGAAGGAGAAGAGGTCGACGCCGGTGGAGACCTGGTCGGAGTACTCGCCCTTGAGCAGCGTGGGGATGCCGCAGGCGTACTCGATCACCTCGAGGCCGCGCTGCACCTCGCCCCGTGCGTCGGAGACGACCTTGCCGTGCTCGTCGGAGACGATCTCCGCGAGCTCGTCGACCCGGGAGTTGACCAGCTCACGGAACGCGAAGAGCACCTTCGTGCGCTGCGAGAGCGACGACTGGCCCCAGGTCTGGAACGCCGACGCCGCGGCCTGCACGACGGCGTCGACGTCGGCGGCGCTCGCGAGCACCACCTCGGCCTGCTGCGCGCCGGTGGCCGGGTTCCACACCGGGGACGTCCGGGTGGACGTGCCCGTGGCCGGCTTGCCGCCGATCCAGTGCGTGATGGTCCTGCTCACTGGGGTTTCCTCCCGATCAGGGGCCGCTGGGCGGCCTTGTGCACCTCGTAGGACTTGCGAGCATGCTGCGTGCTCGCCAGCGTCGCGACCTCGGAGACCGGGACGTCCCACCAGCTCTGCGACGATGGGACGGGCGCGAGCGGGTCGGTCTCGATGTGGATCGCCGTCGTGGCATCCGACGCCCGGGAGCGCGCGATCGCCGTGCGGAACTCGGTGATCGTGGCGACCCGGATCACGTCCGCGCCGAGCGAGGCGGCGTTGGCAGCGAGGTCGGTCGGCAGCGGCGCGCCGTCGAGCCGCCCGCTGGCCCCGTCGCGATAGCGGTAGCTCGTTCCGAACCGCTGCGAGCCCAGTGACTCCGACAGCGCGCCGATCGAGGCGAACCCGTGGTTCTGCACGATGACGAGGTTGAGCTTGATCCCCTCCGACACCGCCGTCACGATCTCCTGCGCCATCATCAGGTAGGAGCCGTCACCGACCAGGGCGAAGACCTCCCGGTCGGGAGCGGCCATCTTGACGCCCAGCGCGCCCGCGATCTCGTAGCCCATGCAGCTGTAGGCGTACTCGACGTGGTACTGCTTCGCGTCACGGGCGCGCCAGAGCATCTGCAGGTCGCCGGGCATCGACCCGGCCGCCGCGACGACGACGTCGCGGGCGTCGATCTCCTCGTTGAGCGCGCCGATCACCTCGGTCTGGGCGGGCAGCCGGTGATCCCGGTCGGGGCGGTCCGGGTCGGGGCGGTCCGGGTCGTGAGGGTCGGAGAAGTGACCCTGGAAGGCGTCGTCGACGACACGGTTCCAGGCCGTCGTGTCCCACGTCTTCTCCACCCGGTGGCCCGCCAGCGCGTCGGTCAACGCGTCGAGGCCCGCGCGGGCGTCGGCGACGAGCATCTCGCCGGCGTGCTTGGCCGCGTCGAGGGCGGCGACGTTGAGGTTGACGAACCGGACGTCGCGGTGCTGGAACGCCGTGCGCGACGCCGTGGTGAAGTCGGAGTACCGCGTCCCGACGCCGATGACGACGTCCGCGTCGCGGGCCAGCGCGTTGGCGACGGGGGAGCCGGTGGACCCGACACCACCGACGGCCAGCGGGTGGTCCCACAGCAGCGCGCCCTTGCCGGCCTGCGTGTCGGCGACGGGCATGCCGGTGGCCTCCGCGAAGCGCCGCAGCGCGTCGGTGGCCTCGGAGTAGTGCACCCCGCCCCCGGCCACGATCAACGGGGCCTTCGCGCTCCGGATGACCGCGACGGCCCGGGCCAGCGCCGCGGGCTCGGGCTGCGAGCGCGGGACGTGCCAGACCCGCTCGGCGAACAGCTCGGCGGGCCAGTCGTGCGCCTCGGCCTGGACGTCCTGGGGGAGCGCGATCGTCACGGCGCCGGTGTCGGCCGGGTCGGTGAGCACGCGCATCGCGCCCAGCAGCGCCGACGGGAGCTGTTCTGGCCGCCACACGCGGTCGAAGAACCGCGACAGCGGCCGGAAGGCGTCGTTGACGGAGACGTCGTAACCGACGGGACCCTCCAGCTCCTGCAGCACCGGGCTCGCCACCCGCGTCGCGAAGACGTCGGACGGCAGGAGCAGGACCGGGATCCGGTTCGTCGTGGCCAGCGCGGCGCCCGTGAGCATGTTCGTCGAACCGGGCCCGATCGACGCCGTGCACGCCATGACCTGCATCCGGTTGCGCATCCGGGAGAACCCGACGCCGGCGTGCACCATGCCCTGCTCGTTGCGGGCCAGGTGGTAGGGCAGCTCGCCGGTGGGGGCGACCTCCAGCAGCGCCTGCCCCACCCCGGCCACGTTGCCGTGGCCGAAGATCCCGAAGCAGCCCGGGATCAGGCGCTGCGCCACGCCATCGCGCTCGCTGTACTGCCGGGCGAGGAACCGGACGAGAGCCTGGGCGACGGTGAGCCTCACGCTTCCTCCGTGCCGGTCATCGGAAGCCGTGGGTCGATCTCCTGGCCGTCCCAGGTGCCGCGGACCCACGCGTGCTCCGGGTCGTCGCAGATCAGCCAGGCGCGCTCCGGGCTCGGTCCGGCCATGACGTTGAGGTAGTAGAGGTCGTAGCCGGGCGCCGCCATCGACGGCCCGTGCCAGCCGTGCGGGACGAGCACGGCGTCCCCGCCGCGCACCTCGGTGCAGACGTCGATCTCCCGGCCGGGCCCGGAGCCGTACACGCGCTGGTACCCCACTCCCCGCGGGTTCGCGCTCCCACGACCGGGGTTGGCGCCGCCGCCGGGCGAGCCGACCTCGAAGTAGTAGATCTCCTCCAGTCGCGCCTCTCCGTCGCGCTCCTCGTCGTGTTTGTGCGGCGGGTAGGACGACCAGTTCGCGGCGGGCGTCAGCACCTCGACAGCGATCAGCTTCTCGGCCTCGAACGTCTGCGGCGTGCAGAAGTTGTTCACCTGTCGGCTCGCCTGCCCGGCCCCCCGCAGCTCCACCCCGACGCCCTCGGCGGGCCCGTAGCGGGCAGCGAGGCGTCGGGTCGCGCGGGCGGCGGGCAGGGCGAAACGGCCGCCCCCCGCGGACGAGACGGTGATCTCGGAGTCGCGGGGGACATAGGCGAAGTCGGTGACGCGGGTGAACACGCCGGCCCGGCCGGCCACGGCGAAGCGCTCGCCGTCGCAGTCCACGGTGGCGCCGCCCGCCAAGGGGAGCACGATCATCTCGTCCTCGCCGGTGGCGAACGTGGCGTTCCCGCCCGGCGCCAGCTCGAGCACCCGCAGCGAGCTGTGCTCCCAGCCCGCCGACTTCGGCGTCACGACCAGGGAGAACGGCCGCTCGGCCGTGCTCCCCGCGCGGATCACGTAGTCCCTCACAGCGTCCCTCACAGCAGGCCAACCGCCGCGTCGACGGCACCGGCCACGTCGTCGTCGGCCGGGTAGAGCAGCGAGCGGCCGATCACGAGGCCCTGCACGGCAGGCAGGGCGAGGGCCTTGCTCCAGGTCGCGAACGCGCCGTCGGGGTCGGCGGAGACCTCCCCGCCGAGGATCAGCGCGGGCAGCGTGGTGGCCGCCATCGCGCGTTCCATGTCCTCGACGATCGGCACCTTGAGCCAGGTGTGGGCCGACGTGCGGCCGAGCCCGGCCGCCACCGTCATCGCGCGGGTCATCGCGTCCGCGGTGAGCTCGTTGCGCACGCGCCCGTCGACGCGGTGGGAGATGAACGGCTCCACCATCGCCATCAGGCCGTGGCCGGCCAGATCACCGATGGCCTGCGCGCACGCCTGCAGGGTGGCGACCGTCGCCGGGTCGTCGGGGTCGATCCGGGTCAGCATCTTGCCGCCCTCGAACCCCGACGCCGCGATGCTCGACGCGTCGTAGGCCGTGAACCGGTCGTCGATCTCGAAGGCGGTGCCCGAGAGCCCTCCCCGGTTCATGGAGCCGACCACGACCTTGCCGTCCAGCGCGCCGAGCAGCAGCAGGTCCTCCAGCACGTCCGGGGTGCCGAGCACGCCGTTCACACCGGGACGCGACAGCGCGAGTACGAGCCGGTCGAGCAGGTCGCGCCGGTCGCCCATCGCGTACGGACGGTCACCCGCTCCGAGTGCACCGCGGGCCGGGTGGTCGGCCGCGATCATCATCAGCTTGCCGTGCTCGGCGAGCAGCGACGCGGGACGCCTCCGAATTCCGGCGGCCTCGGCGATGGCACCCGGCCGCAGTGCGCGAATGCGGATGAGGTCGCGGAGCTGGTCCTCACGCACCGGCGGCCTCCTGCAGCGTGGCCTGGACCTCGGCGGTCGTGGGCATCGCGTCGGCGCAGGCGAGCCTGCCCGCGACGATGGCCCCGGCGGCGTTGCAGAAGCGCATCGCGCGCTCCAGCTCCCACCCGGACAGCAGCGCATGGCAGAGCGCGCCGCCGAACGCGTCACCCGCGCCCAGGCCGTTGACGATCTGCACCGGTACGGGCGGCACCTCCACCTCGGTGCCCCCGTCCGACGCGAGCACCCCGGCGGGTCCCTGCTTGATGACGGCCAGCTCGACGCCGATGTCGTGCAGCGCCTTGGCCGCCGGCCGCGGCTCGCGGGTGCCCACTGCGGTGTCGCACTCGTCGAGGTTGCCGACGGCCACCGTCACGTACGGCAGGGCCTCCTGCACCCGCAGGCGCGCCTCCTCGCGCGACGGCCAGAACACGGCGCGGTAGTCGAGGTCGAGCACGGTGATGCCGCGCCCGCCCCGGGCGCGCAGTGCGGTGAGGGTGGCCTCGCGGCTCGGCTCCTGGGACAGGCCGGTGACCGTCACCCAGAGGACGTCAGCGCCCCGCACGGCGTCGAGATCGAGTTCATGGGCGTGGATCTCGAGGTCGGGGGCCTTGGGGAAGCGGTAGAAGTAGAGTGGGAAGTCGTCCGGCGGGAAGATCTCGCAGAACGTGACGGGCGTCGGCAGGTCGGGAACCGCGGTGACGAACCGGTCGTCCACGCCGAAGCCGCGCAGGGCGTCGTGCAGGAACTCGCCGAAGGGGTCCTGCCCGGTGCGGGTCACCACGGCACTGCGCCGCCCGTGACGGGCTGCGGCCACCGCCACGTTGGACGGGCTGCCGCCGAGGAACTTGCCGAACGTCTCGACCGCCCGCAGCGACACACCGGTCTGCAGCGGGTAGAGGTCGACCCCGATGCGCCCCATGGTGAGAACCTCGGGCGGCTTGTCCAGCCCCATCGCTGTCCCTTCTTCCGGGTCCGCCGATGTGACGCCGACCACGGGCCAAGGGTTACTCTTGACGTACTTACACGTCAATACTTTGTCCTGACAAAGGACAGGTTGAGTCCGGGAGTTCGCCGTGGCGGAACGCATCACCGGTGGAAGACGGATGACGGGCCCTCTGCCCCACGTCGCGTTGGACCGGACCAGTCCGGTGCCGCTCTACTTCCAGGTCGCCACGCGGTTGCAGCAGCTCATCGAGGACGGCGCCCTACCCGTCGGGAGCAGGCTGGAGAACGAGGTAGAGCTGGCCGAGCGGCTCGGGGTGTCCCGGCCGACCACGCGGCGGGCCATCCAGTACCTGGTGGAGCGCGGGATGCTGGTACGCAAGCGCGGAGTGGGAACCCAGGTCGTGCACCCCAAGGTACGCCGACCCGTCGAGCTCACGAGCCTCTACGACGATCTGGTGAAGAACGGCCAGCAGCCGCGCACGGAGGTGCGCGAGCTGGACGTGCGGCAGGCGCCCGACCACGTCGCGGAGGCGCTGGGCATACCGGAGGGCGCGAAGGTGGCATGGTTCGAGCGGCTGCGCCACGCCGGCGGTGAGCCCCTCGCGATCATGCACAACGCGGTGCCCGTGGACGTTCTCCTACCTGGCCGCGAGGATCTCGAACGGCGTGGGCTCTACCAGCTGCTTCGTTCCGCGGGTTTCGTACCGCGGATGGCTGAGCAGACCGTCGGAGCCCGCGCCGCGACGACGGCGGAGGCCAGGTTGCTCGGCGAGACCCGAGGAGCCCCCCTGCTCACCATGACCCGTACGGCGTGGGACGAGAGCGGGCGGGCGGTGGAGTACGGCTCGCACATCTACCGTGCGAGCCGGTACTCCTTCGAACTCACCCTGACGATCTGACCGGACCGGCCGTCACCGGCGAAGGCCGCCCTCGTCGTCCGGGGCGTACGGGTCGACGCAGTCGTCGTCCTCCGGAGCCTCCGAGTTCCGGGAGGATTCCCTGTCATGCAGGGCAGTCCCACCTCCACCGATCTCGCGCTGCAGAGCGTCGAGATCCATGGTGGGGGAGCTGTACTTGAGCTCGCGGGCCACCTTCGTCTGCTTGGCCTTGGCTCGTCCGCGCCCCATGGCTGGTCCCCCTTACAACAGGGATGGGGCGGCCGAATGTGTCGGCGGCCCCATTCGTCTCATCGATGTCCTGGTGCCCACCGTACCCTGCGAATGCGGGAGCGTGCGACGTGGCATCACCGGTGTGACATC
>JAYSXW010000552.1:0-2574 GCA_043716935.1 Pseudonocardia sp.
GCGAGCTGATGGCCCCGGCGGCGCAGCAGCTCGTGCTCGGCGGGGCTTCCGGAGCGCGCCACTGCCCGCGCGAACGCCCGCCACTCGCGCAGGGCGACCTGCAGTTCCGGAGGCAGCGGGGGGTCACCGGGCTGCCGTTCCTCGAGCTCCACACGCCCCCCCGGTGTCCGGCGTCGAACCCGAGCCGCTCATCATGTCGTGCGTCCCGGGCGTACTTCCTGGCGACAGTAGTGATCCGTCTCAGGAACGGTGTTGGGACGTTGGCCGCGGGGAGGCGCCAGGGCGGTAGATCGGGGTGGGCCGGGTAGGCCGACACCGGGACCGTGCTTGCCGACGCCCCACTGAGCTGCGTGTGCGGTCTCGGAAATTGACCCGTCACGCGTGCACCGAGGGATGGATGGTCTACGGCCGTCGGGAACTGCCACCTGTCGCTGGTGGGCAGCGATACACGATCGAAGGTCGCTGTACGCCGACGTCAGGCTGTCGATCGTTGCGCCTCACAGGGCTCCGGCGGCGTGGAACGCCACCGCCGCCGCGGTGGCGACGTTCAGTGAGTCGACGCCCGGTGCCATCGGGATCCGGACGCGTCGCTGCGCCGCGGCCAGGGCGTCGTCGGTGAGGCCGGGGCCCTCCGCTCCCAGTAGCAGCGCGACCCGCTCGCCGGTCAGGCCCGCGCTGGCGAGCGGCTCCGCGTCCGGCGCCGGCGTCAGCGCGACGGTCTGCAGACCGGCGGCATGCAACAGCTCGAGCGACGCCGGCCACGGCTCCGGCAACTCGACGAACGGCACCCGCAGCACGTGACCCATCGAGACGCGCACGCTGCGCCGGTAGAGCGGGTCGGAGCAGCGTGGGCCGAGCAGGACGGCGTCGACGCCGAGGGCGGCGGCGTTGCGGAACAGCGCGCCCAGGTTCTCGTGGTCGTTGACGCCCTCGATCACTGCGAGCAGCCGCGCCGACCCGAGCAGCGCGGGCAGATCCGGAGTGACGGCCCGGTCGGCGACCGCGAGCACTCCGCGGTTGAGGTGGAACCCGACGACGTCGGCCATCGTGGCGGCGTCGATGGCGAAGGCGGGAACGTCCAGCCCGGCGAGGTCGAGGCCCAACTCGTCGAGCCGGCGGGGCACTCCGAGCACCGAGCGCACCGGGTACGGGGAGTCGAGCAGCCGGCGCACCACGACCACGCCCTCGGCGATCACCAGGCCGCGACCGCCGGGCCGGTCGGGCCGACGGTCGGCAGCGGTCAGGTCGCGGTAGTCCTCGACGCGGGGGTCGGCCGGGTCGACGACGGTCGTGATGGTGGCCACGGGCTGAATCGTCGCAGCCGATGTGCCCGGCTCAATCGTCGCAGCCGATGTGCCCGGGTGGACACCCGGCGCGATCATCCGGTCGGCCGTTGCGGCGGGATCACCGGCCGTGTCAACGTGGGTGACCGCCCGGGTCGCACCACGAGGTCGGGGTTCGGCCCGGGGGCTGACGCAGGGAGGCAGCGCACGTATGGGCCAGGACGTCGACCGGACCACGTTCAGTCGGCGGGATCGGCAGGCGTACCGGGTCAAGGTGCAGCACTGCCTGGACACCTTGGCGATCATGCTGCGCGAGCACCCGTTCGCCCGCGACGAGCCGATGACGGGCATCGAGGTGGAGCTCAACCTCGTCGACCGTGATCTCGACCCGTCTCTCGCCGGCGCCGACGTGCTGCGCGCGATCGGCAGCGCGGAGTTCCAGTCCGAGCTGGGCCGCTGGAACCTGGAGCTGAACCTGCCGCCGCGACCGCTGCCCGGCGACCAGTGGCGTCATCTGGAGCAGCAGCTCATCGACGAGCTGGCGGTCGCTCAGGCCAAGGCCGACGACGTAGGCTCCCGGCTGGCCGTCATCGGGATCCTGCCGACGCTGCAGCGCCACCACCTCGTCGCCGGTGCACTGTCCGCCGACGAGCGGTACGCGATGCTCAACGAGCAGATGCTCACCGCCCGCGGCGAGCCCATCCGGCTCGACATCACCGGCGACGACCCGTCCGGACGCCACGACGTCGAGCCCGAACGGCTCGCGGCCGATTTCGACTCGATCGCCCCCGAGGCCGCCTGCACGTCCATGCAGCTGCACCTACAGGTCCATCCGGAGTCGTTCGCGGGGTACTGGAACGCCGCTCAGTGCGTGGCCGGCGTGCAGCTGGCAGTGGGTGCGAACTCGCCGTTCCTGTTGGGCTCGCGGTTGTGGGCCGAGACACGCATTCCGCTGTTCGAGCAGTCGTGCGACGTGCGCACGCCTGAGCTGCGCAACCAGGGAGTCCGGCCGCGGGTGTGGTTCGGCGAGCGGTGGATCACCTCGGTGCTCGACCTGTTCGCCGAGAACGCCCGCTATTTCCCCGCGCTCATGCCCGTCGTCGAGCCGACCGACCCGATGGCCGAGCTGGACGCGGGCCAGGTGCCGGGCCTCGACGAGCTGCGCCTGCACAACGGCACGATCTGGCGCTGGAACCGGCCGGTGTACGACGTCGCCCACGGGGTGCCGCACGTCCGGGTGGAGAACCGGGTGCTGCCCGCCGGGCCGACACCGGTGGACATGGTGGCCAAC
>JAYSXW010000553.1:0-2563 GCA_043716935.1 Pseudonocardia sp.
CCGGTGCCGATCCGGCACTGGCTGCGCGACGAGATGTACGGCTGGGCCCGCACCATCATCCGCGACTCCCAGGCCGACCACCTCGTCGACCTCGTCGCCGTCCAGGCCCTGCTCGACGCCCACCGCACCGGCTCGATCGACCACAGCCGCCGCGTCTGGACGCTGCTGGTGTTCCTGCTCTGGCACGGCATCTTCGTGGAGCAGCGCATCCACCCCGACATCCCCGAACCGGCCTACCCCGTCCGCCTCTGAATTCGGTGCCGCCCGAGACCGCGCCTGGGGGGAACGGCGTCCGTGCCCGTCGCAGCCCTCGTCATCGCTCAGGTCGGGAGGGCCGCGTCGATCTCGGCGGCGGCGTCGGGTCCGTAGGCGTCGCGCAGGCGCTCCATGCCGTGGGCGCGGTCCCAGGTCCACTCCTGGCCACCCTCGGACTCAAGGACCTGGACGGCGACGAGCGCGCCGAGCTGCGCGGCGCGCTCCATCGTCAGGTCGGCTGCGGTGGCGGCGAGAAAGCCCGCACGGAACGCGTCGCCGACGCCGGTGGGGTCGACCTTGCCTGTCTCCGGGACGACGCCGACCTTGAGTTCGCCGGTGTCGCGCCCGACGATCTGCACGCCGTGCTCGCCCAGAGTGGTGATCCTGATGTCGATCCTGTCGGCGACCTGCGCCTCGGTCCAGCCGGTCTTCTGCAGCAGCAGGTCCCACTCGTAGTCGTTGGTCATCAGGTAGCGCGCGCCGTCGACGAGCTGCCGGATCTCCGGGCCCTCCATGCGTGTGACCTGCTGGGACACGTCCGCGGCGAACGGAATGCCCAGCTCGCGGCACTCGGTGGTGTTCTGCACCATCGCAGTGGGGTCACTCGCCCCGATCAGCACGAGGTCGAGTCCGCGGTCGACCAGCGGCGCGATCGTGATCTCGCCGGAGCGGGCCATGGCGCCGGTGTAGAACGAGCCGATCTGGCGCATGTCGTCGTCGGTGGTGCAGACGAAGCGCGCGGTGTGGATGTCCTCGCAGACGAGGATCGCCGAGCAGTCGACGCCGTGCGCCTCGAGCCACTGCTGGTACTCGCCGAAGTCCCCACCCACCGCGCCAACGAGCACGGGCCGCTGGCCCAGCACCCCGAGCCCGAAGGCGATGTTCGCCCCGGAGCCACCCTTGCGGATGGACAGAGCGTCAACCAGGAAGCTCAGGGAGATCCGGTCGAGCTGCTCGGCGACCAACTGGTCGGCGAACCTCCCCGGGAAATGCATGAGGTGGTCGGTGGCGATGGAACCGGTCACGGCGATGGGCACGTCGTGGAACCCTACCTGTCCCCGACGCACAGCACCCCGGCTGCGACACCGTGGGCGCACAACCCGGGGCGGTCTACGAACTGCTCAGTTGAACGAGTCGCCGCAGGCGCAGGAGCCGCCGGCATTGGGGTTGTCGATGGTGAAGCCCTGCTTCTCGATCGTGTCGACGAAGTCGATCACTGCGCCCTCGAGGTACGGTGCGCTCATCCGGTCCACCCCGACCTTGAGGCCGCCGTAGTCGCGGAACAGGTCACCGTCGAGTGAGCGGTCGTCGAAAAACAGCTGGTAGCGCAGACCCGCACAGCCACCGGGCTGGACGGCGATGCGCAGGTGCATGTCGTCGCGGCCTTCCTGGTCGAGCAGTGTGCGAGCCTTGAGCGCGGCGGTGTCGGTGAGCTCGACCCCGTGCGTCTCGGTCTCGGTTCGGGCCGGAGCGGTCTGGTTCTCGACGGTCATGGCTCTCCCAACAACGAGCGGGGCGCTACGCATTCCTGCCCCCACGCGAGGAGTCGTGCGGAGGCGGACGCCAGTGTAGGCCCATCAGGGCGCGACCGTGACCGGCTGACCGCACTCCCTCGCTGCACTCGGCAGAGCGCTGCGCGGGCGCTGTGTCGATGATCGCTCGCAAGCTCGCTCATCGGCTCCAGCGGGTCGCGACTCGGCCGGCCAGCGCGGCGAGCGTGCCGGCCGGGTCGGCCGGCGAGGCCTCGACGCCGCCAACGTCGTCGGACACCGAGTAGGCGGCGTCGACGCCCACGGCCGCGGCCTCCCGGCGGCCGACCGACACCTGCCCGGCCAACACCACGCACGGCACGCCTCGATCGGCGGCGGCCCGGGCCACGGCGGTGACGAGCTTGCCGCGCAGCGACTGCCAGTCGAAGCTGCCCTCGCCGGTGACCACCAGGTCGGCGGCGTCGAGCGCCGCGTCCAGCTCGACGATCGTCGCGGGGTCGGCGCCCTTCTGCGGCCCGAAGACGGCCGCGGCGCCGTGGCGGCCGAGCAGGGGGTTGTCGACGTCCGCGGCCGCCACCAGCGATACGCCCCCGAGGTCGGGTCGGCGGTCGAACCGCGCAACACGAGCGGGGGAACCGTCCGGTATCGGTACGCCTGCAGTATCGACGGGCCGGGACCCCAGGGCCGCCAGCATGCCCGCGCCGCCATCGGTGGTGGCCGACCCGCCCAGCCCGACGACGACCTCGCGCACCCCGGCGTCCCGGGCGTCGGCGATCAGCTCCCCGACCCCGCGGGTGGTCGCGCGCCGGGCGGTGTCC
>JAYSXW010000554.1:0-2553 GCA_043716935.1 Pseudonocardia sp.
CTCGGGAACCGATCCGGCCGGCTCGCCGAGTACCACATCGACGTACGCGGCGGCCGCGGCAAAGGCGGCTACGTCGTCGCCGCCGGCTCCACCCACCACACCGGGCACATCTACCAGGCCGAGGACCCAGCCGTCATACCGGCCCCGCTGCCCGCATGGCTGATCGCCGAGATCCAAGCGCCCACCGGCACCGGCGGGCCGGCTGGCGATCAGCAGGGCGCCCCCGGCGCATGGGACGACGCCGCCCGGTTCGGCACCGAGCACGACCTCCGCGCCCAGTACACCCGACACCTCGACGCCGTGCGGTCTCGTGGCGGCGAGTTCCGCCACGAACTCTTCAACGCCGCCCGCGACGGCTACCGGCTGCACGCGCTGGGCCTCCTCGACATGGACACCATGGCCGAGGACCTACGCCAAGTCGTGGTGCGCGTGTGGAACGCCGACCCCGACGAGGCCGACAAGGTGATCGTCAACAACGACGCCCGCAAGGCGGCGGCCCGGTCCCCGTGGGCGCTCGTGGGCCCTACCAGCGCGCCCGCTGGGTCTTCCCCGGGCGCCCATGATTTCGGCGGTCTGGGCGGGTTCAAGTTCCTCGACCCCGACCAGACCGCCGAGATCAACGCCGAAGCCGCGGCGATGGAGGAGACGGCCCGGTTCGACGCCGACGTCGCCTACGCCCTGCGGCAGCGTGCGGTGCGGCGGGCCGCCGACGACGCCGAGCGCCCTCCTCGGCCACCGATCACCGACGGGCTGGTGTGGGACGACAACCTGACCGACATCGCCGCACCCGACATGGCCGTGGGCGAGCTCATCCCGGAGTCGGCCGTCGGGTTCGTCGGCGGGCCCTCCGGATCCTACAAGTCGTTCCTACTCGTACAGCTTGCCGTCGGTCTGGCTTACGGCCTGCCCGTGATGGGGCATCGCGAATTTGATGTTTCCCGGGTGCGCAAGGTGCTGTACGTGGCCGGCGAGGGCGCCGCCGGGGTCGCACTGCGCACCAGGGCCGCGCGGCACGCAGCGGGCATCACGGGCACTCGGCAACTCGTCGTCTACCCGCGGGCCGTCGACCTCACGTCCGAACGGGAGTTCGCCGAGCTGCGCGACGTCCTCACCGCCAACGGCATCGAACACCTCATCGTCGACACGTTCCGCCAGTCCACTCAGGGGCTCAACGAGAACGACAACACCGAGGTGGGCATCGTGCTGGGCCGGCTGCTCAGTCTGCGCGACGACGGTGGGGTGTCATCGACTCTGGCCGACCACACCAACAAGTCCGCGCAAGGCCTTGCCGATCTCGGCGGGGCCGGGGCCAAGCGAGCGAACGTCGACTACGTCCTGATGGTCGACCTGCCCAGCGGGGACCGCGGCCGCGACCAACAGCGCACCCTACGCGTCGCCAAGCTCAAGGACGGGCAAGACGGCCGGACGTGGCCGCTGCGTCTCGACGGTGTCGCCGCCGTGCGTGACGCTCGGGGTAACCCGTCCGCGGTTGCCCGCATCGGCGAGGTGGTCCCGGACGAAGAAGCATGGCAGGTCGCAGATCTGTCGTGGACCGACCGGCGATGGAAGTTGCCCGTCGACGTCGAAACCCTTTCGGGGCGGGGCGCTGCCGCAGCTCGCGACCTGGCCCGCTACATGCGCGTCCAGGCTCCCGCGGGAACCGAGGTGGGGGAGAGTCGCCGTGAGGCGATCCTGGCCGTGCGGGGGGCAGGAGGGCGCGGTGGCGTCGGGGTCTACGCCACCGATGCGGCGTTGCGATTCGGGTGGCAGATGCTTGTGGACGCTCACCGGTTGGAGTCGTTCACGCCGTCGACCACGTCTCGTTCGGCGTGGTCGATCCGGGTAGGGGATCCGGCCCGGCCGGCCTCCGAAAGCGATAGTTAGCACTCGCAAGCATTCACCCGTTCGGCAGATGTACCAGAGGGTGTACCAAGATCGGCCGTACACCCTCGGTACACCCCCCCGTACAGGTAGTGCAGGGTACCCTAACGTGTACCGGTACACCCCCTTTGACCAGGGCGGTACAGGTTGGTACAGGTTGGTACATGATCACGTACACCTACCGGTACAGGTCGCGGGGGGTTCCTTAGAACCCACCCCCCGCGAGTACCGGTGTACCGAAGCGCCGACAAGATCGACAACAGGAGCTAGAAAATGATCAAGGTCGAGTACATCGACGGACTCTCTTGCCCCGTGGCGGAATGCGACCGGTGCGGAGGCTTGATCACGAACGTCGGACTCGGCGCGGTCGTGTACCTCGAACGGCCCGTCGAAGGCGCACGACGCGAAATCGAGTTTCGGCACAAGGGCCCGTGCCTCCCTCACGACGAACGTCGCCCGTGGGCCGAGCTGCGAACGTTTCTCGCTCAACTCAGCTGCAACGTCCGCAGCGACCCGAGAGCTTGATCCCCGCGCACCCCTGGCGGGGGCGCAGCTCGCCGTAGAGCCGCCATCACGCCCGGACCCGCCTCGGAGTACCCGCAAGGTGTCCTGGGTCCGCACAGGACGACTCAGCCGGTCGGTTTGCCTGCGTCCGGCTCGCCGGTAACGCGG
>JAYSXW010000555.1:0-22795 GCA_043716935.1 Pseudonocardia sp.
ACCGTCGTTCCTCTCCGGACACGCACCGTTATCCGAGTGAGACCCTATGGGTTGCCCAAAGTGCTGGACTGGGTTGTCCGATTCGCCCTAGCGTCCCGCCATGCCCGGAGGCCCCGATGACCACCCCGAGATCGCGATGACACCGATGATCGAGATGTCGGGGGTCGACAAGCACTTCGGCGAGCTCCACGTGCTGCGCGACATCAATCTGGAGGTCGACACCGGCCAGGTCGTGGTTGTCCTCGGTCCGTCGGGGTCGGGCAAGTCCACGCTCTGCCGCACGATCAACCGGCTCGAACCCGTCGACAGCGGCACGATCAGGGTCGACGGCACCGAGCTCCCGGCCGAGGGCAAGGCGCTCGCCGGGCTGCGCGCCGACGTCGGCATGGTGTTCCAGAGCTTCAACCTCTTCGCCCACAAGACGATCCTCGAGAACGTCACCCTCGGCCCGACCAGGGTCCGGAAGGCGTCGAAGGCCGACGCCGAGCGCAACGGGCTCGCGCTGCTCGAACGGGTGGGCATCGCGAACCAGAAGGACAAGTACCCCGCCCAGCTCTCGGGCGGACAGCAGCAGCGCGCCGCCATCGCGCGGGCGCTGGCCATGAACCCCAAGGTCATGCTGTTCGACGAGCCGACATCGGCGCTGGACCCCGAGATGGTCAACGAGGTCCTCGACGTGATGACCACGCTCGCCAAGGACGGCATGACCATGCTCGTGGTCACCCACGAGATGGGGTTCGCCCGCCGCGCCGCCGACCGCGTGGTGTTCATGTCCGACGGCGAGATCGTCGAGGACGCCGCCCCCGATGCCTTCTTCACCCAGCCCAGCTCCGACCGGGCCAAAGACTTCCTCGGCAAGATCCTCACCCACTGACGGCCTGCCTGCAGGGCCGGCACATCAGCACCGCGGCACATCAGCACCCGCGGCACATCAGCACCGCCTGTCGCCGTCCCGCCCCCTTGGAAGGATCAGCACCATCATGCGCCTCAACTCCCTCACCCGGATCATCGCGGTCGCGGCGGTGGCGGTGGCCACCGCCACCACCGCCGCCTGCGGCCAGCAGGCCCAGCTCGGCTCGTCCGGCGCGAGCGCCCCGCCCGTCGCCTCGAATGTGAAGTTCGAGGCCGGCACGACGATGGCCAAGCTGAACCAGGCCGGCGCGCTGCGCGTGGGCACCAAGTTCGACCAGCCGCTGTTCGGCCTCAAGGGCCTCGACGGCAACCCGATCGGCTTCGACGTCGAGATCGCCAAGATCATCGCGAGCAAGCTCGGCATCCCGGCCGACAAGATCACCTACACCGAGACGCCGTCGAAGATCCGTGAGGACGTCATCGCCAACGCCCAGGTGGACCTCGTCGCCGCCACCTACACGATCAACGACGCCCGCAAGGAGCGCATCTCGTTCGCCGGGCCGTACTACGTGGCCGGCCAGGACCTGATGGTCGCCGCAGACAACACCACCATCACCGGGCCGGACTCGCTCAAGGGCGCGAACGCCCGGGTCTGCTCCGCGAGCGGCTCGACGCCGGCGAAGAACATCGAGAAGTACGTCGACGCGGCCAACATCGTGCTGTTCGACGTCTACTCCAAGTGCGCCGACGCCCTGCGCAACAAGCAGGTCGACGTCGTGACCACGGACAACGTCATCCTGCTCGGCCTGGTCGAATCGGGCCAGAAGGCGTTCAAGCTGGTGGGCAAGCCCTTCACCAAGGAGCCCTACGGCATCGGCATCACCAAGGGCGACGTGAAGTTCTGCGAGTTCATCAACACCACCCTCACCGAGGCGGTCGCCGACGGCAGCTACGCCAAGGCGTGGACCGGCACCGCGGGCAAGGTCCAGCCCGCCGTCCCGGAGCTGCCCGTCGCGGGCGCCTGCAGCTGACCACCTCCTCCCCGGGTGGGCGGGCTCCGGCCCGTCCCTCCCGGGGAGCCTCGTCGACCGGAGTCCGTACATGGACGCTCTGATCGCGGAGTTCCCGCGGTTCGTCGCGGGGTTCTTCGGAACCCTGCGCCTGTGCCTGTTCGCTGCCCTCGGAGCGTTGGTCATCGGCACGTTGCTGGGAGCGTTCCGGGTGTCGCCGGTGCCGCCGCTGCGGTGGGTGGGCACAGCGTGGGTCACCGTGTTCCGCAACTCGCCGCTCGTCGTCGTGCTGTTCCTGTTCGCGTTCGGGCTGCCGCAGGTCGGCGTGACGTTCCCGAGCCTGGCCAACAACGCCTTCTTCTGGCCCGGCGTCACCGCGCTCGCCGTCTACACGGCGGCGTTCGTCTGCGAGGCCGTGCGGTCGGGCATCAACTCGGTGCCCCCCGGCCAGGCCGAGGCGGCGCGGGCGGTCGGGCTGACGTTCCAGCAGTCGCTCGGCACCGTGATCCTGCCCCAAGCGCTGCGCACCGTCGTCCCGCCGCTGGGCAGTGTGATCATCGCGATGATCAAGAACTCGGCGATCGTCGGGGCGTTCGGTGTGGCCGGCGACCTGTACTCGGTCGACGCCGGCAACACCGCCCTGGGCTACTCGGCGCTCTCCAGCCTCACCGGAGTCGCGATCGCCTACCTGGTGATCACCCTCCCGGCCGGCATCGGGCTGGGTGTACTGGAGCGAAAGATCGAGGTGAAGCGATGACGACCTCCGTGCTCTACGACGCGCCGGGCCCGCGCGCCCGGCGCACCACGCTCATCGCCACCGCGGTCGCGCTCCTCGGGTTGGCCGGGGTGGTGGCGCTGGTGATCGTGCGGCTCGGCGCGAACGGGCAGCTCGACAGCGAGAAGTGGGGCCCGTTCTTCAACCCCGCCAACCGCTTCTTCGTCGCCACCTGGAGCGCGCTGGGCGTGGGGCTGGTCCAGACCCTCACTGCCGCCGCACTCACCCTGGTGCTGGCGCTGGCGATCGGTACCGCGCTGGTGGTGCTGCGCGTGACGAGCACGCGAGCGTTCCGCTGGCTGGTCGTCGGAGTCGTGGAACTGCTGCGCGGTCTCCCGGTGGTCGTCACGATCTTCTTCGCGGCGCGGGTCCTGCCCGAGATCGGCATCACGCTGCCGCCGCTGTGGTATCTGGTCGTCGGCCTGACCGCGTACAACTGCGTGATCATCGCCGAGATCCTGCGGGCGGGCATCAACGCGTTGCCCCGCGGCCAGTCCGAGGCGGCGTCGGCGGTGGGCCTGACCCAGTTCCAGACGCTGCGCATCGTGCTGCTGCCCCAGGCGTTCCGGATCATGCTGCCGGCGCTGATCAGCCAGCTCGTGGTGATCGTCAAGGACACCTCGCTGGGCTTCGTGATCTTCGGGTTCTCCGAGTTCGTCCGCACCGCCAACACGGTGATCCAGTTCTTCGGCGGCCAGGAACGGATCAACCTCCCGCTGCAGGCCTACATCGCCGTAGCGCTGGTGTTCATCTTGATCAACTACAGCCTGGGCAGGCTGGCCGAGTTCGTGCAGCGGCGCTCGGGCCGAAACCGCTCGTCGGGCCGGACATCCGCGCCCGAGCCGGTGCTGGTCACGGCCGGCGACGGTGCCGGCGGGCCATGATCGTGCCGGATGTGCCTCAGCGACCCGGTGGTGGCTGCGCCGGACATCCGCGGCCGATCATGGGAGCTCGAGGTTCTCCACCACCACCGGCTCGATGCCCTCCCCGGCCGGCAGGGTGAAGCCGAGGACCTGGGCGTAGAAGCTCAGCTCGGCGTCCAGGGCCCGGCGGACGTCCTCCATACGCCGGAAGCCGTGCTGCTCGCCGTCGAACACGAGGTAGGCGACCGGGACGTGCCGCTCGCGCAGCGCGTCGACGATCGCCTCGCTCTGGTTCGGCGGCACGATGGGGTCGTCGCTGCCCTGCAGCACGATCAGCGGGCGACGCAACCGGTCGACGTGGTGGATCGGCGAGCGCTCCACGTAGGTCGCGCGGTCGGCCGGGTACGGCCCGACGAGCCGGTCGAGGTAGCGGCTCTCGAACTTGTGCGTGTCGGCCGCCAGTGCCTCCAGGTCGGCGACGCCGTAGTGGTCGGCGCCAGCGGCGAACGGGGTGTCGTCGCGAGCCAGCGCGGCCAGCACGGTAAAGCCGCCCGCGGAGCCGCCGCGGATGCAGAGCCGGGCCGCGTCGACCCGACCGCGGGTGGCGAGCGTGCTGGCGGCGGCCAGGCAGTCGGCCACGTCCACCACGCCCCAGGCCCCCCGCAGGAGCTCGCGGTAGGCGCGGCCGTAGCCCGACGAGCCGCCGTAGTCGACGTCGACGACCGCGAACCCGCGACTGGTCCAGTACTGGACCGCGGCGCTCAGGACGGGCACCGCCGCAGAGGTGGGGCCGCCGTGGATCACCACCAGCAGGGGCGGCAGCTCGCCCTCGGGCCCGGTGCGGTCGGGGTTCGCGGGGGCGTAGAACAGCGCATGCCCGCTGCGGGGCGAACCCTCGGCGTCGACGGCGGGGAACGTGACGGCCTCGGGCGTCGAGAGATAGCCGGGGGCGACGCCCAGCTCCCGCGGCCCGCGCAGCGCCGTGACGGCGGACGTGGCAACGTCGACGGTGAACACGCCCATCTCGGCGCTCGGCGAGCCGGCCACGACCACGACCGTCCCGTCCGCGGTCGCCACCACCGCGTCAACGTGAGAGAACGGCACCTCCAGGTCGGTCAGGACACCCTCGCTGTCGCGGACGGTCAGCGTGTCGTAGCCGAGCCGGCGCCGGGCGAACACCACCCGACCATCGGGGAGGACTGCGTAGTGGGAGCCGCCCAGCGACCAGGGTGGCACGCCGATCTCGGCGTCGGTGCGCACCACGGCCTCGATGTCGACGCCCGGGCGCCAGCGGTAGAGGTTCCACCAGTCGGTGCGGTCGCTGATGAACCACAGGGCGCCGTCGGGGGTGAAGCGGGGCTCGATGACCGACTCCCCCGGCCCGCCCGCGACCACGGTCTCCTCGCCGGTCGCGAGGTCGCGCAGCACCAGCTCGGTGTCGTCCCACGGCATCGACGGGTGGCTCCACTGCAGCCACGCCAGCGTGGCGCCGTCCGGGCTCAGGCGGGGAGCGGCCACGAAGTCGGGGCCGCTGACCAGGACCTCGGGCTCCGACGGGCGGAGCGCATCGAGCCGCACGATCTCGTTGACCACGTCGGTGGCGCGCGGCCCGGCGTGACGTTCGCGGATGCAGACCAGCGTGGCGCCGTCGGGGGCGAGGTCCCCGTCCGCGTAGCGGTCGGCGGCGGGCGTGGCGGGCTCCGGCGTGAGCGGCGTGATCACTCCGCTGTCGAGCCGGTGTAGGCGCTGCGATCCCGCCTCGACGAACCACACCACGCCGTCACGCACCCACCAGGCCGCGCCGCCGTACTCGTGCACGCGGGTGCGGGCGTCGACGCCGTCGGGCAGCAGGTCGATCGTGGCACCGCCGCGGTGGCGGGCAAGCTGCGTCCGCCCGCCCTCGGCCGGCCGGCCCTCCGACCAGTACACCTCCGCCCCGTCGACGCGGACCTCCGCCAGCCGCACCGCCGCCGCGACGACCAGCTCGGACGTGATCGGGGTGGGCCAGGAGCCGAACGGCGCAGCGGTCACGAACAGCAACGCTAGTCGCCCCACACCCGGCGAGTCCGCCGATCCGACCCGGCAAGTCGGCCCATCCGACCCGGCGAATCCACCGATCCGACCCGGCCAGTCCGCCCATCCGACCCGTCAGGGGCGAGAGGTGCGCAGGGCTGTCCAGAGCAGGGCGAGCACCTCGCGGAGGTGAGCGGGGCGGATGACCGGGAACACCCCCACCGCCCCGCTCAGGCCCGGCCACCAGCGCAGGGAGCCGTCGCGACGGACGGTGCCGACCGCGGGCCGGGCACACGCGCGGACGTCGGCCCGCAGCGTCGGGTAGACCGCGGGCAGCTGCGGGTCCCGGCAGGAGCGGACCGTCACCGGCACCCGCAGGAGCTCCGGCAGCTCCCGAGCGATCGCGGAACAGTTGGCGCAGGAGACGTCGTACACGACGACGACCGCGGTGACGTTCACCCGGCGATCATGGCAACGACCGGCTCGCCGGCGCTCGTCAGGGCCGGCCGTGGGCGGATGGCGCGTCCGCCCACGGCCGTGTCCAGTCGCTCTCGACGCTCCACGCGGGGCGCGCCCAGCCACGGTGCGCCGGTTCGACAAGATCACCAGGACGTGGGCCACGATCGTGCTGGGCCGCGCGTCGAGTGGCGATGTCGCAGTCGACGGAGCGTCCCGGAACGTCAGGCGATGACCTTTCCGGTCAGATCCGCCACCAGCGCACGGAGGTCGGTGTCGGCGTAGACGAAGTGACGGCGGGTGACGGTGCCAGCCGCGTCGAGGGCCAGCAGCGTCGGTGCATAGCCCTCGTAGAGCGCGGCGCGGGCGCCGACGTCGTGGAGGAGCTCGACCCGCCCGTGGTCGAGACCGGGCAGGGTGTCGAGTGCGACCGTCCGGACGCCGGGATCGGCGACGTCGGCGAGCGCGTCGCGGACGATGTGGCACAGCGCGCAGTCGGAGTCGAGTACCGCGACGACGCCCATCCGCTGCCCGACGCGCGGCGCGACGACGCGCGGCGCAGGGCGTCCGACGAGACGTTCATAGCCCGACAGCTCCGCGGCGCGGCCGGCCTCGAGCGCCCGCACCCGCGCGTGCACGGCCACGAGCGCCGGCAGCGACAACAGTGCGATCAGCAGAGCGAGCAGCGCCACCGCGAGCGACACCGTCATCGGGTCGGCCACGTTCCGGTCAACGTCGACAACGCGCCGAACAGCAGGTCGTCGTCGAGAGAGGTGTGGGGGAGGCCGGACTCCGGGCCGAGCAGCACGAGGTCCATCGCGACGCTGTCGCCCGCGATCAGGTAGCGCCACTCGTGTGGCGTGCCGGCCACGAGAGCGGCCCGGCGGGCGTCGAGGACGCGGGAGGCGCGCCACAGCTCGCCGCCGGGCAGGGCGAGGCCCGCCCAGCCGGGCAGGGTGCCGAGGGCGTCGGCGGAACGGCGGACCCGCAGCACCGACGTGCCGCTGCGCCCGATCACTGACGGATCGCTCTGCGTGACGAGGAGGTCCGAGACCGGGGTCAGGGACGCACCGCGTGCCGAGTCGGTGAAGCGCAGGGTCCCCAGCAGGGCGGCGATCCCGTCGGCATCGGGCGCCGGGCCGCCGAACCACGTCGTCGCCTCGTGGTGCGGGCCGGCGAGCACGAGGGCCGAGTCCGACCGGTCCGGCGCCTCGAACACGATCGCGTCGAACCCGCGCCGCACCTGGCGGCGCTCCCGCGCGCCGGGCAGCGCGTGCGTCGGGATGGCGTGGTGCTCGCCCGCGGGGGTGAGGAAGAACTGGCGGGCCGTGCGGGCGCCGGTGAAGCGGGTGTTGCCGTACCACCGGAACTCGCCGAGCGCGGCCGGCACCGTCAGCTCCACGGGCGCGCCGTCCGGCGCCGTCCGGGTCAGGGCGGTGAACGGCCGGGCAGCCGTCAGGGCAACAGTGGTCATCGTCATCCTCCACGGAGCACGCTCGCGCTCCCCGTGCGCTTAACGACGTCGATCGGGGGACGTGACGTTGCGTCGTCATTCGGTCACCGAGCGATGACACTATGACCAACCGCGCCTTGCCCGCAGACGCGTACCGTGTCCCCCGAGATCATCCGCGCTGGGCAGGAGGCCCCGATGCCCGATCCGACCCCCGACCCCGAACCGATCGACGCCGAGATCGTCGAGCCGCTCATCGTTCCGGCCACGACCCGGCCGGCCACGTCCCGGCCGGCCACGTCCCGGCCGGCCACATCTCTGCCGGCCGCTCCCCTGCCCACCGCGGCCCAGTCGGCCGCTCCTCCGGCCCCGCCGGACTACGACGAGCACGGTGTCCCGAGCTTCGACTACGTCCGGGCGAAGATCGAGGGCCGCGCGGCCACGGGCATCGGCGCGGCGGAACTCGCGGAGCACACAGCCGCGGCCCGCACGATCGAGCAGCAGGAAGCCGACCGGGCCGCCGCGGCGACGGCGAAACTGGACGAGATCCGCCGCTCCCTGGGCTGACCCGTTGCCGGGAAGCCACTTTCATGCAATCTGATGACATGAAAGTGGCTTTCCGGCAGAGTCGAGCGGAAATACGCAGCCGGTGGGTCAGGCGCCGGCGCGCTTGAAGATCCTGCTGCCGAGCCAGACGATCGGGTCGTACTTGCGGTCCACCACGCGTTCCTTCAGCGGGATCAGCGCGTTGTCGGTGATCTTGATGTGCTCCGGGCAGACCTCGGTGCAGCACTTGGTGATGTTGCAGTAGCCGAGGCCGTGCTCCTCCTGGGCCGCCTTCTGTCGGTCGGCGACGTCGAGGGGGTGCATGTCGAGCTCCGCGATCCGCATGAGGTAGCGCGGGCCGGCGAAGTTCTCCTTGTTCTCCTCGTGGTCGCGCACCACGTGGCAGACGTTCTGGCACAGGTAGCACTCGATGCATTTGCGGAACTCCTGGCTCCGCTCGACGTCGACCTGCGCCATCCGGTAGTCGCCCGGCTCGACATCGGGCGGCGGGGCGAACGCCGGGATCTCGCGGGCCTTGGTGTAGTTGAACGACACGTCGGTGACGAGGTCGCGGATCACCGGGAACGTCCGCAGCGGCGTCACCGTGATGACGTTGCTCTCCTCGAACGTCGACATCCGCGTCATGCAGGCCAGCCGCGGCCTGCCGTTGATCTCCATGCTGCAGGAGCCGCACTTGCCGGCCTTGCAGTTCCAGCGGACGGCGAGATCCTGCGCCTGTGTCTGCTGGAGGCGGTGGATGATGTCGAGGACGACCTCGCCCTCGTTCACCTCCACCGGATAGTCGACGAGCTCACCCTTCTCGTCGTCGCCGCGCCACACGCGGAAATGGGCGTCGTACGTCATGTTGTCGCTCCTGAATCGGCGGCCGATCCGGCACGGTGGCCGCCCAGTTCCTCACCGGTGTAGTACTTCTTCAGCTCGTCGAGCGCCAGCAGATCGAACAGGTCCGAACGCATCGGCACCTGTTCCTGCCGCACCAGCTCGACGTTGTCCTCACCGAGTGCGGATACGACCAACAGGATGTGCCGCCAGTCGGGGTCCATGACGGGGTAGTCGTCGCGGGTGTGCCCGCCACGGCTCTCCTGCCGTTCCAGCGCGGCCTCGGCGACGCACAGCGAGACGAGCAGCATGTTCCGCAGGTCCAGCGCGAGGTGCCAGCCCGGGTTGAACGCCCGCCCACCGATGACGCTGACGGTCCGGGTGCGCACTGCGATGTCCTGCAGCGCCTTGAGCGCGAGCTCCATCTCGTCGGCCTTGCGGATGATGCCGACCAGGTCGTTCATCGTCTTCTGCAGTTCCAGCTGCACGACGAACGGGTTCTCCCCGCCCTCGGTGGCGTTGGAGAAGGGCAGCAGCGCCCGCTTCTGCGCCTCCTCCAGGTCGTCGACGTGCACCGCCGGGCGCACGCCCGCCAGCTCGTCGACGTAAGCCGAAGCCCCGGCCCCGGCGCGCCGGCCGAAGACCAGCAGGTCGGACAGGGAGTTGCCGCCGAGCCGGTTGGAGCCGTGCATCCCGCCGGCCACCTCACCGGCCGCGAACAGCCCGGGCACCTTCGACATCGCCGTGTCGGGCTCGACCTCGACCCCACCCATCACGTAGTGACAGGTCGGACCGACCTCCATCGGCTCCTTGGTGATGTCGACATCGGCCAGCTCCTTGAACTGGTGGTACATCGACGGCAGCCGCTTCTGGATCTCCTCGGGCTTCAGACGCGAGGCGATGTCGAGGAACACACCACCGTGGGGCGAGCCGCGGCCGGCCTTGACCTCGGAGTTGATGGCACGCGCCACCTCGTCACGGGGCAGCAGCTCCGGGGGACGGCGGTTGTTCTCCTGGTCTTCGTACCACCGGTCGCCCTCCTCGGGCGTGGTCGCGTACTGCTCCTTGAACACGTCCGGGATGTAATCGAACATGAATCGCTTGCCTGCAGAGTTCTTGAGCACGCCACCGTCGCCGCGGACCGATTCGGTGACGAGAATGCCCTTCACCGACGGCGGCCAGACCATTCCGGTCGGATGGAACTGCAGGAACTCCATGTTGATCAGCGTCGCCCCCGCGCGTAGGGCGAGGGCGTGGCCGTCGCCGGTGTATTCCCACGAGTTCGACGTCGTCTGGTAGCTCTTGCCGACCCCGCCGGTGGCGAGCACGACCGCCGGCGCGTCGAAACGCACGAAGTTGCCGTTGCTCCGGTAGTAGGCGAAGGCGCCCGCGATCCTGGCTGTGTGGGCCGGGGCACCCGGACCCGGGCTACTCACGAATAATTCAGTGACGGTGCATTCGTGGAACACGCGGATGTTCGACTCGTAGTCGCCGGTCTCCCGGAAGTCCTCCTGCTGCAGCGACACGATCTTCTGCTGCAGGGTGCGGATCAGCTCCAGGCCGGTCCGGTCGCCGACGTGCGCGAGCCGCGGATACGTGTGCCCGCCGAAGTTGCGCTGGCTGATCCTGCCGTCCTTGGTGCGGTCGAACAGCGCGCCGTAGGTCTCCAGCTCCCAGACACGGTCGGGCGCCTCCTTGGCGTGCAGCTCGGCCATCCGCCAGTTGTTGAGGAACTTCCCGCCGCGCATGGTGTCGCGGAAATGGACCATCCAGTTGTCGTTCGAGTTGACGTTGCCCATGGCCGCGGCGCACCCACCTTCGGCCATCACGGTGTGGGCCTTGCCGAACAGTGACTTCGAGATGATCGCCGTGCGCTTGCCCTGGGCCCGGGCCTCGATCGCCGCCCGCAGTCCGGCGCCGCCCGCGCCGATCACGACGACGTCGTACTCGTGCCGCTCGATGTTCTCGCCACTCATCTCAGGTCACCCCACGATCCGCAGGTCGGCGAACCATCCGGCCGCCACGGCCATGATGTAGAAGTCCGTGAACGCCAGCGTGGCCAGCGTGAGCCACGCGAGCTGCATGTGCTTGGCATTCAGCCGCGAGACGAACTGCCAGGACTGGTACCGCAGGGGGTGCTTGGAGAAATTGTTGATCCGTCCGCCGACGATGCTGCGGCAGGAATGGCACGAGATCGTGTACGCCCACAGCGCGACGACATTGGACACCAGGATGAGGTTGCCCAGCCCGAGCCCGAAATCGCCATCGGCCTTCGTGAACGCGATCACCGCGTCATAGGTGTTGATCACCGAGATGAGCGCGGCGGCGTAGAAGAAATAGCGGTGCAGGTTCTGGCCCAGCAGTGGGAACCGGGTCTCGCCGGAGTAGCGACGGTGCGGTTCCGCGACTCCGCAGGCCGGCGGCGAGAGCCAGAACGCTCGGTAGTATGCCTTGCGGTAGTAGTAGCAGGTGAGCCGGAACAGCAGCAGGAACGGGAGCGTCAACGACGCGTAGGGCAGCCATGGCAGGTCGGGCAGAAACTGTCCGAAGTGTGACGCCGCCGGCTCGCAACCCACCGAGACGCACGGCGAGTAGAACGGCGTCAGGTATTTGTACTGCGGGACGAAATACCAGTCCTGCATGAACGCTCGGACCGTGGCGTAGACGACCCACGCGGTGAGGCCGGCGAAGTTGAGCAGCGGTGGGAGCCACCACCGGTCGGTGCGGAGCGTCCTGGCCGAGATCTGAGCCCGGCCGGTGGACACGTCAGTGGTGGAGGACACGTCGAGGAACCTCGTTCTCTGCGGAGCCGACGCATCGCCCACAGAGGCCGCAGCGCCGGGTGTGATGGAGCAGACCCTACGACGGATCCCACACCCGGACGCTGCAGGGTTGTCACATTGTGTTCCCCAACGTGACGCGAATCACCCGGTCTTCGAATGCGAGCGGGCGGCCGCGAGATAGTCGTGGTTGAGCTGGGAGATCACGTCGAGCGGGATCTCCTTCGGGCACGACACCGTGCAGGCCCCCGTGTTGGTGCAGCCGCCGAAACCCTCGACGTCGTGCTGCTCGACCATCCGCAGGACGCGGCCGTCGCGCTCGGGTTGACCCTGCGGCATCTCCCCGAGGTGGGTGATCTTGGCGCCGAGGAACAGCGACGCCGATCCGTTCGGGCACGCCGCCACACACGCGCCGCAGCCGATGCAGGCCGCCGCGGTGAATGCGCGCTCCGCCTGCGGCTTGGGCACGGGGGTGGCGTGGGCATCGGGCGCGGAGCCCGTCGGGGCGGAGATGTAGCCGCCCGCGGCGATGATCCGGTCGAACGCGCTGCGATCGACGACGAGGTCCTTGAGCACGGGGAACGCGGCGGCACGCCACGGCTCGATCGTGATCGTCTCGCCGTCGGAGAAGTGCCGCAGGTAGAGCTGGCAGGCCGTCGTGGCCTTCTGCGGGCCGTGCGGGTGTCCGTTGATCACCATGCTGCAGGAGCCGCAGATGCCCTCGCGGCAGTCGTGGTCGAACGCCACCGGCTCGTCGCCCGACAGGATGAGCTTCTCGTTGAGCACGTCGAGCAGCTCGAGGAACGACATGTCCTCGTCGGCGTCGTCCACCCGGTAGCCGACGATCTTCCCCTTGTCGGACGGCCCGTCCTGGCGCCAGATCTTGAGGGTGAGTTTCACTTGTAGCTCCGCTGGCTGGGGGTCACGTACTCGAAGTTCAGGTCTTCCCTGTGCAGGACCGGCGGTTCGCCCACTCCGGTGAACTCCCACGCCGCGGCGTAGGAGAAGTTCTCGTCGTCGCGGGCGGCCTCGCCGTCCTCGGTCTGGCTCTCGACGCGGAAGTGCCCGCCGCAGGACTCCTCGCGGGCCAGGGCGTCGAGGCACATCAGCTCGCCGAGCTCCAGGAAATCGGCCACCCGACCGGCCTTCTCCAGCGACTGGTTGAGCGTGGCCGCCGCGCCGGGCACCTTGACCGACGACCAGAACTCGCGACGCAGCTCCTGGATGAGGTCCAGCGCCTTGCGGAGGCCGGGCTCGGTCCGCTCCATACCGCAGTAGTCCCACATGATCTGGCCGAGCTCGCGGTGGAACGAGTCGACGGTGCGGGCACCGTCGATCGCGAGCAGCTTCTCGATCCGGCCGCGGACCTCGTCCTCGACGTCGCGGACCTGGGGAGCGGCCGGGTCGACCGGCTCCAGGTGGCCCTTGGCCAGGTAGTCGCCGATGGTGTTGGGCAGCACGAAGTAGCCGTCGGCCAAGCCCTGCATCAGCGCGCTGGCGCCGAGGCGGTTGGCGCCGTGGTCGGAGAAGTTCGCCTCGCCGACCACGAACATGCCGGGGATCGTGCTCTGCAGGTCGTAGTCGACCCACAGGCCGCCCATCGTGTAATGCACGGCCGGGTAGATGCGCATCGGGACCTCGTAGGGGTCCTCGCCGGTGATGCGGTCGTAGATCTGGAACAGGTTGCCGTACTTCGCGGCGATGGCCGGACGACCCAGGCGCCCGATGGCGTCGGCGAAGTCCAGGTACACACCCAGTCCCGACGGCCCCACACCGCGCTTGGCGTCGCACACGTTCTTGGCAGCACGGCTCGCGATGTCGCGGGGCACGAGGTTGCCGAACGCGGGGTACTGCCGCTCGAGGAAGTAGTCGCGCTCGTCCTCGGGGATGTCGCGCGGCGAGCGGGTGTCACCCATCTCCCTGGGCACCCAGATGCGGCCGTCGTTGCGCAGCGACTCGCTCATCAGCGTGAGCTTGGACTGGTGATGGCCGCTCACCGGGATGCAGGTGGGGTGGATCTGGGTGAAGCACGGGTTGGCGAACAGCGCGCCCTTGCGGTGGGCGCGCCAGCTCGCGGTGACGTTGCAGCCCTTGGCGTTGGTGGAGAGGTAGAAGACGTTGCCGTACCCGCCGGAGGCGAGCACGACGGCGTCGGCGAGGTGGGTCTCGATCTCACCGCTCACCAGGTCGCGCGCGACGATTCCGCGGGCGCGGCCGTCGACGATGACGAGCTCCAGCATCTCGTGCCGCGAGTGCATCGTGACGGTGCCGGCGTCGATCTGGCGCTCCAGGGCCTGGTACGCCCCCAGCAGCAGCTGCTGGCCGGTCTGGCCCTTCGCGTAGAAGGTCCGGGAGACCTGGACACCGCCGAAGGAGCGGTTGTCGAGCAGGCCGCCGTACTCGCGGGCGAACGGAACCCCCTGCGCCACGCACTGGTCGATGATCTGCACGCTGATCTCGGCGAGGCGGTGCACGTTGGACTCCCGGGCGCGGAAGTCGCCGCCCTTGACGGTGTCGTAGAACAACCGCTGGACGCTGTCACCGTCGTTGCGGTAGTTCTTCGCGGCATTGATGCCGCCCTGGGCAGCGATGGAGTGGGCCCGGCGGGGGCTGTCCTGGTAGCAGAACGAGCTGACCTGGTAGCCCGCTTCGCCGAGCGTGGCGGCGGCCGAGCCGCCGGCCAGGCCCGTGCCCACCACAATGATCTTCATCTTGCGCTTGTTCGACGGGTTCACGAGCTTCACGCCGAAGCGGCGACGCTCCCAGCGCTTCTCGATCGGCCCGTCGGGGGCCGCGGTGTCGATGACGGGGTCACCAACGGTGAAGTCGGAGTACATCGATCAGCCCACCAATCCGGTCGTCACAGCGAGGGGAACGGCGAGGAAGCCGACGGTCAGCACGACCGCGATCACCGTCGAGATCACCTGATAGCGGTTCTGGCTCGGACCGCTGGAGCGGCCGAGGGTCTGCAGAGCGCTCCACAGGCCATGGCGCAGGTGCAGGCCCACCGCCACCACCGCCAGGACGTAGAAAAGCGTCACGTACCAGTGCTGCGGCGCGAAGTCGGCCGTCACGTTGGCGTAGACGGCGCCGGCCTCGCCGTTCGGGTTCAGCGTGCCCGTCGTGAGGTCCAGGATGTGGTAGACGATGAACAGCGCGACGATCACCCCGCCCCAGCGCATGGTGCGTGCCGCGTAGGACCCGGGCGTCTTGGGCCGGTGCGCGTACTTGACCGGACGTGCCCTCGATGCGCGGCGGGCCAGGATCACGGCCGAGGCGATGTGCGCCACCACGGCCACGGTCAGGATCACACGGACGGCCCACAGCACCGTCTGCTGCGGGAGCGCGGGCTCGCCGACCGTGCGCAACCACTGCGCGTAGGTGTCCAGGGCCGCCTGACCCAGGAAGATCTTCAGATTGCCGATCATGTGCAGAACCAGGTACGCGACGAGAACCGCGCCCGACACCGCCATCACGATCTTCAGCAGCAGCGAGGTCGTCCTCGGCCGCCGGCCCGCCCGCCGTTCCGTCACCGTCACCATGCAGAACAGGGTGGCTACCGGATTACCGTACCGTCCAATGCATCGTAGGGGCGTGATCCATAGACGTACGCTATACGCGTGACGCTTCAGCAGCTCGCGTACCTCGCAGCCCTCGCCGATGTGCGCAGCTTCACCCGGGCCGCCGAGCTGGTGGGTGTCGCCCAGCCGACGCTCAGCCGCCAACTACGCGCCCTCGAGGACGAACTGGGCGCCCCGCTGATCGACCGCGGCGGCCGCGACGGCCTCGTCCTCACCCCCGCCGGCGATGCCGTGCTCCCGCTCGCCCGTCGCATGCTCGCCGACGCCGAGGCCGCCCGCACGGCGGTCGCCGAGATCGTGGGGCTGCGCCAGGGCCGGATCCGCATCGGGGCCACCCCGTCGCTGTGCATCGGGGTGCTCGCCGACGTCCTGCGGGTGTTCCACGAGCAGCACCCCGATGTCCGGCTGGAGCTCGCCGAGAGCGGCTCGCAACCCCTGGTGCGCTCCCTGGGGCGGGGCGAGCTCGACATGGCCCTCGTGATCGTGCCGCCGACAGGCATCGACATTGCGCTGCACACCACCCCCATCCTGCGGGAACGCCTGTCGGTGGCCTCGCCGGCGTCGGGCCGGCCCCCGTCGGCGCGCGGCTCGATGACCGTCATCGAGCTGTCCCGCCGGTCGTTGGTGGTCCCGCGCCGCGGCTACGACGTGCGCGAGGCGACGCTCGCTGCGTTCGAGACCGCCGGCGTGACGCCCCGGTTCGCCGTGGAGGGCGGGGAGATGGACGCCGTGCTGCGACTCGTCGAGGCCGGGACCGGCGTGGCCGTGGTGCCCGACCTCGTGTTCGCCGGGCGCCCCCGCCTGCGCCGCACCGTGCTCACCCCGGCGCTCTACCGCACGGTCGCACTGGCCCGGCGCGCCGATCTGGTGCCGTCGCATGCGATGCGCGCGTTCCGCGACACGCTGCTGATGTTCCTCGCCGAGCTGTCCGCGGGCGGGGCGCTCCCCGGCGACGTGCAGGTGCTGCGCCGCCCCGACCCCGTTCCGTAACCTGCGCAGATGGCCGACATTCATTTCTACTTCGACCCGGTGTGCCCGTTCGCCTGGATCACCAGCACGTGGGTGCGGCAGGTGCGGGCGCAACGTGACTACTCCGTCGAGTGGCGCTTCATCTCACTGCGCCTGCTCAACTCGCACATCGACTACGCCTCCCACTTCCCACCCGAGTACGAGGCCGGGCACACCGCCGGGCTCCGGCTGCTGCGCGTCGCGGCCCAGGCCCGCAGCTCACTGGGCGCCGGCGCCGTCGACACGCTCTACGCCGCCCTCGGTGGGGCGATCTTCGACTCCCCACCGGTGCCCGACGACACCGGCACCCGCCGCGGCACAGCCGCCTTCCTGACACCCGTGCTCACCGCGGCCGGGCTACCCGCGTCGCTCGCCGGCGCGCTCGACGACAGCTCCTGGGACGCCGAGATCCAGGCCGGGACGGACGAGGCCCTTGCCCTCACCGGTAAGGACGTCGGCACCCCGATCCTGCACTTCGAACCCCCCGCCGGGGTGGCGTTCTTCGGGCCGGTGATCAGCCGGCTCCCGTCCGACGACGAAGCCGTGGAGCTGTGGGACCACGTCGTCGGCCTCGCCCGCTTCCCGGGCTTCGCCGAACTCAAGCGCAGCCTGCGGGAGCGGCCACGGTTACGGTCCCTGGGTGCGGAGGACGACGAGACCGGTGTGCGGGAGGACTGGCACGGCGGGAGCAGGCGACAGAAGCAGTAGCTCACGCGTCGTCGTTGATCTCCTCGCCGACCTCGGTGGGCAGGTCGTCGGCGGCGCCGTGGGCCGCGAGTGCTTCCCGCACGGTGCGGTAGGCGACGGCGCCGCCGTAGCCCTTGCGGGCGAGCATCCCGACCAGCCTGCGGGCGGCGGTGATCCGTTGCTCGGGCGTCCCGGCCGGGACCGTACGCAACTTCCGGTCGACCAGTTCGCGGGCCCTGCGGTCCTCGGAGCCGGCGTCGACGGTCGCGAGAGCTTCCCCCGCCACCTCGTCGTCGACGCCCTTGCGCCGCAGCTCCATCGCGATCGCGCGCCGAGCCAAGCCACGGTGGGTGTGCCGGGCCCGCACCCACTGGCCGGCGAAGGCGGCGTCGTCGATCAGGCCGACCTCGTCGAAGCGCGACAGGACGGTCTCGGCCACGTCGTCGGGCACACCCCGGCGGCGGAGCGCCTGCGCGAGTTCCAGGCGGGTGCGGGACCGGTCGGTGAGCAGCCGCAGGCAGATGTCCTTGGCCGCGGCCACCGGATCGGCGTCGGGATCGAGCTGGGCCGGCCGGCCGAGGCCGCCTCGGCCACGCTGGCCACCCGCCCCGCTCCCGCGGCGGGCCGCGGCCCCGTCCCGGTCGGCCCCGTCCCGGTCGGCCCCGTCCCGGTCGGCCCCGTCCCGCCCGACGCGATGCCGGGATCGCGATGGATCAAACCGAGCCGTACGAACAGTGGCTGCCGACTCGATCGGCTGGGACTCGATCGGCTGGGACTCGAATGTCGCCACGCCGGGAGCCATCGGGGACGTCGTGCCGGCGTTTCGCACCGACGCGAAGTCGGCGACCGGTGCAGTGTCGCGGGAGGGCCGGCCGTGGAGGTTCGCGACGCGCGACACCTGCTCGTTCGAGCCGGATGCCGGCCCGAATCCGGCGAACGACACCACCGGGGCCGAGCCCGCGGCGTCGATGACCCCGAATGCCGCGGCCGGCACGACCTGGGCGCCGGGCGAATTGCCGTCGTCCCGTTCCGGATCAGGACGCGGTGTCATCGTCAGAAGTCGACGGGCGCGGGCAGCGGGTCGGCCTCGACGGTGGCCCCGATACCGAGCTTCTCCTTGATCCGCTTCTCGATCTCGGCGGCGACATCGGGGTTCTCGCGAAGGAACTTGCGGGCGTTCTCCTTGCCCTGCCCCATCTGGTCGCCCTCGTAGGTGTACCAGGCACCGGACTTCTTGACGATTCCCTGCTCGACCCCCACATCGACCAGTGAACCCTCCCGGCTGATGCCGACGCCGTAGAGGATGTCGAACTCGGCCTGCTTGAACGGCGGCGCGACCTTGTTCTTCACGACCTTGACGCGGGTCCGGTTGCCGACCGAGTCGGCACCGTCCTTGAGTGTCTCGATGCGGCGGATGTCCAGCCGAACGGAGGCATAGAACTTCAATGCCTTACCGCCGGTCGTCGTCTCTGGTGATCCGAACATCACACCAATTTTTTCGCGCAGCTGGTTGATGAAAATCATCGTGGTGCCGGAATTACTGAGGGCGCCCGTGATCTTGCGCAACGCCTGGCTCATCAGGCGGGCCTGGAGGCCGACGTGGCTGTCGCCCATCTCGCCCTCGATCTCCGCGCGCGGCACGAGCGCGGCCACCGAGTCGATCACGATGATGTCGAGGGCGCCGGAGCGGATGAGCATGTCAGCGATCTCGAGGGCCTGCTCGCCCGTATCGGGCTGGGAGACGAGCAGGTTGTCGGTGTCGACCCCGAGCGCTTTGGCGTACTCCGGGTCGAGCGCGTGCTCGGCGTCGATGAACGCGGCGATCCCGCCGGCGGCCTGGGCGCTGGCGACGGCGTGCAGAGCAACAGTGGTCTTTCCGCTGCTCTCCGGGCCGTAGATCTCCACGATCCGCCCGCGGGGCAGGCCACCCACGCCGAGGGCGACGTCGAGGGCGATGGAGCCCGTGGGGATGACCCCGATGGGCGGGCGGGTGTCGTCGCCGAGGCGCATCACCGAGCCCTTGCCGTGGTTCTTCTCGATCTGGGCGAGGGCGAGGGCCAGCGCCTTCTCACGGTCGGATGTGGTCATCGCGCGGTCTCCACCTCGGTGCTCGGGACGATTACTGATCTGCTGCCGATGACGGTAGAGCGCACCACCGACACAACACGGACGCGGTCGGAACCTGTGGACAGCCCGACGACGATGTGGACGAACCATAGCGAACAGGTGTTCGAGAGCGGGATCCGACACGCCGAACGTCCACGATCCTGCGGCCGGCGGGGACGTCAGCGTCGGGCGGGCGGCACGTCGTAGGCGTCGCAGACCGCGAGCCACACGTCACGGGCCTCGATGCCGGCATCCAGGGCCTGCTCGACGGTACGGCCACCGAGCTGAGCGAAGACGTGGTCGCGCGAGAGCGAGGCGGCCCGCGCCGCGCCGAACTCGCCCTCCATGAGGTCACGAAAGTAGGTCAGTCGCACCCGGGCGAGGCTAGCGTCCGTGACCATGACCGACCTGACGGCGACCATCTGGGCCATCCTCGGCGGCGCCCCCGACGAGCTGAGACGACTCGTGACCTCCGGGCCTGCCACCACCCTGAGCAGCACGTTCCCCGTGACCGGGGTCGGCGTGGCCGCTGTCGGTGCGAGCCTGCTGGCCGCCACTCTCGGCACCGCGGCGCAGGTCGGCGTCGACACCCGGGGCGTGGCCGTGGCCCTGCGCAGTGAGCGGTATGTCCGGCGCGACGGCCGGTCGCCCGGGAGCCCGTTCGATCCGCTCTCGACCTTCCATCAGACCCGGGACGGGCACCTGCGGCTGCACGCGAACTATCCGTGGCACCGCGCGGCGGCCCTGTACGCGCTGGGCTGCGCCGAGCCCGACGTCGCCGCCGCGATCGCGGAGCGCGGCGCCGTCGAACTGGAGACGGCACTGCACGCCGCGGGTGGCGTCGGGGCCGCGGTGCGGACCGGGGCCGAGTGGACGGCACAGGCCTGCCCGGCGCCCCCTCTCGTCGAGTACCGCGAGGTCGGTCCGGCGCGTCCGCGCACGCCCCACCGGATCCGCGTACTCGACCTGACCCGGGTGATCGCCGGACCGGTCGCCACCCGCACGCTCGCCGCCCACGGCGCCGACGTGCTGCGTCTGGACGCACCGCACCGTCCGGAGATCCCGCTGCAGGCCTGGGACACCCTGCCCGGCAAGCGCAGTGCCCTGCTCGACCTGCGCGCCGACCCGGCGACGCTCGACGGGCTGCTCGGCGGCGCGGACGTCGTCGTCACCGCCTACCGTCCCGGCGCTCTGGACCGGTTCGGCCTGGCTCCGCAGGCGTTGGCGGAGCGCGTCCCGGGGATCGTGGTCGTCACGCTGTCGGCGTGGGGACACCGCGGACCGTGGGCGGGTCGGCGCGGGTTCGACAGCCTCGTGCAGGCCGCCTGTGGGATCGCCGACGAGCTGCGCGGTCCCCGGGGACCGGGAGCCCTGCCCGCTCAGGTCCTCGACCACGTCACCGGCTATCTCGCCGCCGCTGCCGCGCTCCTGGCCGTGGCGAGGCAGCGCCGGGAGGGCGGTACGCACCACGCCCGGCTGTCCCTGATCGGCACGGCCGCCTGGCTACAGGGTCTGCCCCGCGGATCGCAGACGCCGACGTCGGACATCGACCCGAACCCCCACCTCGTCGAACTGGCCGGCCACGACGGCGGGCTGACGCTCGCCGCACCTCCCGGGACGGTCGACGGCGTCGCGCTGAGCTGGCCGTCGGCACCGGCGTTCGGAGCGGCGGAGCCGACCTGGACCGAGCGCCGGTAGCGTCGTTCCTGTGCTTTCCGTTTACGCGCAGGACCCCACCGGATTCTCCTCGCCGCTGGGACAGCTGGTGGTGCTGGCGGGAATCGTGGCGGCGCTGGTCGTCGCGCTGCGTTGGTGGTGGCAGAACCGCAGGCATTAGCGTCGAAGGCGTCCCCGCTGCGGACGGTCCGCGGCCGGCGGCAGTGGTGGAGGCCGTGCCGGCGGTGCTCGCGACCGGGCGGGTGGTCGCCGTCTCCCTCGCCTGCATGTGGAGACCGAGGGCGGACGCCGAGCGCGTGCTCGCACCGTTGGCACGGGGCTGCTGAGCCGACCACCCGCCCGAACCCAAACTGTCGGACGCCCGGCGCATGATGGCTCCCGTGAGCGAGCGTGCGAGCGAACCATCGAGACAGCGCCTGCGCAAGGCGTCGACCGAGCGCAGCGAGGGGAGTGCGGCGAGCGCACTCGAGGGCTTCTCGCCCGCCACCCAGGACTGGTTCCGTGGTGCCTTTGCCGCGCCCACCCCTGCTCAGGAGGGGGCATGGAGGGCGGCGCAGGCCGGACGGCATGCGTTGGTCGTCGCGCCCACCGGGTCGGGCAAGACGCTCGCGGCCTTCCTCTGGGCGCTCGACCGGCTGGCCGCCGAGCCGCCGCCCGCCGAGCCGAAGCACCGCTGCCGCATCCTCTACGTGTCGCCGCTCAAGGCTCTCGCGGTGGACGTCCAGCGCAACCTGCGCTCGCCGCTGGCCGGCATCCGGCAGGCGGCGCAGCGTCTCGGTCTGCCGGTCCCGGACATCACCGTGGGAATGCGCAGCGGGGATACGCCGGCCGACGAGCGTCGCCAGTTCGCCCGCACCCCGCCCGACGTGCTGGTCACCACCCCGGAGTCGCTGTTCCTGCTGCTGACATCGGCGGCGCGGGAGTCGTTGCGCGGGGTGCAGACGATCATCCTGGACGAGGTGCACGCCGTCGCCGGCACCAAGCGCGGTGCGCACCTGGCGCTGTCGCTGGAGCGCCTCGACGAGCAGCTCGAACGCCCCGCGCAACGGATCGGATTGTCGGCCACCGTCCGGCCCATCGACGAGGTGTCCACGTTCCTGGCGGGCGCGCGGCCGGTGGAGATCGTGCAGCCGCCGATCCCCAAGACGATCCAGGTCACCGTCGAGGTGCCGGTGCCCGATCTCGGCGCGCTCGACGTGCGGCCCGCGCCGGGCAGCGCCGACGAGGAGGTGATCGGCTCGGCCGCCGGCACGGCGCAGAAGCCGTCGATCTGGCCCGCGGTGGAGCGGCGGCTGCTGGAGCTGGTGCGCGAGCACCGGTCCACGATCGTGTTCTCCAACTCCCGGCGGCTGGCCGAGCGGCTGACCGCGAAGCTGAACGAGCTGGCGGTCGAGGAGGCCGAGGGGGCCCAGGACCTGGAGGAGTTCCCCGCCGAGGCGATCGGGCAGTCCGGTGTCGGCGGCGGAAACGCCGACCGCCCGGGTGCGGGTGTCCCGCAGAACATTGTCGCGAAGGCGCACCACGGGTCGATGTCACGCGAGCAACGGACGTTGGTGGAGGAGGAGCTCAAGGCCGGGCTGCTGCCGTGCGTGGTGGCCACCTCCAGCCTGGAGCTGGGCATTGACATGGGCGCGGTCGATCTCGTCGTCCAGGTGGAGGCGCCGCCGAGCGTGGCGTCGGGGCTGCAGCGGGTCGGCCGGGCGGGCCACCAGGTCGGGGCGATCTCCAAGGGCGTGGTGTTCCCGAAGTACCGGGGCGATCTCGTCTCCTGCGCCGTGGTCGCCGAGCGCATGGCCACGGGGAGGATCGAGTCGATGCGCTACCCGCGCAATCCGCTCGACGTGTTGGCGCAGCAGATCGTGGCGATGGTGGCGCTGGAACCCTGGTCGCTGGAGGACCTGTCCCGGGTGGTGCGCCGCGCCGCCCCCTTCGCCGCGCTGCCCGACTCCGCATTGAACTCGGTGCTCGACATGCTCGCCGGCCGCTACCCGTCGGAGGAGTTCGGAGAGCTGCGGGCCCGCATCACGTGGGACCGCGTCACCGACCAGCTCGTCGGCCGCCCCGGCGCCCAGCGGCTCGCCGTCACCTCGGGCGGCACCATCCCGGACCGCGGCCTGTTCACCGTGATGACGCCGGGCGGGGCCGACGGCG
>JAYSXW010000556.1:0-7490 GCA_043716935.1 Pseudonocardia sp.
CAATACGAGTTCAGCCGTGGGCGAGGTCGGCGAATTTACTGTAGTGCAGCTGGTGGGCGACGGTGATGGTGCTCGTGGGCCCATTGCGGTGCTTGGCCAGAATCAGATCAGCTTCACCGGCGCGGGGATCGTCGCGTTCGAAGGCATCGGGACGGTGCAACAGGATCACCATGTCGGCATCCTGTTCGATCGAACCCGACTCGCGAAGATCGGACAGCATCGGCCGCTTGTCGGTCCGCTGTTCCGGACCACGGTTGAGCTGGCTGATCGCCACGACGGGAACCTCCAGTTCCTTCGCAAGCAGCTTGATCTGCCGGGAGAACTCCGACACCTCCTGCTGGCGCGACTCGACCTTACGGCCCGACGTCATGAGTTGGAGGTAGTCGAGGATCACGAGTTTGAGATCGTGGCGTTGTTTGAGTCGTCGAGCCTTTGCGCGGATCTCCATGAGAGTGAGGTTGGGCGAGTCGTCGATGAACAGCGGCGCCTCACTGATCTCACTCATCCGCCGCGCCATGCGCGTCCAATCGTCGTCGCTCATTCGCCCGGCACGCATGTCGGCCAGCCGGATCTTCGCCTCGGCCGACAGCAACCGCATGACGATCTCGGACTTGCTCATCTCCAGCGAGAACACCGCACTCGTCATTCCGTGCTTCACCGAGCAGGAACGCGCAAAATCTAGTCCGAGCGTGGAGTTGTGCGTCGGAACCATTGACCGGCCGGCCAGGTAGAGGTGCCTGTTGTTGTCGACCTCGACGCAGCGGACCGGGACACTCGGTACGGGTCGAGCGGCGACGATGTAGCGGGGCCGGCGAAGATGGGAGTGGTGGGCCGATCGCTCCTTGTGCAGGAGTCGCTTGCGGTCGAGCCGAAAGATCTCGTCCTCGCACGTGAAGTTCAGGGTGTATGCGATCGACGATTCGGGTCGACGACCACGAACCGGCCTGGTGGTGACCGAACATTGGTATCCCAGGCCGACAACCAACTCGCGCACGTCGTCGGCGAGTCGACGGCTGGTGACGCAGAACTGCAGGTTGCCGGTGGAGGTGACCGTGCCGTCCGTATCCATCAGTCCGGCGAGCAGTGCGCGGCGCTGCGGTTCGGCTGTCCGCTGGTACCGGATCGGAATGTGCTTGGCGCCGAGGACACCGATCGTCCGCAGCCGACCCTGCACTGTTCCGTGGTGCGCATGACAGGCACTGCAGCGCAGCAGCCCACTGGACGGACGGCCGCAGTCCGGGCAGGCCGGGGGCGGTACCGGAGCCGAGACGAAACGGGCCTTTCCACCACAGGACTGCCCACAGGTACGCACCTGGCTCGCCTTCGGGACGAAATTCCCGCCGCATGCAATGCACTGTTGCTCGGCAGCCGCCGACCCGTCCGGTAGCCGGAGACCGAAGCGTTTGCCCGGGAGGCGGACAATGCTCACTCCCTCCGCCTCCACGTACTCCGCGATCTCCGGGTCGTAGGAGGTGAACGAGGCAGCGGCGCTCGTGCCGTCGCCCAGCCACACCCCGAGGGTGTAGGGAGGCACGAGAAGGTCCTGTGCAGTGGGCATCCGCAGCGGCGCGCCGGTGGCGACGTTGTGGTTGAGTCGGGCATCGGCTGTGCCGCACCGAAGGGTCTCCGCGATCTGCGCTGTGGTGACGACACGGGAGCCCACTCGGGGTATGCCGCCCCGCACAGAGGCCTCCTGACGCGCGCGCCGAGCGGCCCTGGTCTCGGTGAGCCACTGGTGCTCGGCGTCGGCCACGATGACCGTGCCGTCGGAGAACTCGACCTCGAAACACCGCCGGTCGAGCAGGACGTCGGTGACGGCCAGTACGCGGGTGGGCAGTCCGTCGGCGTCGAACAGCTCGTCGCCGACCTCGACCTCGCCCATGGTGGTCCACCCGGCCGGCGTGGGCAGCGAGGTGTCGAGGGCCAATGCCTTCCCGAGCCCGGGCCGAGCTGCCACCACGATCATCTGGCCGGGGTGCAGACCGTTGGTGGCGGCGTCGAGATCGACGAAGCCGGTGGGGACGCCCTGGGCGACGCCGCCGCTGTTCTGGATCGAGTCGAGCTCGTCCATCGTGGGCTGCAGCAGCTCCTCCAGCAGGATGTAGTCCTCGCTGGTGGAGCGCTCCGTGACGTCGTAGATCGCGGCCTGCGCGCGGTCGACGACCTCATTGACCTCGGCTCCGTCGGCGCCGTGATACCCCAGCTGCACGATGCGGGTGCCGGCCTCGACCAGGCGCCGCAGGATGGCCTTCTCGGCGACGATCTCGGCGTAGTAGGCGGCGTTGGCCGCGGTGGGCACCGTGGCGATCAGGGTGTGCAGGTAGGGCAGGCCGCCGAGGCGGACGAGATCGCCACGGCGCTGCAGCTCGTTGGCGACCGTCACCGCATCGGCAGGCTCGCCCCGTCCGTAGAGATCGAGAATGGTGTCGTAGACGGTCTGGTGGGCGGGCTTGTAGAAGTCGTCGGGCCGTAGGACCTCGACGACGTCGGCGATGGCGTCCTTGCTCAACAGCATGCCGCCGAGTACTGACTGCTCGGCCGGGATGTCCTGCGGGGGCTGCCGGTCGAACGTGCCGGCACTGCTCGGCTGCGCGCTCCCGTCCGCCGCGCGGACCGGCCGCGGCCTGCTCGACGTGAAGTCGTCGGATCGTCGGATGTCTGGTTGGGCCATACGCTCCGTCACCCCCATCGCCAGTATATCGAACAAAGGTTCGATTTGCTCGCGGTACCGCAGGAGCAACGCCACGGTGAACGTCAGTGTTCACCAGGTCGGGTCCTCGCACCTCGCGGCCGACGTTAGGGATGACCGGGCCGGGAGTAAAACGGACCTGTGCACAACCCTGGGGACCGGTTGGGGACAGTTCCGCTCCGCCGCAGGACACCGTCGGGAAGGATCTGTGGACGGAGTGGGGACAACTCGAAATATTCTCCCATCCGGGCAGCTAGGGGAGCTGGACCGGCCTGTGGACAACATTGCTGCGCGACACGCCGCGAAGGCCGCGATCCGGCGTGTCGACGGTGCACCGGGAGTCTGTCCGCCGAGCGCACACCAGTGGTCACTGGGCGACACCAGTGTCACCGTCAGCATGTCACCCGACGGTGGCTGACACTCCATCATTGATCACCCGAACGTGAACGGGGCGGGAACAGGAACCGTTGGCTCTGTTCCCGCCCCAGTTACGGTGCGTGATAGTGCGTGTCAGCTCGCGACGACAGACACGGCCAGCTCGGCGGTGACCTCGGGGTGCAGGCGCACCGTGACGGCGTGGGTGCCGACCGTCTTGATCTGGCCGACGACCTCGACGGCGCGACGGTCGAGCGGCGGACCGCCTGCGGCGCGCACGGCCTCGACGACGTCGGTGGTGGTGACCGAACCGAACAGGCGACCCGACTCGCCGGCCGCCTTGGCCTTGATCGTGATGGTCAGGTCGCCGAGCGAACCGGCGACCTCCTTGGCATGGCCCAGGTCGCGGATCTGGCGGGCCTTCTGGCTCCGCGTGATGGACGCGACCTGCTTCTCCGCACCGCGGGTGGCCACGACGGCCAGCTTGCGGGGCAGGAGGAAGTTGCGGCCGTAGCCGTCCTTGACCTCGACGATTTCGCCG
This sequence comes from Pseudonocardia sp., assembly GCA_043716935.1. Classification (GTDB taxonomy): domain Bacteria; phylum Actinomycetota; class Actinomycetes; order Mycobacteriales; family Pseudonocardiaceae; genus Pseudonocardia. Next base: position 3,606 of record JAYSXW010000556.1, read on the forward strand.
GGCGCGCCGAGATTGACGACGTCGGCGGTGAGGATGAGCTTCATGGTGTCTCCCGTCCCCTATCGCGCGGTCGAGGTGTAAGGCAGCAGGGCGACCTCGCGGGAGTTCTTGACCGCTACCGCGACGTCACGCTGGTGCTGTCGGCAGTTGCCGGTGACCCGGCGGGCCCGGATCTTGCCGCGGTCGGAGATGAACTTCCGCAGCAGGCCGGTGTCCTTGTAGTCGATGTCCTGGGCCTTGTCCTTGCAGAACGCGCACACCTTCTTCTTCGGCTTGCGCAGGACGGGTTTGGCCATGGTTCGTTGCTCCTGGTTGTGCTCGATGCCGCCGCTCGGGCGGGAGTGGTTCTAGAAGGGGGGCTCGTCGTCGGCGGCGGGTGCGCTGCCGGCGGGCGGGGCGGAGCCCCACGGGTCGTCGGCCGGCGCGTTGGATCCACCGCCACCGAAGCCACCGCCACCGCTGCCGCGGCTGACCTTGTTGACCTTGGCGGTGGCGTACTTGAGCGATGGGCCGACCTCGTCGACCTCGAGCTCCACCACGGTTCGCTTCTCACCCTCGCGGGTCTCGAACGACCGCTGCCGCAGTCGCCCCGACACCATGACGCGCATTCCGCGCGTCAGGGTCTCGGCGACGTTCTCCGCAGCCTGGCGCCACACGTTGCAGCGCATGAACAGCGCGTCGCCGTCCTTCCACTCCCCCGACGCCTTGTCGAAGTTGCGGGGGGTGGCGGCCACGGTGAAGTTGGCCACCGCGGCACCCGAGGGCGTGAAGCGCAGCTCCGGATCAGCCGTGAGGTTGCCGACCACGGTGATGACGGTTTCGCCGGCCATCGCTACCGCCTCAGCTCGCGCTGGCCGGCGTAGACGCGGCCGGAGCCGGCGGGGCCGGGACGGGCGCGGCGGCAGGGGACGTGGCAGCGGAGGCCGCAGGCGCGGACGTTCTCGGAGCAGCCGCAGCGGCTGCGACCGGAACGGCTGCCGCAGGCACGGCCGGCCCGGCGGGCGCGGCCTTGGCCGCGCGGGCCCGCTTCGGCTCGCGGCGCATGACCTTGGTGCGCAGTACCGACTCGTTGAGGCCCAGCTGGCGGTCGAGCTCGGCGACGGTGGCCGGCTCGCACGTGACCTCGAGGACGGCGTAGATGCCATCGGGGTTCTTGTTGATCTCGAAGGCCATGCGGCGTTTGCCCCACACCTCGATCTTCTCGACGGTTCCCTTGTCCTTCTTCACGACGTTGAGGAAGGTCTCCAGGGACGGTGTCACCGTACGCTCGTCCAGGCTGGGGTCGAGGATGACCATCAGTTCGTAATGACGCATGAGAACCACTCACCTCCTACGGTCTGACGGTCGCGGTACATCCGCGACAGGAGGTTCTCACGTCACCCCGACAGAATCGGATCCCGAAGCGAACAGGAGAAGCGACAGCGGGCCCGGGAGGGCACCGATCGGGATGACCGTGCGAGGTTACCAGCGGGACGTGTCGTGGCCGACGGGCGGCCGGGTGACCGGCGGGGTCGGAAGTGTCGGGGGCCGGCACTATCGTGGGCCGCATGCTCATCGGGGCACATGTGCGCGGGGACGACCCGGTCGCGACGGCGGCGGAGCGCGGGGCCGACATCGTGCAGATGTTCCTCGCCGATCCGCAGGGCTGGAAGAAGCCACTGTCGCACCCCCGGGCGGCCGAGCTGTGCGCCGGCAGCACCGGCGTCGTCGTGCACGCGCCGTATGTGGTCAACCTGGCTTCGCTCAACAACCGGGTCCGCATCCCGTCGCGCAAGGTGGTGGTGCAGCACGCCGAGGGGGCCGCGGAGGTCGGGGCGATCGGGCTGGTCGTGCACGGCGGCCACGTCGGCGACGGCGAGGACGCGGCCGCCGGCGTCGCCAACTGGCGCAAGTTCGTCGAGCGGCAGGCCGCCGAGGGCGGCTTCGCCGTGCCCCTGTTCCTGGAGAACACCGCGGGCGGCGACAGCGCCATGGCCCGCCGGTTCGACGCACTGGCCCGCCTGTGGGATGCGATCGGCGGCTTCGGTGTGGGCTTCTGCCTCGACACCTGCCACGCGTTCGCCGCGGGGGAGGAGCTCGTGGACGTCGTCGAGCGGGCGCGGGCCATCACGGGCCGGATCGATCTGGTGCATCTCAACGACTCGCGGGACGAGTTCGGCTCGGCCCGCGACCGGCACGCGACGATCGGCCGGGGCACCATCGATCCCGACGCGCTGGTCGCGGTGTGCGCCGCCGCCGGGGCCCCGGTCGTCGTGGAGACGCCCGCGGAGGGCCAGGCCGCGGACATCGCGTTCCTACGCGAGCGGCTGGGTCCGTGACGCCCACCACCGCCGTGCGCGCCCCCGATGACGCGGGCCCGGTCCGCCCCACCCGGGTCGTCGGTGCCGCCCGGTGGATGCTGGTCGCGTTGGTGCTGCTCACCGGCGTCACGCTGATGCTCGGCTACGCCAATAAGGCCCGCTGCGTCGGTCCGGGGTTCGACGCGGCCGGCCGCAGCACTCCCGACTACGAGCTGCGCGTCGACCGGGATATCTGCTACTCCGACGTCCAGTACCTGTGGCTGGGCCGCGACGTCGACCAGCACGTGTTCCCCTACGTCGAGGGCTCCATCACCGCCGACGGGCAACTTCGCGGCGGCACCGTGGAGTACCCGGTGCTCACCGGGCTGCTGATGTGGGCCGGTGCCCTGTTCGCCCACGACGACGGAGGTTTCCTGCTCGCGTCGGCCTTGATCATGGCGCCGTTCGGGTTGGTCACCGGCTGGATGCTGGGCCGGCTCGCGCGATGGCGAGCGCTGGTGTGGGCGCTGGGTCCGCCGCTGGTGCTCTACGCCTTCCACAACTGGGACCTGCCCGTGGTCGCGTGTGCGGTGGCGGCGGTGTTCGTCGTGCACGGGTGGCGCACCGAGCGCCCCGTCGCCGACCGGGGTGTCCTCGCCGCGGTGCTGCTGGGCGTCGGGTCCGCGTTCAAGCTCTACCCGGGAGCGTTCGTCGCGCCACTCGCCCTCTACGTGCTGACCGCAGCCGCGCCCGGCCGGCTGCACTGGGCCGCCGCGGCGCGGGTGGTGGTGGCGGCTGCGGCCACCGTGGTGCTGCTCAACGTGCCGTTCGTCGTAGCGGGGTACGAGGGCTGGCGGGCGTCGTTCACGTTCCAGCAGCTCCGCAAGGTCGATCTCACCACGAACTCGATATGGTACTGGGGCCTGCGGCCTGAATCCGAGCCCACCAATGTCGCGTTCCAGGCCACGATCGACTGGCTCTCGCCGTCGCTGGTCCTGCTGTCCTTCGCGGTCGCCCTGGCGGTTGGCTGGTGGCGATGGCAGCGCACCGGTCAGTACCCCTGGGTCGGCGTGAGCGCAGCCATGCTGTGCGGCTTCCTGTTGCTGCACAAGGTGCACTCTCCCCAGTACATGCTGTGGCTGCTGCCGTTCTTCGCACTGGTTCGCGTGCCGTGGGGGTGGGTGGCGGGCTACCTGCTGGCCGACCTCGCGATCGGCATCGGGATCTTCCGATGGTTCTACGCCCTCAAGTCCGGCGCCGGCACCGGCATCGCCGAGGGATTCGCCGCGCAGGCCGTCGCCGTCGGGGTGTGGGGGCGCGCGGCGCTGCTCGTCGTCCTGTTCGTGCTGTTCCTGCGGCTGCCCACCACTGTCGACGAGACGGTCCCGGCAACGCCGTGATCGCGTCGGTCACCCGAGCGACGCGGCACGTTCCCGTCGGCGATCAGCTGCGGGCCAGTCCGGGTCGTCGCCGCCAGGGAGCCCGGCCCGCACCGGGTCGGTCGCCGGCCGCAGCACCGAGCGGACGACCAGCACGCACAGCAGCACCACCACCGCGTCGCGGGCGACCACGAACCCGAGGAACCAGTCCGGTGGCAGGCCCTTCT
>JAYSXW010000557.1:0-2536 GCA_043716935.1 Pseudonocardia sp.
CGGAGGTAGGCCGGAGCGACGGGAACCCCCGGGCCCGGACCTCCAGGGCCCGAATCCGGGGGGGTGCGATGGGATGCGTAAAGCGCCTACCCGCCTGCACATCCGCAGGCCAGGCCGGTAGGCGCCTTGGTAGGTGATCACCTACCCCGCGGCGTCCTCACCTACCCCATCCGACGCGCCGTCGAGCGCGTCCCGGCGCACGCCGCTCGTGTTCCGGCCGCCCACCTTGACCTGCCCGACCGTGACGCCGGCCGCGCGCAGCATCGACCCGAGCGCCTCGACGTCGAGGTGGGCCCACGTGCCCGGCCGGAGCAGCGCGAGGGCGTTGACCAGGTCCACCAGGTGGACTGCCGAGCGGGCCGGGTGGTCCATGACGTCGCGTACGTCGGCCACGAGATCCGGTTCGAGCGCCGGCTCTGCCACCTGTCCCGCGGCCTGCCCGGTCAGGCGCCCGGCCGCCTCCCGGATCGCGCGAGCACGGGCCGCCACCCTCTCGGCCTCTACCGCGTCTAGGCCGTGGACGGTGCGCACGATCTGCGGTGTCGCACCGTCTGCCCTCAGGTAACAGATGCCCTTGTCGGCGGGCGCGAACATCGTCGCGTCGACGCCCTCCCGTCGGGCCCCGGTGCCGAGGATCTGGTCGTTCGCCGTGTGGCCGAAGACCTTCAGACACAGCCGTATCACGGCGTTGTTGCTGATCGCCGTGGGGATCGTCTCGGCGTTGACCTGCTGCGTTGCGAGGAACACCCAGATACCGAGCGCCGGGCCGCGCTTGACCAGGTCGGTGACGATGGCGGCGAACTCCTCGCGGATGGCCTTGTGGTCCCTGTTCGACTTCTCGCCGTACCCGAACCACACCTGGGTCTCGTCCACGCCCACGATGACCGGCTCCAACCCCAGGTCACGGCGGTCAGCGAGGACGGACGTCACCTTGCTTTCGGGACATTCCTCGCGCGGCAGGTCGCGGATCACCTTCGCCCTTCGCCGCATCTCCACGCGGAGACCGCGCATGGCGTCGAGCTGCTCCTCGATGTCCTCCGGCTCGTCGCCCACGCCCACGTAGTGCGCGAACAGCCCGCACGGAGCCAAATCGCCGGTGCCCTTGCCGTCGATCGCGTAGACGCGCGCCCGCGGGTCCAGCCCGGCGACGAGCAGCAACTGCCGGAGCGCGAACGTCTTCCCCATCCGCGGCACGGCGCCGATCACGCCGTTCGAGTAGGCGATCGTGAGGTTCACCCACGCGCCCATCTGGTTGGTGAACATCGGCTGCGGGGCGAAAAGGTCGACCTGGCCGTCCTTCGCCAACGGCCACGGCGCCTGCTTCGCCGCGGTCATCGCCTGGTCGGCCACGTAGAGCGCGAGGTGCCCGGGGTGCCGGGCGCCGACGCTCGGCCAGACGCACCCGAGTTCGCGGCGCAGGGCCGCGGCGAGTTCCTCCCTGCGCTCCATGACGGCCGTGGCCGGGACGCCGGGTGGTAGCTCGACGTCGACCTGCACGCCGGGGCCATGCCGGTGGACGTCGGTGAGGAGCCGAACCGACTCCGGGTCCTTCAGTGCCCCGATGCCGAGCTGGCACAGCGCGGTGCGGACCATCGGCGCCCGCAGCGGGACGACGTCGGGCCCATCCACGGTGGCGGCGACGAGCGGGCGGTGACGCGGGCGGCCGTGCCACCCGAGCGCCGGGACGGCGAGCAGCGCGGCCAGGACGAGCGGCCACAGCGGCGGACGCGGGATCAGCAGGAGCAGGCCAGGCCCGAACCACCACACGCCGAGGCCCACCGCGGCGCCGGCTGCGACCTCACCCAGCCCCCTCCCGGGGATGGCCTTGATCACCAGCGCCCCCGCCAGCACGCCCAGGATCGCGGACAGCACGCCGGGCGCGGTCCACGCCAGGGCGGGCGTCGCCACCACCGCGGCCATCACCCCAGCGGTCAGCCAGCGGGCGTGCAGGTTGGCGGTGCGAATGGAGTGGGCGCGGGCGTAGTCGCCCGTCTCCCGGGCGCCCGCGTGGTGGCGGCGCAGGGTGGCGCTGTCCTGGTCGTAGATCCACTTCGCCAGGGTGGTGACGACCCGGCCGCACCCGCGGGGCGACCACAGCACCAGCAGTGCCACCAGCCTGGGCGCGGCCACCACCCACCGGGCGACCCGGCGGGCGTGGCGGGTGGTGTGCAGCCGGGCGGCGTGGGTGAGCGTCGCCCGGTCTCGCAGCCACGCCGGGAGGATCGGCAGGTCACCCACCGTGGCGGGCTTGATCATCTCTGCGGTCATCGGTGGTCACCGTTCCTGTGGGTGGTGAGCAGGGCGCGTGCCTCGTGCTCGGTGATGGACAGCTCGCGGGCGATGGTGCGGCGACCCGCACCCGCCGCGATCAGCTCGTTCGCCCGGTCGCCCGCGGGGGTGGGTGCTGGTGGGAGAGCGGGTGGCGGTGGGGTGGGCGCGGCGGGCGCGGACGCCCAGTAGAGGGACGTGCCGTGCTCGTCGGGGGGCGCCGGCTCGTCGTCGTCTCCCACCTCGTCGCCCGGTGGGAGAGCGACCT
>JAYSXW010000558.1:0-2534 GCA_043716935.1 Pseudonocardia sp.
TATTTCACCATGCCTTCGAGGTCGACGTCGACCTCCCCATCGTGAGCCCACGCGAATCGGTCGACGTGTAGGAATATCTGGCCCGGGTCCGAGGCTCCGGGCCGCCGGCCCCCGCCGTCCGCATACGCCCCTGAAGGATCAGAGTTGTGGCAGTTCGACGAGCGCGGTCTGACGACCCGCCGCGAGGCGAGCATCAACGATATGGTGACTGCCGAGAGTGACCGCCGGCTCCGCGGTCCGCGCGACTCCTGCACGGACGAGGTCGAGCTCCCACTGCGGTGAGACCAGCGAACCGGCAGAGGCCGGCCTGACCGCTCTCAGTTCACGGAGGCGCGTAACGGGTCGGTGGCGAAAGCGCGCACGCCGTCGGCGAAGCCCACCGCGGCGTGGAAGCCGAGGAGCTCGCGGGCCCGAGCCGGGTCCGCGACGACGTGCCGGACATCGCCGGACCGGGCCCCGCCGACCACGACCGGGGCCGGGCCGTCGATCGTCGCCGACAGCGCCCGGGCGAGATCGAGGATCGTGTGTGGCTCGCCGGAGCACACGTTGACGGCCACCAGAGCGCCCTCGCCGGCTTCGGCTCGAAGGGCCAGCGCGTTGGCCCTGGCCACATCGCTGACGTGCACGAAGTCGCGCCGCTGCCGGCCGTCCTCCATGACCCGCGGCGCCGCACCGCGCTCCAGGGCCGATCGGAAGATCGATGCGACCCCCGCGTACGGGGTGTCGCGGGGCATTCGCGGGCCGTACACGTTGTGGTAGCGCATCGACCACACCGACCCGCCGGTCTGGCGTGCCCAGGCGGCCGCGAAATGCTCCTGGGCGAGCTTGGATGCGGCGTAGGTCGAGCGCGGGTCCAGCGGGGCGTCCTCCCCGACCAGGCCGTCGGTCAAAGACTTCCCGCAGATCGGGCAGGGCGGCTCGAAATTGCCGGCCGCGATGTCCACCGGGCGCCGGGCGCCGGGCGTGATGGTGCCGTGGTCGGCGCAGTCGTAGCGGCCCTCGCCGTAGACGACCATCGACCCGGCGAGCACCAGCCGGCCGATGCCGGCGCGGTGCATCGCGGCCAGCAGCACCGCCGTGCCGTAGTCGTTGTGGGTGGCGTAGTCCGGGGCGTCGGACGGGTCGACGCCGTGGCCGACCATCGCCGCCTGATGGCACACCGCGTCGACGCCGGGCAGCAGCCGGGACAGCAGCTCGGCGTCGCGGACGTCGCCCCCGATGAACTCGTGGTCGCGAGTCCAGGCCGGTGCGCCACCCGTCCCGTGGGCCTGCGGGAGCAGTGCGTCGAGCAGGAGGAGGTCGTGCCCGTCGGCGGCGAGCCGGTCGGCGATGTGCGAGCCGATGAAGCCCGCCCCGCCGGTGATCAGGATGCGCACCGGCCAAGGTTAGGGCGTGCCGGTGCCGCTACGGTGAGCGCATGGAAATGGCGCCGCCCCAGATCGGCCGGGCTCTCGTGGTGGTCGTCGACGACCGGGTCAACCACGGCGAGCAGACGGACACGATCGGGCCGCTCGTCACCGAGCTGCTCGAGGAGGCGCGCCTCGTCGTCGACGCCGTCGTGGTGGTGCCGGGCGATCCGGTCGCTATCCGCAATGCCCTCAACACGGCCGTGATCGGCGGCGTCGACCTCGTGGTGACGGTCGGCGGCACCGGTGTGTCGCCACGGGATGTCACCGCCGACGCCACGGCCGGCGTGCTCGACCGGCCGATCCCCGGCATCGCCGAGGCCATCCGGGCCTCCGGGCTCGCTGCCGGCGCTGTCGACGCGGGCCTGTCCCGCGGGCTGGTCGGGGTGTCGGGCAGCACGCTGGTGGTGAACCTGGCGCCGTCGCGCGCGGCCGTTCGTGACGGGATGGCGACGTTGACGCCGCTGGTGGCACACGTGATCGCGGAGCTGTCCGGGCTGGCGTGATGAGTAGCCTCGAGGACGACGAGCGACGCCGCCGGATCGAGGAGGTGTTCGGCGACGTCCTGCCCGACACGACCTCCGACGAACGCGACCCCGTCGCCCCCGAGCGCGACCCGGACGACGACCTCCTGGCCAACCGCCCACCCCACCACGACCGCGACTAGTTCGTCCGCCGCTGGCCGGCGCTGAGCAGGTCGCGGATCTCGATGAGCAGCTCGACGTCGGTGGGCTCGGTCGGGCCGGCCTCCTCGCCCCGCTCCCGCCGCGCCTTGAGGGCGTTGAGCGGGGCCACGATGACGAAGTAGACGACGGCCGCCACCAACACGAAGTTGATCAGCTGAGTGATCACTGCCGAGAAGTCCACATAGCTGGACTCCTTGCCCGCCATGAGCTGGAAGCCCAGACCCTGGCTCGCCGGCGAGCCGATCGCGTTGATCAATGGCTGGATGATGCCGTTGGTGAAAGCGGTGACGACCGCGCCGAACGCGGCACCGATGACCACCGCTACGGAGAGGTCGACGACGTTGCCGCGCAGGACGAAGTTCTTGAACCCTCTGATCATGTCAGCGGAGCGTAATGGTCACCCGTTCCGACAGGGATGCCGCCGCCACCCGGATGGCGGACG
>JAYSXW010000559.1:0-7436 GCA_043716935.1 Pseudonocardia sp.
GGAACCGCACGGGCTGCCACTTCGTCGTGGAAGGCTCCTCGAAGCTCGCGACCTTGACCGAGACGACCTCGGCGCGGTCGGCGTCGTCGTCGTCGACCAGGACGTCAACGACCCACATGGGCACGCCCTCGGCGTTGGAGTCCTGAGCGTCCGGGATGCGCTTGCGGGAACCGTCGGACAGATCGGCGTACTTGGCGCGGGCGGCAGTCTTGCCGGTGCCGACGAACTGGACCTTGGTGGAGTCGACCGGGATGCGTCGCATGATGATCTCCTGAGGGGTGAGGGTGTGGGGTGTGGTGTGGACCGCGCGCAGAACTGCGGGCGGACAGGGGGGGTACGTGCGGGAGCGGGCGGGCGCCTGCTACTGGTCGCCGGCCTGCTCGTCGGTGAGCGCCGCGTAGACGACGGCGTGCGCGTCGGGCCCGATACCGACCATCAGGTGCCGCACACGGTGCAGGTGACGCCGGCGTGCTCGGTGTGACGGCAGCAGATCCCGCAGTAGGCGACATAGGCGATGAGACGGGCCAGATCGGTGGTGCTCATGAGTCGCCCTCCTGGGCGTCGACGGGGTCCGCGCATGCCGCGCAGACGTGAGCGGCGTGACCGGTGTGAGGGCAGCCGGCCATGTCAGCAGCCGCCCGTCGGGTCCTGCTCGTCGGTGAGCGCCGCGTAGACGACGGCGTGCGCGTCGGGCCCGATGCCGATGGCGCCACCGGTGCCCTCGTGGTTGGCGAGCTGCTCGTCGGCCCACGCGCGCATTCCGAGCGTCACCTCGTCGGCGTCGAGGCCGGCGGCGGCGGCGAGCTCGTCGACGGTGGCGCCGTGGGTGAGGGCATCGAGGGCGTTCGTCCAGCGGGAGGCGTTGACGGCGTCGACGAGGGCCTGTCCGGTTGCGATGGCATCGAGGGCATGGACGCGGAGCCGGGCACCGGGCCGCGGGGTACCGATGCCGTGCCGGGCGTCGACGAGGGCGCCGATGTGGCCGTGCCAGGCCGTGAGCAACTCGTTCAGCGACGCGCCGGAGAGGGCAGCGGGGGTGGGTGTCACGCACTCGTGCGCGTCGTCGGGCGGTAGCTTGCTCATGGGCCACGTCTCTCGTGGTCAAGGGCCCGGGGCCGGTGCTTGACACACCGCCCGGGCCCGCCTAACGGGGGACCGTTCGATGCCACGAGAACTACGGGCACGCCGCTCGCGAGCACGCTGCGAGGACGTAGCTGCGCATGCCGCTTACCGCGCCAGGAACCAGTAGTTCTCGTGGGCGATGCTCGGTACGGTCCGCTCGCCGGTGAGCGGCAGGGCGGACCAGTGATCAGGTCCGATCGTCGTGTTCATCCTCGTCCTCGTCCCGGAACGCGAGTCGGCGCCACGATGCGGGCGCGTGGGTCGGGCCGACACTAATCCGGCCGCCCCGATGAGTTCCGGGGCCGCGGCAGGTCGCACCCCGTATCGGATCACTCGAGGAGGTCGCATGACACGGGTACGAGTACTGGTCGGCACACGGAAAGGTGCGTTCGTCCTGACGGCGGACGGTGCGCGGACGGACTGGGAGGTCGACGGGCCGTTCTTCCCGGGGTGGGAGGTCTATCACGTGGCGGGGTCGCCGGCGGACCCCGATCGGCTCTGGGCCGCGCCGTCCGGGGGCTGGTTCGGTCAGCAGATCCATCGTTCCGACGACGGTGGACGCCGGTGGGAGGCCGTCGGCAACGATTTCGGCTACGCGACGGTGCCCGGTACGCACCAGTGGTACGACGGCACGCCGCATCCGTGGGAGTTTGCGCGCGTCTGGCACCTGGAGCCGTCGGCGACCGATGCCGACGCGCTGCTCGCGGGGGTCGAGGACGCCGCACTGTTCCGCTCGGCGGACGGCGGTGCGAGCTGGAACGAGCTGCCGGGCCTGCGCGAGCACGGTTCCGGCCCGCACTGGCAGCCGGGAGCGGGCGGGATGTGCCTGCACACGATCCTGCCCGATCCGTCCGATCCCGCCCGCATGCTGGTGGCGATCTCCGCGGCCGGGGTGTTCCGGACCGAGGACGGCGGCGCGACGTGGCGGGCGGCGAACCGCGGTCTCGTCAGCGAGGGCATCCCCGACCCCGACGCCGAGGTGGGGCACTGCGTTCACAAGCTGGCGCTGCACCCGTCCCGGCCCGACACCGTCTACATGCAGAAGCACTGGGACGTGATGCGCAGCGACGACGGTGGCGACCAGTGGTACGACATCGGCGGGGACCTGCCCACCGACTTCGGGTTCGTCGTGGACGTGCACGCCCACGAACCCGACACCGTCTACGTCGTGCCGATCACCAGCGACTCCGAGCACTTCCCGCCCGGGGGTCAGCTTCGGGTCTACCGCAGCCGGACCGGGGGCCACGAGTGGCAGCCGCTCGGTACCGGGTTGCCGCAGGAGCACTGCTACGTCGACGTGCTGCGGGACGCGATGGCCGTCGACACGCTCGACGCGTGCGGTGTCTACTTCGGTACGACCGGCGGGCAGGTGTACGCCTCGGCCGATGCGGGGGACTCGTGGAAGCCGATCGTGCGCGACCTGCCGGCGGTGCTGTCGGTCGAGGTGCAGACGATCCCGTGACCCAGATCGATCCCGTGGCGCAGGTCGATCCCGTGGCGCAGATCAGGGTCAAGCTGCCGGAGCACCTGCGGCGCCTCGCCCGGGTGGACGGGGAGGTCCGGCTCGACGTCGGGGCCCCCGTCACGCTGGGCTCTGCCCTCGACGCGCTCGAGGCCCGGCATCCGGTGCTGCGCGGCGCCGTGCGCGATCAGCGCACCGGGCGGCGCCGGGCGTTCGTGCGCTTCTTCGCCTGCGAGCAGGACCTGTCCCACGAGGCGTCCGATGCGCTACTGCCCGAGGCGGTGACCCGGGGTGCCGAGCCGCTGCTGGTCGTGGGGGCGATGGCCGGCGGGTAGCCGGCCGGGTGAGGTCGCGATCGTGCGGAAGGCGGTGGCCTGACCTCACGCCTCGGCACGACCACCGACGACAGCGCGGCGAGCACCGTGCCTGCCCTGTCCGTCGTCGGGCTGAGCCGCCGGGCTCCCCGACGGCCGCGCCACTGCGGGCGGCGCCACCCGACCGACGGGTGCCGAGGCGACCGACCGTCCTCGCCGGCCGTGGAGCAGCAGGACCGGCTCAGCCCGCCGCCCCCGCCGTCCGCCCGGGCGGACCGCCGCGGACGGTCAACACGCCGCCGACGTGGTGGGTGAGCCAGGCCAGGATCGTGGCGTCGTCCAGTGTCAGCGGCACCTCGGGCCCGGCCCACGCCAGCCGGACCACCGGATGATGGGCGAGCGCGTCGCGCAGTGTGACGGCGAGCTCGGGGGTGGTCAGGACCGTCTGCCCGCCGTGCCGCACCGCGTGCGATCCGGGCACGGGATCGAGCGTGTCGGGTCCGGTGCTGAGCACGTAGCCGCAGCCCTGCCTGTCGTCGTATCCCGTGATCACCACGGGGTCATCCTCCGCTCCTCGGGCTCCGTTGCTCGACCAGGCCACTCGACCAGGGTCATTCGGCCAGACCCGCGGCCGCGCGGGCCGACCGGTCCGCGTTGGCCGCCAACCGGACCATGGCGGGATCGTCCGCGGCGATCCCGCCGTGGCCTGCGGCGATGGCGCGGACGTCGGGATGGCCGACCCGGGTGCGCTGCTGGTCGTCGAGCCAGACGACGAAGCGCAGGGGGAGGTCGAGGCCGATCGCCGGAGCCGCCGCGAGCAACGGCGCCTCCGACGCGGGGGTGCTGACCAGGACGACGGTCGTGGGACGCACGGCGACGGGGGCGACAGCCGCGGAGGACGTGCCGGGCGTGGGGGACGCGATCGGGGGGCCCGGCCAGGGCAGGGTCCGTGCCACCCGCGGCGAGGTCGACCTCCGCGACCGTGCGGCTCGGAGCGCGGTCGACGGCTCCCCGCAGCCGCCCCACGACGACCGGCACCCACGTGCGCCCGAACACCGTGACCAACCGGTTGGCGGGTGTGACGCCCACGAGTGGGGTGGTGAGCGGGACCGTGGCGCCGGGCAGCGCCGAGGTGAGCACGTCGGAGGTCGCCCCGCTCAACGCCGTGCGGGTGTCGGCGGCGGTGATCGCGGAGACGGCCGCGACGAACGTCGGGGTGCGGCGGGCACCGTGAGGGTCGGCGTTGCGCCGGTGCTACCGCACGCGATCGCCAGGGCCATTCCGGTGGAGACGCCGGCCAGGCGCAACGACCCGCGCCGGGACGGGATCCCTGGACCAGGGACAGACATGGCGGCCCCGCACACTCGACGGTGCGGCGCGCCCTACCGGCGTCCGGCGCCGGCCGTCAGGACGAGACGGTCAGCGGCGCCGCAGCCGGGTGAGCAGGCCTGTCGCCCGCTCGCGGTTGCGCGGGTCGGCCGCCATGCGGCGACCCTGATCGGTGAGTCGCTTGCCCTGGGAGCTCGACAGGAAGGCGCGGATGCGGCTGAGGACGGACATGTCTCAATAGTACCCGAAACGGACGAAAGGCATTCGGTCGCCGGGTGAGCAGCCTCACCGGCAACGACGGGCGCAGGGCCTTACTCGCCGGTAACATACAGGCGAGGCCGCCGCCGCCGCGCCGGATGTGCGTACCGGATGGCAGAGTCGCCAGGAGGAAGTCGTCCCACGAAGGTCCAGGGCGCAGTCGGTCCACCGCACGCCCGTCCCAGGAGGTCGAGAGGTCCGATGAACATCATCGTGCTCGTGAAGCAGGTGCCCGATACCTACTCGGAACGCAAACTCAAGGACTCCGACGGCACGCTGGATCGCGAGGCCACCGACGCCGTGCTCGACGAGATCAACGAGCGCGCGGTGGAGGCGGGGCTGCAGATCAAGGAGGCCAACGACGGGTCCGAGGTGACCGTCGTGACCATGGGTCCGGATCGCGCCACCGACGCCATCCGCAAGGCGCTGTCGATGGGCGCCGACAAGGCCGTCCACCTCTGCGACACCGCGCTCGCCGGTTCCGACGCCGTGTCCACCGCGAAGGCGCTGGCGACGGTCATCGGTACGGTCGAGGGCGTCGACCTGGTGCTGGCCGGCAACGAGGCCTCCGACGGCCGCGGTGGCGCGATGGCCGCGATGGTCGCCGAGCTGCTCGGCTTCCCGGCGCTCACCCACGCCCGCGAGATCACGATCGAGGGCACCGCCGTCACCGTCAAGCGGGAGACCGACGACGGGGTCACGTTCCTCTCGGCCGAGCTGCCCGCCGTGATCTCGGTCGGTGAGAAGATCAACGAGCCGCGTTACCCGTCGTTCAGGGGGATCATGGCGGCCAAGAAGAAGCCGGTCACCACGCTCACGCTGGCCGACGCCGGCATCGACTCCTCGCAGGTCGGGCTGGCGAACGCGCTGACCATCGTCACCTCCGCCTCGCCCAAGCCGCCGAAGAGCGCGGGCGAGAAGGTCACCGACGAGGGCGACGGCGGCGCGAAGATCGCCGCGTTCCTGGTCTCGCAGAAGCTGATCTGAGGAAGGAGACACGATGGCTGAGGTGCTGGTCCTCGTCGACCACCTCGAGGGTGAGACGAAGAAGTCGACCTATGAACTGTTGACCGCCGCCCGTGCGCTGGGCGAGCCGTCGGCGGTGGTGGTGGGTGCCCCGGGCACCGCCGCGAAGCTGTCCGGCGGGCTCCGGGAGCACGGCGCCGAGAAGATCTACGTCGCCGAGAGCGACCGGGAGGACTTCCTCACCCCCGAGGTCGACGTCCTGGCGTCGCTGATCGGGTCGACGTCGCCCGCCGCGGTGCTGATCGCCGTCTCGGCGGACGGCAAGGAGATTGCCGGGCGGCTGTCGGTGCGCACCGGTTCGGCGTGGCTCAACGACGTCGTCGCGATCGCGGCCGAGGGCGTCACACACTCGGTGTTCGGCGGCGCGTACATCGCCGAGGCGACGGCGAAGGGTGACCACCCGGTGATCACGCTGCGCCCGGGCTCGGTGGAGATCGAGCCGGCGGTGGGCGCGGGCACCGAGCAGGCCGTCGACGTGCCGGCCCTTTCGGGTCGCGGCGCCACCGTCACCAGCCGCGAACCGATCACCGGCGGCGACCGCCCGGAGCTCACCGAGGCCTCGGTCGTGGTCTCCGGCGGGCGCGGTGTGGGCTCGTCCGACGACTTCCAGATCGTGGAGGTCCTCGCCGACTCCCTCGGGGCGGCTGTGGGCGCGTCGCGGGCGGCGGTCGACTCGGGCTACTACCCGCACCAGTTCCAGGTCGGGCAGACGGGCAAGACCGTGTCGCCGCAGCTCTACATCGCGCTCGGCATCTCCGGTGCCATCCAGCACCGGGCCGGGATGCAGACGTCGAAGACGATCATCGCGATCAACAAGGACGGCGAGGCACCGATCTTCGAGATCGCCGACTTCGGTGTGGTGGGTGATCTGTTCACGGTCGCCCCCCAGCTCAAGGACGAGATCGCCAAGCGCAGGTCTTGATCCCTCGACGCCGGGCCAGTACGTGTCGGAAAGGCCGGCACACACCGCGTAGGGCTCACACACACGACCCGCCATGTGTGTGAGCCACCCGCCCTGTGTGCCGGCCCGCCGGGTGTGCGAGCCGGGCCGGCTTTGTCGCCGGGTGGTGTGTTCATCCGCTGGTCGTCCGGGCTTCTGAGCAGGTCGGGGTGGTCGTCGTCTCGATGCCGTACCAACACCGGCGTGACCTCATCGCAGGTTCTGGCCGCGACCCCGCCGACCGCCGGATCGCGTTACTCGCTGTTGCTCACCACCGACTCGGACGAGGTGCGTGCCGCCCAGCGGCTGCGGCATCGCGTGTTCGCGGGCGAACTCGGTGCCACGCTGCACAGCACCGATCCCGGCCCCGAGGTGGACGCCGACCGCTTCGACGAATTCTGCGACCACCTGGTGGTGCGCGACGACACCACCGGTGAGATCGTCGGCACCTACCGGATGCTGCCGCCGGACCGGGCCCGGGCCGCCGGGGCGCTCTACGCCGAGGGCGAGTTCGAACTCGACGCGCTGGCGCCGCTGCGTCCCTCGCTCGTGGAGACCGGCCGCTCCTGCGTCCACCCGGACCACCGGGCCGGCTCGGTCGTCGGCCTGGTCTGGGCGGGGCTGGCCCGCTACATGCTGCTCACCGGCAACCGGTGGCTCGTCGGCTGCGCGAGCGTGCCGCTCGCCGACGGCGGGCCGGTCGCCGCAGGGGTGTGGGACCGGGTGCGCGCCGATCATCTCGCGCCCGAGCAGTACCGCGTGCGGCCCCGGGTGCCCTGGGACGCCGGCGGCGTGGCCCGCCCGGTGAAGGGCCTGCTGCCGCCGTTGCTGCGCGGCTACATCCGGCTCGGGGCGTGGGTCTGCGGGCCGCCGGCTCTCGACCCGGACTTCGACTGCGCCGACTTCCTGGTGCTGCTGGGCCTCGACCACATGGACGCCCGGTACGTGCGCTTCTTCCTGGGCGAGCAGTGATCGGGGCGGTGGG
>JAYSXW010000560.1:0-7435 GCA_043716935.1 Pseudonocardia sp.
GTCGACGAGCTGCCGGCCGGGTTCAACCCGCACCTGCTCGCCCACCGGTCGTCGGTCACCACCGCACTCGCCGCACTCGTGCTGCCATCGGTGTTCCGGCCCGACTCCTCGGGCGTGCCGCAGCTCGACACGACCATCGCGACGAGCGCGTCGGTGGTGTCCGCCGAGCCGTTCACGGTGAACTACGAGCTCAACGTCTCGGCGGCCTGGTCGTCGAACGCACCCATCGCGGCGGAGGACTTCGTCTACCTGTGGGAGCGGATGCGCAGCGAGCCCGGCGTGGCCGGCGCCGCGGGCTACCGGCTGATCACCGACGTTCGGTCACGGGCCGGCGGCAAGGCCGTCGACGTCGTGTTCTCGCAGGCCTACCCCCAGTGGCGGAGCCTGTTCACCGACCTGTTGCCCGCCCACATCCTCAAGGACGCCCCCGGCTCCTGGACCGGAGCGCTGGCCGGTGGCCTGCCGGCGAGCGGCGGGCCGTTCCGCATCGCGTCCGTGGACCGGGACCGCGGCGAGATCGTCCTGAGCCGCAACGACCTGTACTGGGACACCCCGGCCGTCCTCGACACGCTGGTGCTGCGCCGCCTCGACCCGGCGGCCACGGTCGCCGCGCTGGTGTCCGGGGACGTCGACGTCGCCCTGCCCGAGGCGACCCCCGCGCTGCTCACGGCCCTCGCCGGCCTGACGCCACCGCCCCACCGGCAGTCGGCCCCGCAGCCCACCGTCACCCAGCTCGCGATGCGCACCGACGGGGGACCGCTCGCCGATCCCCGTGCCCGGCGCGGCGTCGCGGCGTTGCTCGACCGGGAGGCCGTGCGGGCGGCCGTGGCACCGGAGGCACAGCTCGCCGACGCGTTCGGGCTCGGTCCCGGTGAGAGCGGATACGCCTCGACGGCCCCGGTGGACCGGCCCGTCGCGCCCGATCCCGTGGCCGCCGCGACGCTGCTCGCCGCGGCCGGCTGGAACCGGGACCTCGTCACGGGCCGGTGGGCGTTCGACGGAACCCGGGTCGACCTGGTGCTGGGCGCCGCCTCGGAACGTCGTCAGGACCAGCTCGTGGCTCGCGCCGTGGCTGCTCAGCTCGGCACGGCCGGTATCGACGTCACGTTGATCGCGCCGCCGGCAGTGGACCTGTTCGACAGCCCCACCGTGCCGGCGACCCCGCCGAGCCCGTCGCCGTCCCCGTCCGGGTTGCGGTCGGGCAGCCCCTCCCCGACGCCCACCTCGACCCCCGCCACCGGCACGACCTCGCCGACCGCCAGCGACGAGCCCCTTGCGCCCGGTACGACGCGCCCCGACCTCGTCGTGGCGCCCCGCGCGATCGGCCAGGACCGCGGAACCGAGTTGGCGTCGGGCTTCGGCTGCCCGGCGGCGAGCGTGCTCGTGCCCACTCCGCCGCGCGCGCCCACGGGCTTCTGCTTCGCGACGCTGGAACCGCTGTTCGCCGAGCTGCTCTCGGACTCGTCGTCAGACCCCGGCCGGCCGGCCGCCGCCGCGGATGCGGTGGAGGCCGCGCTGTGGGCGCAGCTGCCGGCCCTGCCGCTGTTCCGGCCGGCCGCCGCCGTGCTCAGCACGCCGGTGGGCGACGCGGCGACGGGTGTGACGCCAGGCCCGCTGCTCACCGGGCCTCTCACCGGAGCCGAGCGCTGGCGTGCCCCGACCGGGTGACACTCTGCGCCGACCGTCGACCGGTTACCGAGAGGTAACTACGCTGTGACGCGTCAGCTCCGGCTTGTCACCCTTTGGTCACGATCGAGGTCCTTCCGGTGACGACCGGGACGGTGGTTCCTACCGTCCCGGGGGTCGGTTGCCCGTCCGTCGACATGGACGAGGCTCGTAAGAGCGATCGGTGCGAGCCGATCGACGGGGCCGCCCGACCGGGGGCGATCCAGGATGTACAGAGAGGTCAGGAATTGATGAGGAGAACGAGGGCCGCAGGACTCGTCGCCATCAGCGCGACGACGGCGGTGCTGTTGGCGGCATGTGGCGGGGGCGGCGGTGGTGCTGCCAACGCACCCGGCTCCTCGCAGGCGACCCAGAACTTCGATCCGGGGGCCGTGGGCAAGACCGACGAGCCGTACACCCGGCCGACGGTTCCCGACATCGGCGACATCGCCGTGAGCGTCGACGAGGGCTTCCAGGACTACAACAACAACACCGGCTCGGCGAACTCGGCGGCCAACACCTACATCGACACGCTGCTGCAGCCCTCGCCGTACTTCGTGGACGAGAAGCTCGGGCTGCGGATCGACAAGGACTTCATGGAGTCGATCACAGTCACCTCCGAGGCCCCGCAGGTCATCGAGTGGAAGTGGCGTCCGGAAGCCGTCTGGAACGACGGGCAGCCGATCGGCTGCAAGGACATGTACCTGCTGTGGCTCGCGGCGAACGCCACCGTCAAGAACGGCGACGCGCAGATCTTCGACTCCTCGCCCACCGGCTACGACCAGATCTCGAAGCTGGACTGCTCGCCGGACGGCAAGACCGTCACGACGACCTTCTCGAAGCCCTTCGCCGACTACCGGGGCCTGTTCAGCACGGTCGGGCAGGCCGGCAGCCAGCTGCTGCCGGCCCACATCCTGGAGCAGAAGACCGGGATCGCCGACATCACCAAGGTCGACCCGAAGACCGACTCGCCGGAGCTGCGCTCCGCCGCGACGTTCTACACGACGGGCTTCAACGGCGGCGACCCCGCCGTCGCCCTGTCGGGCGGGCCGTACAAGATCGAGAGCTCGGTGCGAGCCGACACGACGGTGCTGGTGCGCAACGACAAGTGGTGGGCCGCCCCGGGTGGCCCGGCGAAGCTGACGATCACGGCGGTCGCCGACTCGCAGGCCGGCGTGCAGAAGCTCCTCAACAAGGAGGTCCAGGTCATCGGCCTGCAGGCCGACGCCGCGGTCGCCGAGCAGGTCCGCGGGCAGGGCGGCGACTTCGCGGTCTTCGCCCAGGGCGGCCAGACCTACGAGCACATCGACTTCCAGATGCAGAAGCCGCTGTTCAAGGACAACCCCGAGTTCCGCAAGGCCATCGCCACCTGCGTCAACCGCCAGGACATCGTCGACAAGCTGGTGAAGGGCGTCGACCCGAACGCGGCCCCGCTCGGCAGCTTCCTGTTCCAGCCCAACGAGTCCGGCTACACCGACCAGTACAAGGGCCTCGGCACCGGTGACGCCGCTGCCGCCAAGTCACTGATGGAGGGCGCCGGCTGGGCGCTGGGTGCCGACGGCGTCTACGCCAAGAACGGCGTGCGGGCCAGCTTCAAGGTCGGACACAAGCTCGTGGACCGGCGTACCCAGACCGTGGAGCTCATGGCCGCGGCCTGCAAGCCCGCGGGCATCGAGGTCCTCGACGATGCCGCCCAGGACTTCAACGACCGGCGCCTGCCGGCCGGTGACTTCGACGTGGCCCTGTTCGCGTGGGTGGGCAGCCCTATCAAGTCGTCCAACACGCCCAACTACCTGAGCAAGGAGAAGGGCGGCGTCGCCAACTACAACAACTACAGCAACCCCAAGGTCGACGACCTGCTCCTGGCGTCGAACAGCGAGCTGGACTTCGCCAAGCGCGGCCAGGAACTGACCGACGCGGACAAGCTGATGGCGGCGGACCTGCACAGCCTGCCGCTGTTCCAGCTGCCCGACTTCGCGGCGTCGGACGCCAAGATCGAGCCGGTCAGCTACCTCGGGTTCGCCGGAGGAACGCTCTGGAACGCGTTCGCCTGGACGAAGAAGTAGTAGCCTGCTCGGATCGCTGAAGGCTCGGGACCGGCGCTCGATCAGCGCCGGTCCCGGGCCGACCGACTGCCGACGTCACAGGCCCTGACGGCGGCGTTGTGGAAGGTGGGCTCGATGCTCCGTTTCATCATCCGGCGGCTGATCATCGCGGTACCCCTGCTGATCGCCGCCTCCTTCCTCTCCTTCGCCCTCACCACGGCGATGGGGGACCCGCTGGGCGAGTGGAAGCTCCAGCGCCCGCGCACCGAGGGTGAGATCGCTGCCCAGTACCAGCGGATCGGCTACGACAAGCCGGTCGTGGGGCGCTACCTCGACTGGGCGGACGGGTTCGTCGTCGGCGACTGGAAGTCCACCGTCACCCCGGGGAACGGCGCGGTCGACGTCCGGCAGGAGATCGGTCGCGCGTTCTGGGTCTCGGCCCGGCTCGTCATCGGTTCCGAGATCATCGCCGTGCTGCTCGGGATGCTGATCGGGGTGATCGGGGCCGTCCGTCAGTATTCGCTGTTCGACTACTCGGCCACCGGCGTCGCCTTTATCCTGTTCTCGATGCCGTTGTTCTGTATCGCGGTACTGCTCAAGTTCGGCGGGATCCAGTTCAACGACTGGCTCGAGAGCGTCGGGCTCGGCCGCTGGATCGTGACGGCCGGTCCACCACCGGGCGGGTTCACCGGCGGCTTCCTGCAACAGGTGTATCAGTACACGGGCGCCTACACGTTGCCCACGCTCTGCCTGGTTGCCATCCAGTTCGCGCTCTACAGCCGCTTCCAGCGGGCGTCGATGCTCGACACCCTCAACGCCGACTACGTGCGCACGGCCAAGGCCAAAGGCATAAGTTCGGGCCGGGTGATCTTCCGGCACGCGTACCGCAACGCGTTGATCCCGGTCATCACCGTCCTGGCGCTCAACTTCGGGTTGCTCTTCGGTGGCGCCGTCATCACCGAGACGGTGTTCGGTTGGCGCGGGATGGGTGCGCTGATCGTGGACTCCATCACCAAGAAGGAGCCGTGGATGATCCAGAGCATCATGATGGTCACCGCCGTGTTCATCGTCGTGTTCAACCTCGTGGCCGACGTGCTCTACGCCCGACTCGACCCGAGGATCCGCCTTGACTGACATCCTGATCCCGGGTGTCGTCGTCCCCGCCGCCGACTCCGCGGGCTTCGGCGCCACGGAGGCCCGCAAGCAGTGGCAGACGGTGCTGCGGCGCTTCGTCCGCCACCGTGCCGCGGTCGCCGGCTCGGTGCTGTTCGTGCTGCTGCTGCTCTTCGCGTTCCTCGGCCCCCTGGTGTGGACCATCAGTCTGGACGCCGGTGGGGTCGCCAAAGCGGCGCCCAGTGCTGCGCACCCGTTCGGCACCGACCGCATCGGGCACGACATGCTGGCGTCGTTGATCTCCGGTACGCGCTACTCGATGCAGATCGCGCTGGTTGTCGCGGCGGTGTCCACGGGCCTCGGTGTCGTCCTCGGGGCGTTGGCCGGGTACCTCGGGGGCTGGGTGGACCAGGCCGTCAGCCGGCTCGTCGACCTCGTCCTGGTCATCCCGCAGTTGGTGATCGTCGCCGTGCTCGCACGCAACAGTTTCAGCGTGGTGCCGGGCAAGTCCGGCAGCAACTGGCTCACGGTCGCGCTGATCCTGGCCCTGACGACGTCCTGGCTGCCGATCACCCGCACGATCCGCGGCATGGTGCTCTCGCTGCGGGAGAAGGAGTTCGTCGAGGCCGCCCTCGCGTCGGGCGCATCCACCTCCCGCATCGTCTTCCGGCACATCCTGCCCAACACGGTCGACGTGATCATCGTGAACGCGACGGTCACGATCGCCCAGGCGGTTCTGCTGGAATCGGCGCTGTCGTTCATCGGGCTGGGCGTCCGACGACCGGACGCGTCGCTCGGCCTCATCATCAACGAGAACAAGAACGAGTTGTCGACCCTGCCCTGGCTGTTCTGGTTCCCCTTCCTGTTCATCGTGCTCATCTCGCTGTCGGTCAACTTCATCGGCGACGGCCTGCGCGACGCGTTCGATCCCCGGCAGAAGCGGGTGCGGGCATGAGCAGGCTTGCGAGCGAATCATCGTCGCTGAGCGAAGACGTGCTCGCCCCCGATCGGCACCCGCCGACCGTCACCCGGGAGACGCTCTTGAGCGTCGAGGACCTCTCGGTCGGTTTCGGCACCGACGACGGCGTGGTCCGGGCGGTGCGGCACGTGTCGTTCGACGTGCGGGCCGGTGAGGTGCTGGGCATCGTCGGTGAGTCGGGCTGCGGGAAGTCGGTGTCGGCACAGGCGATCATAGGTCTGTTGCCGCGCACCGCGGACGTCACCGGCTCGGTCCGGTTCCACGGCCGGGAGCTGGTCGGGCTGTCGGACAAGGACTTCCGGTCCGTCCGCGGCAACGACATCGCGATGATCTTCCAGGACCCCATGAGCTCGCTGAACCCCGTCTACACCGTGGGCTGGCAGCTGGCGGAGGCCTACCGCGCCCACCACCGGGTGTCGAAGCGGGCGGCGGCGGCCAAGGCCGTGGAGTCGCTCGAGCTCGTCGGGATCCCGCAGCCGGGGAGCCGGGCGAACCAGTTCCCGCACGAGTACTCCGGCGGCATGCGGCAGCGGGCGATGATCGCGATGGCGATCATCAACGACCCGGACCTGATCATCGCCGACGAGCCGACCACCGCCCTCGACGTCACGGTGCAGGCGCAGATCCTCGAGACCCTGCTCAACATCCGGGACGAGACCGGCGCCGCGATCATGATGATCACCCACGACCTCGGTGTGGTGGCCGGCATCGCCGAGCGCGTGCAGGTGATGTACGGCGGCACCGTCGTCGAGTCCGGGTCGGTGGAGGAGGTGTTCGCGGCCCCACGGATGCCCTACACGATCGGCCTGCTCGGCTCCGTGCCGAACCCGGACATGCTCGGCAAGCCGTTGACGCCCATCCACGGGGCGCCGCCGTCACTGCTGAGCCTGCCGCCGGGGTGCGCGTTCTCCCCGCGGTGCCCGCTGGTCGAGCCCGAGTGCCGCGAGGCCGAACCGGAGCTGCTGCCGGCTCCGCGTCCCGATCACACGTCGCGGTGTCGCCGCTGGCCCGCGGTCGCGGAGCTGGAACAACCCCAGAACATTTTCCTGCGGCCGGAGATCGGCGTGGCGGACTCGGAGATCGAACTCGTGGGCATCGACACCTCGAACGGAGCGGACCGATGAGCGAGCGTGCGAGCGATGCAGTGTCACAGCGCCCGCGCAGCGCTGGACCGAGCGTCGGCGAGGGACTGCGATGAGCACGCAGCTCGACGCGGTCACGGCGGCGCGTCCGGAGCGGTCGAGCGCGCTGCTGAGCGTCCGAGACCTGGTCAAGAACTTTCCGGTGCGCGGCGGCGGGATCATCCCGCGCAC
Organism: Pseudonocardia sp.; assembly: GCA_043716935.1. Taxonomy (GTDB): domain Bacteria; phylum Actinomycetota; class Actinomycetes; order Mycobacteriales; family Pseudonocardiaceae; genus Pseudonocardia. The sequence goes on from JAYSXW010000560.1 coordinate 7,116, forward strand.
GGTCGGCCAGGTGCAGGCCGTCTCCGGCGTGTCCTTCGACATCGACGCCGGGGAGACACTCGGGCTGGTCGGCGAGTCGGGGTGCGGGAAGTCCACCGTCGGCCGCGCGGTGATGCAGCTGCGCCCCGCCACGTCGGGATCGGTGCGCTTCGACGGCCAGGAGCTGACCACGCTGAGCACCCACCGGATGCGCAAGGTCCGGCGTGACCTGCAGATCGTGTTCCAGGACCCCTACGCCTCGCTCAACCCGCGCTGGCCGATCAACTCCATCGTCGGCGAGCCCCTCCAGATCCACGGTGTGCACAACGGGCCCGGTGGTG
>JAYSXW010000057.1:0-6058 GCA_043716935.1 Pseudonocardia sp.
TTCTCCTCCGCGGGAGAACGTGCGTCGTCGGCGATCATCGATCCACCCCTCCCATGACGGGGTCGATCGACGCGACGGCGGCGATGACGTCGGCGACCATGCCGCCCTCGCTCATCGCCGGCATGGTCTGCAGGTTGACGAAGCTGGGTTCGCGCACATGGACGCGGACCGGGCGGGTGCCGCCGTCGGAGACCAGGTGGAAGCCCAGCTCGCCCCGAGGCGATTCGACGGTCTGGTACACCTGCCCCGCGGGCACGTGGAAGCCTTCGGTGACGAGCTTGAAGTGGTGGATCAGCGACTCCATCGACTGACCCATGATCTTCCGGACGTGCTCGAGCGTGTTGCCCATGCCGTCGGAGCCGACCGAGAGCTGCGCGGGCCAGGCCACCTTCTGGTCGGCGACCATGACCGGGCCCGGCTCCATCTTCGCCACGGCCTGCTCGACGATCTTGAGTGACTCCCACATCTCCGCGACGCGCAGCCGGTAGCGGGCGTAACAGTCGGCCTCGGTGGCCGTCGGAACCTCGAAGTCGTACTCCTCGTAGCCGGAGTACGGCTCGACCTTGCGCAGGTCCCACGGCAGGCCGGCCGCACGGAGGATCGGGCCCGTGGCGCCGAGGGCGAGGCAGCCGTCGAGCGGAAGGTAGCCGACCTTCTCCAGACGCTGGCGCCAGATCGGCTGGCCGGTGAGCAGCTTGTCGTAGTCGGGCAGGCGCGAGCGCATGACCGCGATGAAGTCGGTCACCTTCTCGGCCCAGCCCTCGGGGAAGTCCTGCGACAGCCCACCCGGGCGGATGTAGGCGTGGTTCATGCGCAGCCCGGTGAGGAACTCCAGCAGGTGCAGCACCTCCTCGCGCTCGCGGAACCCGGCCGTCATGCCGGTGAGCGCGCCGAGCTCCATGCCGCCGGTGGCCAGGCACACCAGGTGCGAGCCGATCCGGTTGAGCTCCATCAGCAGGACGCGGGCGACCTGCGCGCGGCGCGGCACCTCGATGCCCAGCAGCTTCTCCACACCCAGGCAGTAGCCGGTCTCGTTGAACAGCGGCGCCAGGTAGTCCATGCGCGTCACGAACGTGACGCCCTGGGTCCAGGTGCGGTACTCGCAGTTCTTCTCGATGCCGGTGTGCAGGTAACCGATCACCGACCGGGCCTGCTGAACGGTCTCGCCCTCCAGCTCCAGCACCAGGCGCAGCACCCCGTGGGTGGACGGGTGCTGCGGACCCATGTTGATGACGATGCGGTCGTCGTGGTCCTCATCGAGCAGCGTGTCCCAGTCGCCACCGGTGACGGTGTAGACCGGTCCCTCGGTGGTGATGCGGGGTTCGGTAGGAGTGGTCATGAGTAGGACCGCCTCTCGTCGGGCGGGAGGATCTCCGCGCCGCCCTTGTACTCCACCGGGATCCCGCCCAGCGGGTAGTCCTTGCGCTGGGGGTGTCCGTCCCAGTCGTCGGGCATGAGGATGCGGGTCAGCGCCGGGTGGCCGTCGAAGATCACGCCGAACATGTCCCAGCACTCCCGCTCGTGCCAGTCCGCCGTCGGATAGACCTCGACCACGCTCGGCACGTGCGCATCGTCGACGTCCAGCGCCACCTCGAGCCGGATCCGGCGCCGGTAGGTCATCGACGTCAGGTGGTAGACGACGTGCAGCCGCTGAGCGACCCCGCCGCCGCCGTCGGCAGTGCCGTAGTCGACCCCCGAGATGGACGAGCACAGCTCGAAGCGCAGGCCTGCGTCGTCGCGCAGGGTGCGGCACAGGTCGACGATCCGCTCGCGCTGCACGTAGAACGTGATCTCACCACGGTCGATCGTGATCTGCTGCACCGCGCCGCGGGCCACGCCGCGCTCACCGAGAGCCTCGGCGAGATCGTCGGCGAACTCGTCGAACCAGCCCCCGAACGGCCTCTCGGCCGGCGCCGGCGCGTAGCCGGGCAACCGCAGCCCGCCGAAGCCGGACGTGTCGCCGGAGCCGGAGACGCCGAACATGCCCTCGCGACTGCGCGAGGGCGCGAGCCGCGTGCCGCCCTCCGGCGTGGTGCCGGTGCGGGTGGCGTCGGCGCCCTCGATGTCGACGCCGGGCTGCGCGGTCTGTCCCGCCGTCGGGCTGGTGCCGCCGGCCGCGCGCTGGGCCGTGGTGTCCGGGCCGCTCGCGTCCGCGGAGGACTGGGGGCCACCGGTCGGCTCGGCCGACTCCTTGGAGGTGCCCGTGGTGTCGTCAGCCATCACTTCTTCTTCTGGGCGTACTTGATCGACGACGGGATCAGCTCCGTCTTGTGACCGGACGCCGCCAGCTCCGCGGCCCGCTTGCTGCCCAGCGGCTCGTCCATGATCTTGGCGTGGATCTTGAGGATCGCATCCATCAGCATCTCCGGACGCGGCGGGCAGCCGGGCAGGTACATGTCGACGGGTACGACGTGGTCGACGCCCTGCACGATCGCGTAGTTGTTGAACATGCCGCCGGAGCTGGCGCACACGCCCATCGCGAGCACCCAGCGCGGCTCGGGCATCTGGTCGTAGATCTGGCGCAGCACGGGCGCCATCTTGTTGCTCACCCGTCCCGCGACGATCATCAGGTCGGCCTGGCGCGGGGAGGCGCGGAAGACCTCCATGCCGAAGCGGGCCAGATCGTAGCGTGGCGCGCCGGTGGTCATCATCTCGATCGCGCAGCACGCCAACCCGAAGGTGGCGGGCCACAGCGAGGACTTGCGGGTCCAGTTGACCAGCTTCTCGACGCTGGTCAGCAGGACGCCGCTGGGCAGGTTCTCCTCGAGCCCCATGCTTCGTGCCCCCTAGTTCCAGTCCAGCCCGCCGCGTCGCCACACGTACATGTAGGCGAAACCGACGGCGGCGATGAACAGCACGATCTCGATCAGCCCGAACAGGCCCAGCGCATCGGCGCTGACCGCGAACGGGTAGAGGAAGACCATCTCGATGTCGAACAGGATGAACAGCATTGCGGTGAGGTAGTACGCGACCGGCATGCGGCCGCCACCCACCACCGGTTGCGGCGACGGCTCGATGCCGCACTCGTAGGCGTCGAGCTTGGCGCGGTTGTAGCGGCGCGGGCCGATGTAGGGCGCCGACGTCACCGAGAACAGCGCGAACGCCCCGGCCAGGGCGAACAGCAGCACCAGTGGCAGATACGGATCGAGCATTCGTGCACCCTCGTCGTCGGTGGAACATCGTTGCGGTCGTGCGGCGCCGTCGCGACAGTAGGTCGACATACCCGCCCGGCCGGAGCCAGGCCTGCCTAACCAGGTGCTCGGACGACAGCTTGTGAACTATTTCACGAAGTCCTGTGCGAGTCCAAGGCGGCCGGTGTCAGGCCGGGCAGGTACCCGCGGTGAACGGCCCGTCGTCGATCAGCCGCGGCGCGCGCGGTGCAGGGCGACGGCCCCGCCGACCAGATCGCGCCAGGCAACGTCGGTCCACCCCGCCTTCGCGATGCGCTGCGCCAGGTCGGGTTGGGGGGACCAGGCCCGGATCGACTCGCCGAGGTAACGGTAGGCCTCCGGGTTGCTCGACACCCGCTCCGCGACCGACGGCAGCACCCGCTCCAACCCCAGGTAGTAGGCGGCCCGGAACGGCAGCCAGTTCGGCCGGCCGAACTCGCACACCACCACCCGCCCACCCGGCCTCGTCACGCGGGCCAGCTCGGCCAGCGCGACGTCTACGTCGGAGATGTTGCGCAGGCCGAACGAGATCGTCACCGCGTCGAAGGCGCCGTCGGAGAAGGGCAGGTGCAGCGCGTCGGCGGCCACCTTCGGCACCTCGCGACGGGCCCCCGCACGGAGCATGCCGAGCGAGAAGTCCGCGGCGACGCACCACGCGCCCGACCGGGCGAGCTCGACGGTCGACACGGCGGTGCCGGCAGCGAGGTCCAGCACCCGCTCGCCGGGACGCAGGTCCAGCGCCTCGCGGGTGCGGCTGCGCCAGCGGCGATCCTGGCCGGCGGTGAGCACGGTGTTGGTGAGGTCGTAGCGGCGCGCGACGCCGTCGAACATCGCGGCGACGTCGCGGGGGTCCTTGTCGAGATCGGCGCGGGTCACGCTCTGAACGCTACGGCAGCGCGCCACCCCGCACCCCGCGAGTCGGGGTCTCGGTGTGCGCGAGTCGGGGTCGGCTCGTCGGACCGCGCACCGCGACCCGCACGCACTCGGAGCCCGACTCGCGCAGGGTTGCTACCCGACTCACGGGGTCAGGCGGCGCGCAGCGTCTCCAGCATCCGGGCGACCGACTCCGGCCAGCCGAACTGCGGGCGCGGGCGGCGCCACGGCGCACGGACTCGTCCGCGGCCATCAGCGTGGCGACGCCGGCGGCGGAGGCTCCCGGGGAGTAGCGCGGACGCCCCGGACCCGACGACGATCTCGGGCAACGCCGAGGACGCCGAGACGACCACCGGCGTGCCGCTGGCCAGGGCCTCCAGCGCGGAGAGCCCGAAGGTCTCGCGGGGGCCCGGGGCCAGGGAGACATCGGCCGAGGCGAGCAGGGTGGCCAGCCGGGCCCGGTTGGGCACGAACCCGACGAACGTGACGGGCCGGCCGGCCGCCCGGCGCTCCAGGGCCGCGCGGCGGGGCCCGTCCCCGGCGGCGACGAGCCGGACGCGGTGCCCGGCGTCCCGCAGCGCGGCGACGGTGTCGATGCTGCGTTCCGGATGCCTCTCCGGGAAGAGCCGGCCGCAGTGAACGAGCAACGTGTCCGCGCGGGCGGCGAGCGAGGTGCGCACCCGCGCATCGTGGTGGCGTGGGGAGAAGGTGGCCACGTATTGGGCGGCGGGTCGGGCAGCAGGAACTGGTGGAGCAACCGATCGAGCCGCTCGTGGGAGATCACGATGCTCGGCACGCCGTGGCGCGAGGCCCAGGTGCCCAGACCGCGCAGCGTCAGTCGGTCCGACACCTCGATCGCGTCCGGCCGCAGCCGTTCCAGGACCTGTCGCACGCGCCACGGATCGACGGCGCGGTGGCCGGCGGTACCGGGGATCCGGGGACGATGCGCACCGGTCAGGCGGCGGCCGAGGCAGCGGCGCCGATGACCTCGGCGTAGTGGACGATCAGCTCGTCGCCGACGTCGGACCAGGTCTTGCGCAGTACCGAGCGCCGTGCCGCCGCCCCGAACCGGGCGCGGATGGCGGAGTCGGTGAGGGTGTAGACCGCGGCGCGGAGCTTGTCGTCGGCGGTGACCGACTCCGGGTCGTCGGCGTCGGCGCCGTCGGGCCGCGGCGGCACGAGGAAACCGGTCCGGCCGGGCAGCACGAGATCGCGCGGGCCGCCCGCGTCCGGCGCGACGACCGGCAGCCCGGACGCGAGTGCCTCCTGCACGGCCTGGCAGAAGGTCTCCGACGGTCCGGTGTGGACGAACACGTCGAGCGAGGCGTAGATGTGGGCCAGCTCGTCGCCGCCGCGGAAGCCGAGGAACGCGGCGGTGGGCAGGGCGGCGCGCAGCCGCTCCGCGCCCGGCCCGTCACCGACCACGACGAGCCGGATGCCGGGCAGGTCGGCGAGCACGGCGAGCCGGTCCACCTGCTTCTCCGGGGCCAGCCGTCCGACGTACCCGACCAGCAGCTCACCGTTCGGCGCAAGTTCGGCGCGCAGTGACGCGTCGCGCTTGGACGGGGTGAAACGGGAGGTGTCGACGCCACGCGCCCACTGGTGCACCCGCGGGACCCCGCGCTCGCGCAGCGCGGCGGTGGCCCAGCTCGACGGGGCCAGGGTGCGGTCGGCCTGCCCGTGCAGGCGGCACGTCCAGCGCCAGGCCGCGCGGGCGGTGAGCCCGAGGCCGTAGGCGGAGGCGAACCCGGCCACGTCGGTCTGGTAGACCGCTACCGTCGGGATCGCGAGCCGGCGTGCCGCGGCGAGTCCGCGGTAGCCGACGACGAACGGCGCCGCGAGGTGCACGACGTCCGGGGCGAAGCCGCGCAGCGCGGTCAACACCCGGCGGCTCGGGACGCCCACGGGCATCGACGAGACGACGGGGAGGTCGACCGAGGGGATGCGGACGACGGGCGCGCCCGCGTAGGAGGTGGGACCCTCCATCCCGGGCGCGATCACCATCGCCTCGTGCC
>JAYSXW010000561.1:0-22580 GCA_043716935.1 Pseudonocardia sp.
GAGCCCCGGACGCCCAACGCCGCTCGCATGTACGACTACTACCTGGGCGGCAAGGACAACTACGCGGCCGACCGGGCGGCTGCCGATGCCGTGCTGGCCGTGGCCCCGGACATGGCCAGGGCAGCGGTCCAGTCGCGCGCCGCGATCGGCCGGTTCGTCACGCACCTGGTGGCCGAGCGGGGCATCCGGCAGATCATCGACGTCGGTTCCGGCCTGCCGACGCAGGAGAACGTGCACGAGATCGCGCACCGGATCGACCCGAGCACGCGGGTCGTCTACGTCGACCACGACGAGACCGTCTGCGCCCATGGCCGCGCCCGGCTCACCGGCACGCCGGAGGTGCTGGTGCACCAGGCCGACATGCGTCGCCCGGAGGAGATCGTCGGGGCTGCGGCGGTGCGCAGCCACCTCGACCTCGACCAGCCGGTGGGGGTGCTGATCGTCAACGTGCTGCACCTGATCCCCGACGTCGACGACCCGCACGCGCTGGTGGCCACCGTCCGGGACGCCCTCGCACCGGGCAGCTTCCTGGCCATCGGCCACGCCAGCACCGAGGCCCGGCCCGGCTTCACCGAGACCATCTCCGCGGTCTACGCGCGGGCCAACTCCCCGTTCGTGCCACGCAGCCGCGAGCAGATAGCCCGGTTCTTCGGCGATTTCGTGATGGAGCCGCCGGGGCTCGTCCACGTGTGGCCCTACGTCGTTCCGCCGGAGACGATCGGGGCGGAGCTGGCCTCCGCCGGGTACAGCGGAATCGGGCGGAAGGCCTAGAACGGGGCGTCCTCGTCGGCCGCCACTGCGGGCAGCCGCGCGAAGGGGTCTCGGGAGCCGTTGACGGCCGGTTCCTCTGCCGCGGACTCCGAGACCCGCGTCGCCCACGCCGGGAACGGGAACTCGACGGCCAGCGGCACCGGGATCTCCGGCTGGGCGACGAACATCGTGCCCGGCTTCGCCAGCACCGCCCGGGCCCGCTGCGAGGGCGGCAGGAACCCGTACTCGGGACGCCCGGCCTCGGCCGGGTCGAGCCGCCCGACCACCTTGATCGAAGAGTTGGACACGATCCGGCGCTCCACCTCGCTGGCCGTCTGCTGCGCGCCGATGAGGATGATGCCCAGCGAGCGGCCGCGCTCGGCGATGTCGAGCAGGACCTCCTTGATCGGGCTGGAGCCTTCCCGCGGCGCATACTTGTTCAGCTCGTCGATCATCGTGAACAGCAGCCCGCCCGCGCCGGCCGCCTCCTTGCGCGCGGTCTCCCCGGCGAGCACCACACCGACGACGAACCGCTGTGCGCGCTCGGGCAGGTTGTGCAGGTCCACCACCGTGACCTGCTGACCCTCGGTGGACACGCGCCGGCCGCGCATCTCGGCGAGGTCGCCGCGCACCAGCGTCCGCAACGGCTTCTGGCTCGACCGCAGCCGTCGCAGGAAGGCGTTGATCGTGCCCGTGCCGGTGACGGGGCCGGCCCAGTCGCGGCGGGCGTCCTCGTCGGTGAGGCGGTCGGAGACGAACTCGACGAGGTCACCGTAGGTGCGCAGGATCCGGCCCTCGACGCTGACGGCCCCGTCCCCGACGGCGACGGCGTCGCGTCGCAGCCGGGCCGCGACCTGGTGGATCACCATCGTGTACTGGTTGCGCTCGTCCTCGGCGTCGGCGAAGACGTAGGGGAGCAGTTCCTCGGCGCAGAACTCGGCGAGGGTCCACCAGAACGGGGTGACACCGCTGGTCCGGCCGGTGACGTGCGGGCGCCCGGTGGGGTCATCGGGCATCGGCGGGGCGAAGAACCCGACCGACGCGAACGGCTCAGCGGGCAGGCCCAGGCGCAGGTAGCGGGCGCGCTGCTCGTCGTCCAACTTGAGGTTGCGCCGGTCGAGGAACAGCAGGTCCTCACCCTTCACGCTGAACACGAGCGCCTTCGCGTTCACCGCCCGCTTGCCCAGCACGCCGCTGCGGAAGATCGAGTAGAGCAGGAACAGTGCGAAACTGGTCTTCGTCGCGACGCCCGAGATACCGCTGATGGAGACGTGGCCGCCGCGGGTGCCGTCGAGGAACTCCAGGTTGACGAAGATCGGCTCGCCGTCGCGGCCCAACCCGACCGGGACGCGATGCTCCATCTTGTCGAAGTACAGCGCCCGCGCCCTCTCCTGACCGGTGGCGCGCCGGGCCTCCGAGCCGGGCGTCGGCGGCACGTAGCACTCGGGCTCCACGCGGGTGGTGGTGATCTCGGCGGTCTCCTGCACCTGCGCGGGCAGGACACCGTCGGCGATGAGGAAGACGTCGGAGGCGTACGTGGCGCCCTCGTGCCGGGCGCGGACCTCGGTGACGACGCCCGCCGTCGTCACCGCCCCGATACCGGGAACGCTGCGCCGGGTGACCACCACGTCGTCGAGCTGCAGGTACTGCCCCGGCGCGAGGGCGACGGAGAACAGCAGCGGGGTGGAGTCCTCGGTGCCGGTGACGCGCCCGACGGCGGGCTGCTGTTCGGCGCTGGACACCCGGCGACGATAGCGGCGGCCCCGTTCCCGTCCGGGGTCGGTGCCACGCTCGGGCCGCGCGTGACCATCACACCCTGCTGGGTCGACCTCTCCCTCTCCGACGTCGCCGCGTCGCTCGGGCGGCGGGGCCGTCCGTGTCGGGCGGCGCCGTTCGGCCACGGGGAGGCGCTGGGCTGCGCTAGCGTCGCACGGTGCGCCGTCTGCTGATCACCGCCGCCGCCGTCGCCCTGCTGGCGTCCGGGTGCAGCATCGGGGGCAGCTCGTCGCCGGCCGGATCGACGCCGTCGAGCAGCGCAGCGACCGGTGGGATCGTGCTGCCACCCCGGCCGCGGGACGTCCCGCTCGACGGCGTCGACCCGTGCTCGCTGCTCACGCCCGCCCAGCGCGAGGTCATCGGGCTGGACCAACCGCAGATCCGCTACGACTCGACCGCGCCGCTGTTCAGGGGGCCGGCCTGCTCCATCAACAACGCCATACCCTCCCAGTCGGCCGACATCGCGCTGTCGTTGCAGAGCGGCATCGGGGCGCTCATCGGCCCCGGCGCAGTCGGGAACATCAGCCCCATCACCGTCGTCGGCTTCCCCGCCATCGTCGCCCGCAACTACAACCGTCCCGAATCCTGCTCCGTCGAGGTCGACGTGCACCCCCACCAGTTCCTCGACCTCCAGTTCCGCGGCAGCGGGAGCAACAAACCGTCGCAGGACGAGCTGTGTCGACGCGCCATCGCCGCCACCGAGGCCGCCGTCACCACCTTGCTCGCCCGCTGACTCGCTGTTCGAATCCGGTTCTGCCAAAAGGCCACGCGAGCCTGGCCGGTCTGGGTAGCGTCCCGACGGTCACCGATCCGGAGGTAGCCGTGCCCGAACCGATCCTCATGCGTGTCGAGGCCGGGGCGCTCCCGTCGCTCATCGCGGCCTACCAGAACGCCCTCAACGACATGACGCCATTGCTGGCGGACCTCGACCGGAACGGACGCGTGGCCGTGGCCTGGACCAACGACCCCCACACCGCGACGATCCGGGGCAACTTCAACCAGTGGGCCATGGACGCCCCCGACTCCGTCTACGCCTCCCTCGTCCTCTACAAGGAGCGGCTGGCGGACGTCGTGAGCCAGCTCCACGCCATGCACGCCGCGTACACCGGTGCCGAAGCCACCGCCACCGAGGGGTTACCCCAGCAATGAGCGAGCCGGCGAGCGGACCAGTGCCGCAGCGCCCGCGCTGCGCTCGACCGAGCGACGGTGAGGGAGTGCGGTGAGGGAGTGCGGTGAGTGACATCATCTGGGAGCAGTACTCCCACCAATACGTGTGGGACACCGTGCAGGGCGGACCCGGGGTCGGCGCCGCCCAGAACACGGTCGACTCGTGGGGGCGGGCCCAGCAGCGCCTCACCGAGATCGACGGCACCCTGGCCGCCGCCCTCAACTCCATCACCGGCCAGTGGGAGGGCATCGCCGCCGACGCCACCCGCACCGGGCTCACCCCGCTCGGCGTGTGGGTGGCCGACGCCGCAGCCCGCGCCAGCACCGGGGCGACATCGCTGGTGGAGCAGGCCGACCAGGTCGCGTGGGTGCGCAACAACCTCCCACCACCACCGCGCCAACCCACCGCCCTCGACGACCAGATCTTCGGCCCCATCCCGACCTCCAGCACCACCGAGCCCTGGTACGCCGAGCGACAACGGGCGTGCCGCGCTCAGCGCCGCACCGCGCCTCGCCCCGACGGCGACCGCCGCGGCAGGCGGCGTCGACGGTCCCCCGATCGCGGGCGGGGCACCGGCCGGACCGCGGCCGGTGGCGCGCTCGCCGGTGGTGACGGCACCGGAGTCGGTTCGGGAGGCACCGGCGCGGCGGCAAGGGGGACGGGAACCGGCGGGATCGGAGTCGGACTCCCAGCCGCCGCTGGTCTCGGAGGCGCGGTGGGCGGCATCGGCGCCGGCGTCCGACCCACCGGTTCGGGTGGCGCAGGAGCCGGCGGCGTCGGCGCACCGGGACCGGGCGCCGGAAGTCCGGGCGCAGGAGGACTGGGCGCACCAGGACTGGGCGGCGGCGGACTGAGCGGCGGCACCGGCACCGGCAGCACCGGCAGCACACCGGGCTACGGAGGCGCCGGCGGCCGCGCAACCGGCTACTGCACGCCCCTGGGCGAGCGCGTCCCCCACGGCGTACCCGGCCCGGCCGAGCCTCTGAGCTGGCGCAGCGACCCCAACATCACCGGCCGCGGGCCGGACGCCACCGGTCGCGCCCCCGACGTCACCGAGCACGCGCCCACCCGCTCGCCGCTCACCGGCGGCGGCGAGGAGCCCCACCCCACCGGCAACCGCGGCGCCGCCGCCGGGACCGGGACCGGGACCGGGACCGGCATGATGCCCAGGGGTGCCGGCACGGGCGGACAGCACAGCCAGGGCCGTCGCCGACCCGGCTACCTGATCGACGACTCCGGCGCCTTCGTCGACGACCGCTGGTTCACCCCACCCGTCGTCACCCCCGACGACCCCCTCCCGCCGCCACCCCGACGCTGACCCGCGGCACCGGAGGCGAGGTCACGGCTCGCTGCGAGTACTACGTTGGATTCCATGGAAGCTACTTCCGCGGGGGTGGACGTCACTGCGCTCTTCACCGACCTCGTACGGCTCGAGACCGAGCTGTGGAACGCGGTGGACGCCCGGCTCCGTGAGAACTGCGGCCTGCGGATGGGCGGTTTCGACACGATGCGGCTGATCGCCCGCACGCCGTCCTGTCGGGTCCTCGACATCGCGAGCGGACTCTCGATCACGGTCGGGGGTGCCAGCAAGATGGTCGACCGCATCGAGACGGCGGGGCACTGCGTGCGTCACTCCGACCCCCGGGACCTGCGCTCGTCGATCATCGGGTTGACGCCTGCCGGGGAGTCTCTGCTCACAACGGCGACCGCGGTGGTGGAGGTCGAGCTGCGGCACCGGCTCGGATCCGCGCTGTCCGCGCCCGCGCTCGCTGAGCTGAGCACCGCCATCACCGAGCTCCGAGCCGTCGGAGCGCGGGTGGATGCGGCCCACGCCGACCGCTCACGTCCCGACGATCCACTCAGGGCCGACATCGAGCACACCGGCAGGCCCCCGGGACACCGCACCTCGCGACCGGCTCGCCCTGGACCACGACGACATCGAAGGACGACGCAGCGATGACCACGACGGCCCGGACCCCCCGGGATCCCACACACCCGACAACGATGCGGGCGATCGTTCTCGACGCCCCCGGACCACCCGAGGCGCTCGTCATCCGCGAGGTTCCGGTACCGATCCCGTCCCGGGGATGGGTCCTGATCCGGGTGACCGCGTTCGGGCTGAACCGCTCAGAGCTGCACACCCGCCTCGGGCTGGCCGAGGGCGTCGTGTTCCCCCGGGTCCTCGGCATCGAGGCCACGGGCGTCGTCGCCGAGTGCCCGGGCGGCGAGTTCGAGGAGGGCCGGCAGGTGGCCGCCTTGATGGGCGGCATGGGCCGGACGTTCGACGGCGGCTACGCCGAGTACGCCTGCGTTCCCGCCACTCAAGTGATCACCTTTCGCAGCGATCTCGGCCCGGACGTCCTCGGTGGCGTCCCGGAGATGCTGCAGACCGCGTACGGCTCGCTCACCGTCGGGCTCGACGCACAGCCCGGCGGGTCGATCCTCGTGCGCGGCGGCACGTCGTCGGTGGGGATGACCACGGCCGTGCTGGCGAAGCAGCGGGGCATGACCGTGTTCTCCACGACCCGCAGCCCGGCCAAGGCCACGGCACTCACCGCACTGGGCGTCGACCACGTGCTGGCCGAGAACGGTTCGGTCGCCGAGCAGGTCCGCGAGATTCTCCCCGGCGGCGTCGACACCGCGCTGGAACTCGTCGGCACACCCACCCTGCCCGACACGCTGCGCGCCACCCGCGTGCACGGCGTCGTGTGCTTCACCGGGATGCTGTCCAACGAGTGGACGGTGAAGGACTTCTACCCGATCGACTACCTCCCCCGCGGTGTGCGGCTCACCGCCTACGCCGGCGACGCGGGCGATCTCCCGGCGGCCGTGCTGCAGGAGTTCCTCGACGCCGTGGCGGCCGGATCCGCGGTGGTCCCCATCCACCACGTCTACTCGTTCGAGCAGATCGCGCAGGCACACGCGGCGATGGAGGCGGGCACCGCGACCGGGAAGCTCGTGGTCACCGTATAGGGGTACTCGGCGGACGGGGCGTCGCAACAGGCATCAGCCGACGTCCACCAGCACCTTCCCGGTGACGCCCGACTCCACCGCCTCGTGGGCGGCGGCGATGTCGTCGAGCGGGAATCGGTGCACCGGCAGTTCGGTGAGCCCGCCCTCCGACAGCGCGACCGTGACCTCACGGGCGGCGGTGCGCAGGTCGTCGGGGTCGATGGAGTAGAGCAGCACGAACCGCAACGTCACGTTGGCCGTCATGCAGCGCCGCACCGGCAGGATGGGGTCGTCGGGGCCGGCGGCGTAGCAGACGATCGTTCCGCGCGGGGCCAGGACGTCGAGGTCCAGGCCGAGGTTCGCGCCGAGCGCCACCTCGACCACCCGGTCGACCTGCGGGGTGAACGCGCGGATCCGGTCGGCGGCGTCGCCGTCGCGGTAGTTCACCACGAGCCCGGCTCCGGCGCGGGTGGCCAGTGCGGCCTTCTCCGGCCCGCTCGCGGTGGCGACGACCGTCGCGCCGGCCCAGACGCCCAGCTCGATCGCGAAGTGGCCCACCGCCCCGGCCCCACCGGCGACGAGCACGGAACGGCCGTCGACCGGGCCGTCGGACATCAGGCAGTGGTAGGCGGTCAGGGCCGGGACGCCGAGGCTCGCGGCCAGCTCGTCGGACGCGGTCTCCGGCAGCGGAACCGCCTGCTGCGCCGGCAGCACGCACCATTGCGCGGCGGTGCCCCAGCGCTGCTGGGCCGACGGGGCGACGCCGGGTTGCGCGGTGGCGAGGTAGAGCCACACGCGCTGCCCGACCCGGGTGGCGTCCACCCCGTCACCGACGGCGTCGATCTCGCCGACCCCGTCCAGGTGCGGGACCTGGATGCCGCCGATCGGGCGGGGGGTCGAGCCGTCACGGGTCTTGAAGTCGGTCGGGTTGACCCCGGAGATCCGGACGCGCACCCGCACCTCTCCCGGCCCGGGCTCGGGGCGGTCGACCTCCCGGACCTCCAGGACGTCGCGGGCCGGTCCGGTCCTCGTGTAACAGGCTGCTCTCACGATCACCTCAGTACCCGCGGGGGTGTCGGGACCAAACACTAGGCTGCGGGCTCCAACCGGCCCCGGGAGTACCGCACGTGATCAACGACGACGAGCGCATCGCGCTGTTCCTCGACTACGAGAACCTCGCCATCGGCGCCCGTGACGGTCTGGGGGTCGTCCCGTTCGACTTCGGCCCCATCGCCGACGCGCTGGCCGAGCGCGGCCGGGTGGTGGCGCGGCGGGCGTACGCCGACTGGTCGTACTTCGACGAGGACCGGCGCCTGCTCGCCCGCGCCCAGGTGGAGCTGATCGAGATCCCGCAGCGTCTCGGAGCCTCCCGCAAGAACGCCGCCGACATCAAGATGGCCGTCGACGCGATCGAGCTGGCGTTCGAGCGCAGTTTCATCACGACGTTCGCGATCTGCACCGGCGACTCCGACTTCACCCCGCTGGTGCACAAGCTCCGAGAGCTCGACAAGCGGGTGATCGGCATCGGCGTCCAGTCCTCGACGTCGGCGCTGCTGCCCCCGGCCTGCGACGAGTTCCTGTTCTACGACCGGCTGCCCGGCGTGGAGCCGACGCAGGCACCGCGCCGCCCCGCCCGTCGCGACCGCTGGCCAGCGGCGGCACCGACCGTGGCGCCCGCGGCCCCTCCGCCAGCACCGGGCGAGCAGCCGCGCGCCGATGCGGCGCCCGCCGATCGGGTGCCCGCCGGGGTGCGGCCCGTCGAGCAGCCGCCGGTCGCACAGGTGCCGATCGAGCAGGTGCCGATCGAGCCGCCCCCCGACGAGCCCGCCAGCAGCGGAGCGGACCGCGAGATCGGCCCGCTCATCACCTCGACCCTCGCCGGCCTGCAACGCAGCGCCGACGGACCCGTCCTCGCGTCGCGGCTCAAGCGCGCGATCCTCCGCAAGGACCCCACCTTCGACGAGGGCGACCACGGGTTCCGCGGCTTCGGGGAGCTGCTGCGCCGCCTGGAGACCGACGGGGTGGTGGCGCTGCGGCCGGGCTCCGCGCCGGGCGACCCGGAGGTGACGTTCCCGGAGGACTCCAGCGCCGACGACGACGCCTTCCGCCTGCTCGTCGACGTCGTCAAACAGCTGCAGGGTGCCGGCTCGTTCCGGCCGCAGCTCTCGGGACTCAAGGACCAGCTGCGCAAGCGGGAGCCGGGGTTCAGCGAGAAGCGCTACGGCTTCAACACGTTCCTGTCGTTCACCAAGGCCGCCCGCGCTCGCGACCTGATCACGATGGACTGGGACGAGGAGACGGGCGACTACCTCCTGCACGTGCCCGGCTGATCTCACCCCACCGGGCCGACGCTCTCGATCTCGGCGACGAGGAACTCGCGTTCCGCAGAACGCAGGTAGCACCACGCGTCGATGCGGCGGTCCCAGAACTCGCGCGGTGCGATGTCGCGGACCGAGCGGTTGCCGGCGGAGTTGCGGTACTGGATCCGGACGTCCCGGCCGGTCTCCAGCGCGTCGGTGAGCAGCGCGATCTCGGCCGTGTCGAGGTGCCGCGCGAGCGCGGCGATCCGCGCGTGGGTGTCCGACACCGGCGGCACGCTCTCGCTCGGGTGCAGCAGCCGCCGGGCGAGTTCGGCCGGCTCCACCACGGGCCGCGCGGGTCGCGGTGTCCGGTGCGTCACCGGCTCGGCCGGGCGTTCGGGGAGGACGACCAGGCCGTCGGCGTCCTCGGGCATCGGGGCGAACCCCGCCGCCCGCAGCTTCGCCAGCACCGCGTCAGGTTCGAGCGGGCTGCTCAGGACGGTGGGTGCGAGCCGGCTCAGGTGCAGCGTCGTCAGCGATCGGGTGTGCAGGATCTCGGTCAGCTCGGCCTCCGGACCGGTCAGGACGACCCGGGACCCGCGCAGCCGGACCGTGCCGTGGCGCCGGGCGACATCGGAGAGCAGGTAGTCCAACGGTTGGGGCAGCGGGCGCCCGGACACCGCGGCGAGGCCGGTCCGCAGGTCCTCGGCGGCCCAGCCGGAGTCCAGGGCTCCGCGGACACTCGCCGGACCGAACCGCCAGGTGGTGGCGACGCCCCGCTCCGGCACCGCGCAGGCGGCGAGCAACCGGGCCGCGGCCGCGTCGACCTGGCCCGACACCACCGCGGTGAGGTCGGACTGCAGGACCAGCAGCCCGCGGGTCTCCGGCAACAGGTCAGCGGCCCGCGCGGCCAGCTCGTCAGCGGGCCGGTCCGCGAGCGCCACGAGCAGCTCGCCGAGCGCCGCGAGGCGATCACCCGAGATCACGCCGAGCCGCGTGGCCTCGTGCAGCGCGGCGACGATCCGCAGGTCGCGACCAATGTCGTCGTAGAAGCTCAGCGGGCAGAACCAGTCGATCACCGCGGCCGCGCCCCGCACGGAGCGGCCGTCTGCGGCGGCCCGCAGCAGCGCGCGGCGCAGGTGACCGGCGGCCGACGGCATCGGCAGCGGCGGCGCCACCTCGCCGTCCTCGCTCTCGCGGCACGTCGGCGCGACGTCCAGGCCGAACCAGGCGAGCGCGGCACCGGCCCATCTCGCGACCGTGGGCTGCTCGCGCCACGGCCCGAAGTCGGCGGTCGGGCCGTAGCCGTCCGGGCCCGCCGCGAGCAGGTCCGCCGCGTGGGCGATGTCGATCCACAGCGCCGGATCGGTGACGCCGAGCCGGGAGGCCAGCCGCGTCCGCTCCCGGGTACCGACGCCGCCCTTCTTCAGCCGGGCGAACGGCGTGCTCACCGCCCCGTCGAGCAGCCCGGTGAGGGAGAGGACGGCCGTGTCGGCACCGGCCCGCCCGTCGTCGACGGGGTCGGCTGACGCAGGCAGCTCGGGGCGCCCGGTCAGGCGGTCGCGCTCGTCGAACATCAGCGCGACGACGACCTCGCGGGGCAACTCCCCGTTGATCACCAGGCCCACCGACGCGAGGGCCGACGCCGGGCCGCGGCCACCGACGTGGAAGCGCCCCCCGGCGTCCACGACGATCTGCAGGTACTCCTGCACCGGCACGGGCAGGCCCGACACCGCCCGCGTCACGACAGCGGGATCGGCCAGCAACTCGCCGAGGAGCGCGACCAACCGAGGCTTCGTCAGGCCGCCGGGATCGGCCCCGAGCCCGCCGATCGCGATCCGCAGGTCGTCCACCCGGGCCTGTCCGGCGACCACGGCGAGGGTCCGGAAACCTGCGAGTGAGGTGGCGAAGTGCGCTGCCAGCCGCTCGGGCAGCCCCACCGTCCCGTCGACGCTGAAGGCCAACCCGCGCCCGCACAACCGCTGGAGGACCTCCCGGACCGGCTGCTCGTCGGAGTGCAGTCGCGCCGCCAGCACGGTGGGCGACGCGGCCCCGAGCAGGGCGACGGCACGGGCCGTCACCATCTCGTCGTGGTCCATCCGCACCAGCGCCCGCGTCAGCGACTCGCTCCCGTTGAGGCGCTGCGCGAGCTCGTCGAGGGTGCGAGGCGTCGGCTCGACCAGTGCCTCGGGACGGTGACGCAGCAGGCTGGCCAGCGCGACGGCGTCGAGACCGGCCAGGTAGGCACCCATGGACACCTGATGATCCCACCACGTGGAGGGAAGGGCGGGACGCCGGGGTCGGGCGGCCCGCCCGGCGCTCGGTCAGACGGCGTCGAGCACGGCGGAACAGCCCGTCCCGGCGGTGACCTGTCAGCTCACTCGCGCAGCGTAGGGACCGATCGGCCCGCGATGATCTGCCCCCACTGCGCGGCGGACCTGAAGTACAAGGCACGTTCGGGTCGTCGGTGCGGCAGCTGCCGGCGGGAGTTCGCGCTGGAGCCAAAGACCGAGGTGCTCGGGCTGCACGACCTGCGGATGCGCCGGCTCGTCGCGCCCTGGCTCGACGGTCCGATGACCGCCCAGCTCGACCGGCTGCTGCACGTCAACATCCGGACGAAGGGGGCACACCACATCCTGCCCAAGGTCGAGCGGCTCACCGCGGCCTGCGGAGTGCAGGCCCGTGCGCCGCTGTTCGACCGTCGGGTCGTCGACGTCGCATTCACGGTGCCCCCGCGGCTCAAGCTCGCCCGCGGGCAGGAGAAGTGGGTGCTCAAGGAGGCCGTCGCCGACCTCCTGCCGGACACGATCGTGCGCTGGCCCAAGAGCGGCATGCGCGGGCCGGTGCAGCAGTGGCTGCGCGGGCCCCTGCGAGACCTCGCCGGTGACGCCCTGCTCTCCCGCTCGGCCGACCGCGGCCTGTTCCGGCGCGACGTCGTGGCGGGGTGGCTGGCCGGCCGCGGCAGCCTCTATTCCCGCCACGGAGCGAAGGTATGGCTGGCCCTGCCCCTGGAGCTGTGGCTGCGCGCCCACGTCGACTGATGCTCCCAGAAGCGGCCACGGCCGCGGACGTCTCGTGGTCTACCCGACGCCATGTCCGAGGACGAGCCCATCGATGACGAGGTGCTCCGCGAGCGACCACCGACGTCGCAGCAGAAGGCGACATGCCCCCACGGCGAGGGACTCCCCGGTCGGAGCTGGGCGGCGCGGAGGACCGGGAACCAACTGCGCGTGTCGGCATCCCCGAGGCTGAGCCTGGCGGCGTTCGCCGACGGTCCGGCCGAGGCGGGCGCCGCCACTGCTGTAACGGTGCCGGCCCGACCCGACGATGTACGGGGCAGCGCCTGACCGTAGCGATCTGCTTACTCTCCGAGCACACCCACGCCCAGGTTGCGTGACTATCCGTAAGATCATAAAGGCGAAGAGGTATCGATGACGATCCGCACCATCCTGGCGTCCCTGGCCATCGCCGTCGTGGCGACGCTTCCCCTGGCCGGTGTCGCCGCCGCGCGGCCCGATCGCAACTGCCCCGACTTCGCCACCCAGGCCGACGCCCAGCAGGCCTTCGACTCGGTACCGGGCGACCCGGAGCGGCTCGACGCCGACGGTAACGGCATCGCCTGCGAATCCCTGCCTGGTGGGCCAGCCGCGGAGCCCACCACCACGCCCCTTGATCAGCTGATCGCCAAGCAGCCGGCCGCCTCGCCCGCCACAGCGCCCACCACCACACTCAAGCCCAGCACGCCCAAGCCCACCACCAAGCCCGCCGTGCAGCCCACCACCACGCTCGCCGACCCGGCGGCACGGGAGCCGGTAGCAGTCGCCCCGGCGAGGCAGGGCCAGGTCAGCGTCGTGCCCCGCGGCGGGGTCGACACCGGCGACGGCAGCAGCAGCGGCTTCCCGCTGGTCGTCGCGGGCCTGGGCGGCATGGCCGCCTTGGGTGCGACCGTGGCCGGCCGCCGCCGCGCTGACCGCTGACGGTGCCCGGCCGCCCTGGGCACCACCGGGCCGTAGGCCCGGCGGTGGCTCTCGCCCTGACCCTCTTGGCCGGCTGCTCCGGCGCGGGTCCCGCGGCACCGCCCACCTCGGCGGTCGCCACAGGCACGGCGGCCACGACGCCGCAGGCCACAGCCCTACCCGCCTCCCACCCGACCCGCCTGCACATCCCGTCGATCGACGTGGACTCCGGCCTCATCGACCTCGACATCCAGTCCGACGGCGCCATGGGAGTGCCCGCAGACGGGTCGACGGCCGGCTGGTACATCCATTCGCCGACGCCCGGTCAGACCGGCCCGGCGGTGCTCGCCGCGCACGTCGACTGGAAGGGCGATGCGGGCGTGTTCCACGACCTGCACCGCGCGACGGTCGGCGACGAGGTCACCGTCGACCGGGCCGACGGCCGCGCGGCCCGGTTCGTGGTGCGCCGCGTCGAGCAGTACCCGAAGGACGCGTTCCCGACGCGCGAAGTCTACGGCGACGTCGGCACACCCCAGCTGCGGTTGATCACCTGTGGGGGTGACTTCGACCGGGCCGCGCACAGCTACGTCGACAACGTCGTGGTCTACGCGGAGCTGGTGACATGACCGTCCGACCCCAGGCGGCGCAGCACCGCCACCACCCACCCAGGGCTTTCCGCGGTTTCCCGCCGATCCGCCCATGATCGTCGTCTGCGGTGCAAAAGCTTCACAGGTGAATGTCATGCACCGCAGGCGGCGATCTTGGGCGGGTGGGCGGCGAGTTGACACCACCTGGTGGCCACCAGGCGACGGAAGCCGTCGACACCGATGCTTACGTCGCCGACACCGGTGTTGACCGAACGGTGGGCGCCATGGCCTCCCACCGGGCAGGATGGGGCGATGACGACCTCCACGCGACCGCGGCACTCGGGCCTGGACCTCGACTGGATCGACGCCGCGACCCGCCCCCAGGACGACCTGTTCGGCCACGTCAACGGCCGCTACCTCGCCACCCACGAGATCCCCGAGGACCGCGCTCAGGACGGCGCCTTCCGCACCCTGCGCGACCGGGCCGAGGACGACGTGCGGGCGATCGTCGAGGGCGCGGCGGCCGAGTCCGGCGAGGAGGCGCGCAAGATCGCCGACCTCTACGCCTCGTTCATGGACGTCGACGCCATCGAGGCCGCGGGCACGTCGCCGCTGGCGCCCCTGCTCGACGAGGTCATCGCGGCGACATCGTCGGCGGAGCTCGCGGCGGTCCTGGGCCGGCGCCAGCGCGACGGGCGGGTGTCGCTGTTCGGCACGTTCGTCAGCACCGACGCGAGGGACTCCACGCGCTATCTGGTGCACCTGTCGCAGTCGGGCCTGGGGCTACCCGACGAGTCCTACTACCGCGAGGAGGGCTCCGCCGAGATCCGCGACGCCTACGTCGCGCACCTGGGCCGGCTCGCGGCGCTCGTCGGGCTGCCGGCCGGCACCGCGGAGATCGTGATGGACCTGGAGACGGCTCTCGCGGCGGCCTCCTGGGACCGCGTCACCAACCGCGACGCCGAGAAGACCTACACCCTGATGACGCTCGGCGCGCTGCGCGAGCACGCGCCGGACTTCGACTGGACGCCGTGGCTGGAGGCGGTCGGTGCTCCCGTCGGCGCGTTCGACGAGGTGGTCGTGCGCCAGCCGAGCTTCGTCACCGTCGCCGCCCGGCTCTGGGCGCAGCGGCCGCTCTCGCAGTGGCAGGCGTGGCTCGCCATCCGTACGGCGTCGGCCTGCGCCGACCACCTGAGCGCCGACATCGTCGAGGAGGACTTCTCCTTCTACGGCCGCACGCTCTCGGGCACCCCGGTGCTGCGTGAGCGGTGGAAGCGCGGCGTGTCGCTGGTGGAGGGGGCGCTGGGCGAGGCCGTCGGACAGCTCTACGTGCAGCGGCACTTCCCGGCGTCGAGCAAGGAACGGATGGTCACGCTCGTCGGGAACCTGGTCGAGGCCTACCGGCAGAGCATCGTCTCCCTGGACTGGATGAGCCCGGCCACCCGCGAGCGGGCGTTGGAGAAGCTCGGCCGCTTCACCCCGAAGATCGGCTATCCGGACTCCTGGAAGGACTACTCGACGCTGGAGATCCGGCGCGGCGACCTGCTCGGCAACGTGTTGCGCGCCGCCGCCTGGGAGACCGACCTCGAGCTGGCCAAGATCGGCAAGCCGGTCGACCACGACGAGTGGTTCATGACCCCGCAGACCGTCAACGCCTATTACCACCCT
The DNA here is from genome assembly GCA_043716935.1 of Pseudonocardia sp. Classification (GTDB taxonomy): domain Bacteria; phylum Actinomycetota; class Actinomycetes; order Mycobacteriales; family Pseudonocardiaceae; genus Pseudonocardia. The sequence goes on from JAYSXW010000561.1 coordinate 15,158, forward strand.
CGGATGAACGAGATCGTCTTCCCGGCCGCGATCCTGCAGCCCCCGTTCTTCGACGCCGACGCCGACGACGCTGCCAACTACGGCGGCATCGGTGCGGTCATCGGCCACGAGATCGGGCACGGCTTCGACGACCAGGGCTCCAAGTACGACGGCGACGGCAACCTGACCGACTGGTGGACCCCGGCCGACCGCGCCGAGTTCGACCGTCGCGCCCAGGCGTTGATCGAGCAGTACAACGGGCTGCACCCGGTCGGGCTACCCGACCACCACATCAACGGAGCGCTGACGGTCGGGGAGAACATCGGCGACCTCGGGGGCCTGACGATCGCCATCAAGGCCTACGCGATCGCGCTCGGCTCGACGGAAGCACCCGAGCTCGACGGGTTCACCGGCCTGCAACGGGTGCTGTTCGGCTGGGCTCAGGTGTGGCGGGCCGCGACTCGCGACGCCGAGGCGATCCGTCGCCTCGCGCTGGACCCCCACTCACCACCCGACCTGCGCTGCAACGCCGTGGTCACCAACCTCGACGCCTTTCACCAGGCCTTCGACGTCGCCGAGTCCGACGCGCTGTACACCCCTCCGGCCCAGCGGGTTCGTATCTGGTGAGCTGCGGGAGCGGAAAGTCGGCCGTCCACCGACACGGGATCAGGCGGTCCCGTACTTCCCAGTAGCCTCTCAATCACCAAGCGTGAGGGGAGCGGGATGGGCGGGTGGGTCGATCGCTTGAGCAGCCGCGCCCTGAGCCAGGTGTGCCGGTGGATCTGGGGCTGCTCGCCCGCGGTGGTCCCCGGCGTGGTCGAGAGCCGAGGCGGGCTGCGGGCGGCGGTCTGGTTCGTCGCGAACCTGGCGCGTTTCCTCGTCACCCTGCAGGTTCTGGGCCCGCTGCGCACCCATCTCGCGTGCACGGCGATCTCGCTGTACAACGGCAACTCCTACTGCGCCTACGGCCACGCCCGGGCGATGGAGCTGCTCTACTTCCGCGACAGCGACCGACTGCTACCGGTGGATGCCCTCGACCTGTCGACCTGGCAGGTCCTGCCGGAGCGGCAGGTGGCCGGCGGCCTCCGCATGCTGCTGGAGGACGCCGGGCTGCACGCGGAGACGCTGTGGCTCGACCGGGTGCTCAATCTCGCGGCCGGCCGGCAGTTCCCGGTCGACCGCGAGGAGATGCGGCTCGCCCACCTGGTGCGAATGGTCCGCGTGCTGAACGACGCGACGACGACATCCCCGATCTCCACCGAGGTGGCGATGGATCCGGTCAACAGGGACGCGACGCTCAAGGCCCGCTGGGCGATCGCCCACGCGCAGCTCTCCGGCTGAGCCGGGGCCCGTTCTCCGGCTGAGTCGGGCTCAGACGTTGACGCCGTAGTCCCGCGCGATGCCGGCGAGGCCCGAGGCGTAGCCCTGTCCGACGGCGCGGAACTTCCACTCGGCCCCGTGGCGGTAGACCTCGCCGAACACCATGGCTGTCTCCGTCGAGGCGTCCTCGGAGAGGTCGAAGCGGGTGATCTCGCGGCCGTCGGCCTGGTTCACGACACGAATGAACGCGCCCGCGACCTGGCCGAAGTTCTGGTGACGGGCGTCGGCCTCGTAGATGCTGACCGGGAAGACGATCTTCGAGACATCCTGGGCCATCGCGGCGAGGTTGACCTTGATGGCCTCGTCGTCGCCCTCGCCCTCGCCGGTGAGGTTGTCGCCGGTGTGCTCGACGGTGCCGTCCGGGCTGGTCAGGTTGTTGAAGAAGACGAAGTGGCCGTCGGAGAGGACCTTCCCGTCGGCGCCGACCAGGATCGCCGACGCGTCGAGGTCGTGATCGGCACCGGTGGTGGTGCGGACGTCCCACCCCAGCCCGACGATCACGTTCGTGAGGCCGGGGGCCTCCTTGCTGAGGCTGACGTTGCCACCCTTGACCAAGCTGACGCCCACGTGCCACTCCCGTTCGTTCCCAGCGTTCGTCTTCCAGGGTCGAACCGACCCGGGTCACGGTAGCGCGACCCGGGCCCGACGCTCAGCTTCCCGCCCGGGCCAGCGCCCGGAGCGCGCCGCTGCGCAGATAGAGCCCGGCCCACATCAGGATCCCGAGGTAGACGGGGAACAGCAGAGTGGAGAACAGCGGCGCCTCGATCCGCAGCTGGGCGCACGCGGCGCCGCCCAGATACCCGGTGAGCAGGACCGCGCCGAGCACGGCGGCGCGCGGCAGGACGTACAGCACGACGCACGCCAGCAGGACACCACCCATGACCGGGACGGTGGCGGCGGGGAAGCCCAGCTGCTCGGCGGCCGCGACGACCTCGGGGATCCCGATCAGCTTCGAGACGGAGTCGAACAGCAGGAACGGCACGACGAGCGCACTGAGGGCGAGGCCCACGCGGGAGGCGGTGCGGCTGGTGGGAGCGGTGGCGGTACTCATGGCGGGTCCTTCCGGAGGACGATGATGCGCTGCAGACCGGAAGGGACGCGGAGAACTCATCGGTGGCGCGGTCAGGTCTCGTCCAGCCGCGGGACGAGCACCTCCCGCACCACCAGCAGCACGGCCGCGGCCACCGGGATGGCGACCACGGCGCCGACGATGCCCAGCAGCACCCCGCCCAGCAGCAACGCGACGACCGTGAGCAGCCCGGGCACCTGCACCGCGCGTCCGATGATCCGGGGCACGAGGACGTAGTCCTCCACGATCCGGTAGACGATCACGAACGCGGCGCTGGCCAGCCCGATCGGTAGGGACACCGTCGACGCCACCAGCGTCACGGCGACGGCCGCCGTGTAGGTGCCGATCACCGGGATGACGTCGAGCAGCGTCACCATGATCGCCAGCAGCAGCGGGAACGGCACCCCGAAGATCAGCATCCAGACCAGCGAGGACGACCCGGCGATCAGCGAGAGCACGATGATGCCCAGCACGTACGCGCCGACCTTCGCGAAGACCTCGTCGCCGATGAGGATCACCCGCGGACGCCTCGAGTGAGGCACCAGCCGATACATGCCGCGGCGCATGCGAGGCAGGTCGGCGAGGAAGTAGACGGTCAGGACCAGGACGATCAGCGTGCTCGACAGCACGCCGAGCACGATCGCGCCGGCGCCGAGCACCCCGTTGACGATGGTCTCGCTGCCTCCGCTGACCGCGTCGCGCAGGCCGTCGGTGACGCCGAACCGCTCGTTGAGCGAGCCCAGCATCGTGTTGCGGTTCTGCAGCTGCTCCAGATACGCGGGCACCTGCACCGCGAACGCCGCGCCCTGGCTGACCAGCTGGGGGATCGCGATGGCCAGGAAGCCGCCGACCGCCCCCAGCACCGCCAGGAACACGGCCAGCACCGCAGCGGCGCGCGGCACCCGACGGCGCACCAGCCACGACACCGCCGGCTCCAGCCCGATCGCGATGAACAGGGCGAGTCCGATCAGCAGGAGCGTCCCCCGCGCGACGACGATCATCTCGGCGGCGAGCACGGTGACCGCGACGCCCGCCGCACCCGCCATCCCGACGTAGAAGGGCGAGCGCTTGTTCATCGGACGCCCCGGCCGGCCCAGCGGCGCCTCCTCGGTGCTGGCCGTCGCCGCCCGCGCCTCCGCCTCGGCGACCGGACCCTCCGCCTCCTCGTCGTGCGGCAGGGCGATGGAGTGGTGGTGCCCGTCCTCGGCGTTCCCCGGTGGCGCGGCGCCGGGTGCGGGATCCAGCCTCATGTTCACTCCACCCGTCCTCAGAGCTGGTAGTGAACACCAATCCCCCGTGTCCTGCCGAACGGATCGCGCTGACCCCGTCCAAACATTACTCACCGATATATGATCAATCTCACCTCAGATGGGGCTGGCTCGAACTCGCCGTGCACCCGGACCGAAACCTGACGTGCCGGGCTTGCGGCGTGCCCGCCGTGGGCCCGGCCTCGCCATGATCGATTGCCGATGTACCTCACAGCCTCTCCGCGTCCATCCGGTGCATCGGCGAGCGATCTTCGCCCGGCGGCAGCTAGCGGTCGAGGACGAACTCGCCACCGACGTCGACGGCGAGGTCGGCCCCGAAGGCCGCGGCGGGGGGGTGGGCGCCGGGACGTCCCTGGCCCCGGCGGAGACGGCGGGCCGCCTCGGTGACGACGGCGACGGTGAAGGTCATGGCGTCGTCGGTGCGCAGCCACCCTTCCAGCGGTCGACCGGCCATGCTGATCGGCGGGAGCCCCGAGGCGGAGGAGCTGTCCGCGCAGATGCAGGCGGCATGGACCGGGTTCGCTGCGAGCGGGGATCCGAGCTGGCCGGAGTACGACACCGACCGTCGGCTCACGCAGATCTTCCACCGTACATCGGTCGTGACCGCCTACCCGGAGGAGACCTCCCGCCTGATCTGGCAGGACCACAGGTTCGACGCGCTGCCGTTGCTCGTTACACCTTCGACGTGAAGGAGGACCGGCCCGCGCGTGTGGGCGTCCGCCCCGACCGAGCGGTTGGCCCCACCGCCGCGACGACCGGAGACGCGGGTCGAGATCGCCTCGCGGCCTCCTCGTGCGACATACGAGCAGCCACGATGCGCCGGGCGCCATGGCCGGGCGCCGCCAGTGGCATTCCTCCTGGCCCGGCGGGCTGATGTCCTGGACGCCGCCGCCGCCGCCGCGGGCCGCCATTGCCCGCCGACCACTCCGGGAGATGCACCGACTCATGACCAGACGTCGACCGGGTAGAGACTCCTGCCCGCCCTCGCGGCGGCCACCCCTCGGAAACCCCTACCACGTCATCGCCGCGGACGGCGCCGGCTCGGCCCGGGTCCTGCGCGTCCTGACCGGAGCCGCGCTCGCCACCGGTGCTGCGATCGCGATGAGCGGGACGGCGACCGCCGACATCGGTGACCCGGACCCGCCGACATTCGGCTCCGGCGACGACCCGATCTCCTCGGGTCCGCCGAGTTGGACGACGAACGACTCGCCCGGCACCGGCGCCGCCCCGTGGAGCGGCACCCTGGAGGGCAACGCACACGCCCTCGGCTCCCCGGACCACAGTCCTACCCTCGACCTGCCCGACCACAGCCTCACCCTCGGCTTGCCCGGCGCCGGCCCCACCCCCACCTTCGACTCCCCCGACCCCGGCCTCACCCTCGGCTCCTTTGACGATCTCCGGTCGGCGCCGCTGACCGTCGCAGTGGCGGCCGAACCGGTGCCGCCACCCATCGGCGTGGAGGTCCAGCCGGTGGCGCCGCCGGTCGAGGCGGCTCCCGCGGCACAGGGAGCCCTGCTCCTTGCGACGGAGCCGGGCGCGCAGCGGCCGGCGATCGTGACGGATCCCCTTGCCCAGGCCGCTGTCGAGGCCGATCCCAGGTTCGCCCAGGGAGTCACGCTCACGCCGTACGAGACGGCGGCGGAAAACGTAGCCGCACTCAGATCCCTTGAGAACGCGGTGGCCACCGCGCCGATCGGCATCACCGACCCCGCGGCGACCGCGGGCCTCGACGCACTGCTTTCCCCGCTGGCTGACTCGGGCGCCACCAGCATCGCCGTCATGAACGACCTCACGCACGGCCCCTCTGCCGGTGACACGGGCACCGCCGACACCGACCCGGTCCCCGCTGTGCCGACCGGACGCGAGGTACTGCCGCAGCTCACACCGACTCCGAACACCAGGGTCGCACCAACGACCGGGGTGAGCGGCAACCCGCCGTCGGTGACGATGAGCGTGCAGGGGTCGAGCAGCCCGGAGGACGAACCCACCGGTGAGGACCCGGCAACCGACCTGCCCAGGCTGGCGACGGACGGGAACGGCGACGAGGTCCCGGTCGCGGACGAGCCTCCGTACCCGTTCGAGCCGCCGAGGCTGCCTTCGTGGGCGTTCGACGAGAACGTCCTGGAGTACCGGGACTTCGGGTTGAATTTTCCCCTGCGAGCGGTAGAGCTGCACGAAGATGCGTTCCGCCCGATGCCCTCGCCGTGGGCCGATCTCCTCCCCCCGAAGACGCCCGAGGAGATCGCCCGCGACGACGAGCACCGCAGGCGGTCGGAGCGCCAGAGCACCTCGTACGAATTCGGTCGCGATCTGAGCACGGTTCTGGGGAAGCCGTTCCAGCCGACTGAGCTCGACCTCTTGGGTGCGCTCGACGCGCTGCTGGAGCCCGGGTCGACACCGGACGGCGGATCCGCCGCGGACCGGACAGTCCCAGCGGGCGGAGCGGCCGAGCCGCCGAGCGCGGCCAGCCAGCTGTTCGGCCTCTGGCAGAACCAGTACGACCTCGACATCCGTTTCGGGGAACCGACCTCGCCGGCCGGCGTGTCGCCGGAGGCGCTCAACACCTACCTCTGTCTCGCCGCCGTGCGGTGCGAGGGCGCCCGGCCGGAGGCCACGATCTACGCCGGCGCCTCGCTGGCCGACCTGCTCGCCAGCACCGGGGAGATGAGCCCCGAGGGGGTGGCCCAGGTGCTCGCCTCGGCCGACCGCGGCCTGCAGGACCTCGAGCGCGCGAACGGGATCGCGAGGGGCTTCCTGCCCGACGCGCGGCTGGCCGGTGCCGGTGACGCCACCCGCGACGAGCTGATCCGGCTGATCAATCAAGTCGCACCGAACGAGACGGTCGCGGATCTGATGGCGTCCCAGTTCCTGCCGCAGGCGCACGCGGCCGGGCCGGACGGCACGCCACGCACCGGCCCGCTCCCCGGCTCCCCCGCCGAGCTCGGCGTGCTGGGCGCGGGGGGCAACTACCTGCGGGCGTGGCGCGACGGGACGATCCCGCCCGTCGAACTGTCCGTCCTGGAGGGAACCTGCCAGGAGATGGCGCGCCTGGTCTGCGAGACCGGGTACCGGATCCCCGGCTCGTCGGCAGCGCCGAACGAGCTCGCGAGCCCGCAGCGGCGGGCCGGCCTCGCCCAGCTGAATACGGCGTTGAACGAATACTGGTCGGTGTGGCGGACCGACCCGGGTTCCGAAGCCTCGTCCCTGGCGTGGCTCAACGTGGAGATGTCCAACCAGAACCTGGTCAGCAGCATGCGTGAGGCGAACCCGGCGGTCGCGCGCCCGGTCGCGCCCGGGCCGGCGCCGGCGCAGCCCGGTGAGGTCGCGCGCTTGACCTCCGACGCGCAGACCCGGGTTCTCGACTCCCTGTTCCGCAACCTCCCGACGCGGTCCGACGGCACGCCCCTCACCCTCCCGGACTTCACCGCCGCCCTGTTGGGTCCGACCCGGACCAGCGCCCAGGACCAGACTTTCCGCATCCCGGACGGCCAGCAGCCCGCGGTGCCGGGCGAGGACACGTCCGGGTCGCCGCAAGTCTCGGCCGGGCCGGTGTCCTCGGGCGAGGGCGCCCCCGAGCTGGGCAGGACCGCGGAGCAGCCGGCGCGGCAGGCCAGGGCCGCCCGCGACCAGGAGCTGCTCGACGACTTCGACGCCCGGCTGGGCGTCACCACCCCTTCCGCGCGCGGCACGACAGGGAGCACCGACCCGTCCGGTGCGGACACGACCG
>JAYSXW010000562.1:0-7415 GCA_043716935.1 Pseudonocardia sp.
CTCGATGAGGTCCAGCGCCCCGGCGTTGACGAGGTCGCGCAGCTCCTTGTCGGTGAGACCCCACTCGGCGGAGATCCGGCGACGTCGCTCCCAGGGCAGCTCGGGCAACGTGCCCCGCAGCTCCTGCACCCACTCGGCGGGCGGGGCGATCGGGACGAGGTCCGGTTCGGGGAAGTAGCGGTAGTCCTCCGAGGTCTCCTTGATCCGGCCGGCCCGGGTGCCGCCGGACTGCTCCTCGAAGTGTCGGGTCTCCTGCACGACCGCGTCACCCGCGTCGAGGACGCCGGCGTGCCGCGTCATCTCGTACCGGACGGCGCGCTCCACCGAGCGCAGCGAGTTGACGTTCTTGGTCTCGCTGCGGGTGCCGAGGATCCCGGAATCGCGGGGGGACAGCGACAGGTTGACGTCGCACCGCATCGAGCCCTGGTCCATCCGGACGTCCGAGACGCCGAGCGCCTCGATGAGGTCCCGCAGGGCGGTGACGTAGGCGCGCGCCACCTCCGGCGCCCGCTGCCGCGTCCCGGGGATCATCTTCGTGACGATCTCGATCAGCGGGACGCCGGCGCGGTTGTAGTCCAGCAGCGAGTACTCGGCGCCATGAATTCGTCCGGTCCGGCCCCCCACGTGCAGCGACTTGCCGGTGTCCTCCTCCATGTGGGCGCGCTCGATCCCCACCCGGAACGTCGAGCCGTCGTCCAGCTCGACGTCGAGGTACCCGTCCACGGCGATCGGCTCGTCGTACTGGGAGGTCTGGAAGTTCTTCGGCATGTCGGGATAGAAGTAGTTCTTGCGCGCGAAACGGCCCCACGGGGCGATGTCGCAGTTCAGTGCGAGGCCGATGCGGATGGCCGACTCCACAGCCGTGCGGTTGACCACCGGCAGCGAGCCGGGCAGCCCCAGGCAGATCGGGCAGACCTGCGTGTTGGGCTCGGCCCCGAACTCCGTAGGGCAGCCGCAGAACATCTTCGTGTCGGTGTTCAGCTCGACGTGCACCTCGAGCCCGAGCATCGGGTCGTAGCGTGCGACGACGTCGTCGAAGTCGACGAGGGTGGGCGCGGTCATCGCAGGACCTCCGGGGCGACGAGGGGTTCCCGGGTGGCCTCGTAGGCCGCCGCCACCCGGTACATGACGGCCTCCCCAAGCGCGGGAGCCATGATCTGCAGGCCCACCGGCAGCCCCTCTGCGAGGCCCGAGGGCACCGACAACGCTGTGGTGCCGGCCAGGTTGGTCGGGATCGTGGCGAGGTCGTTGAGGTACATGGCCAGCGGGTCGTCGATCTTGTCGCCGATCGGGAACGCGGTGGTCGGCGTGGTCGGCGAGACCAGGACGTCCGCCTGCGTGAACGCGACGGCGAAGTCGCGCGCGATGAGCGTGCGCACCTTCTGGGCCTGCCCGTAGTAGGCGTCGTAGTAACCCGAGGACAGGGCGTAGGTGCCCAGGATGATGCGCCGCTTGACCTCGGGCCCGAACCCGGCCTCCCGGGTCGCCGCCATCACCTCCTCGGCGCTGGCCCCGCCCTCGACGCGCAGGCCGTAGCGCATGGCATCGAAACGCGCGAGGTTGGACGAGGCCTCGCTCGGCAGGATCAGGTAGTACGCAGCCAGTGCGTACCCGAAATGGGGGCAACCGACCTCGACGAGCTCCGCGCCCAGCTTCTCCAGCTGCCGCAGCGCCTGCTCGTAGGACGCCCGGACGCCCGCCTCATAGCCCTCGCCGCCCAGCTCACGCACGACCCCGACGCGCAGGCCGGCCAGGTCGCCGCCGGCGCCGATCCGGGCCGCCTCGACGACGGCGGGGACGGGGGTGTCGATCGACGTCGAGTCCAGGGGGTCGTGGCCGCCGATGATCTCGTGCAGGAGTGCCGCGTCGAGCACGGTGCGCGCGCACGGGCCGCCCTGGTCCAGCGAGGACGCGCAGGCGATGAGCCCGTAGCGGGAGACGCCACCGTAGGTCGGCTTGACACCCACCGTGCCGGTGAACGCGGCGGGCTGGCGGATCGAGCCGCCGGTGTCGGTGCCGATCGCCAGCGGCGCCTCGAACGCGGCCAGCGCCGCGGCCGAGCCGCCTCCGGAGCCACCCGGGACGCGAGTGAGGTCCCACGGGTTGTGGGTGACGCCGTACGCCGAGTGCTCGGTGGACGAGCCCATCGCGAACTCGTCCATGTTGGTCTTGCCCAGGATCGTGATACCCGCGGCGCGCAGCCGCGACGTCAGCGTCGCGTCGTAGGGCGGCCGCCATCCGGCGAGGATCTTCGAACCGGCGGTGGTGGGCATGTCGACGGTGGTGAACACGTCCTTGAGCGCGAGCGGCACCCCGGCGAGCGGCGACGCGGGCGCGGAACCGGCCGCGAGACCGTGGTCCACCAGCGCGGCGGAGGCCAGCGCAGCGTCCGCGGCGACGTGCAGGAACGCGTGCACCCGCCCGTCGACGGCGGCGATGCGGTCGAGATGGGCCTGCGCGACCTCGACGGCCGAGACCTGGCGCGAGTGGATCATACCGGCGAGCTCGGCCGCAGTACGGCGGGTGAGGTCGTCCGCGCCGGCGCTCATGACTCCTCCCCCAGGATCTGGGGGACGCGGAAGCGGCCGTCCTGCGACGCCGGGGCGCCGGAGAGGGCCTGGGCCTGGTCCAGACCGGGGCGGCGGACGTCGGGACGGAAGACGTTCTCCAGCGGTACGGCGTGCGACGTCGGCGGGATGTCGTCGGCCGCGACCTCGCCGACCCGGGCGACCGAGCCGAGGATCACGTCGAGCTGGCCCGCGAAGACGTCCAACTCCTGCTCGGTGACGGCGAGCCGGGCCAGGCGGGCGAGGTGCGCGACCTCGTCCCGGGTGATCCCCCGGTGTTCGGGGGTACCAGTGGTCACGGGAGGTCCTCCAGGAGAAAGGATCGGGGAGCCGACGTCGGCGGCCTCCGAGTCTAGTCCTCGCCCCCGACACGGTTCCGACGTGCACGCCAGGAGCTTGCGCACGGCCCACCCAGGCCTGACAGAATCGACCCTCGGCGCCGCGTCGGCCCGCTCGTCTCCCCGTTGTCCGCGGCGCCGGTCCGGCGCGCGGTCGTCGTCGTGTCGCGAGAGAGGGCGTGTGGGCGTGTCGTTCCTGCTCCGGGTGGTTCTTCCGGACAAGCCGGGCAGTCTGGGGGCCGTGGCCACGGCCCTGGGCAACGCGGGCGCCGACATCCTCGGCGTGGACGTGGTCGAGCGCTCCCCCGGCCACGCCGTCGACGACCTGGCCGTCGAGCTGCCGCCGGGGCGTCCACCGGACGTGCTCATCACCGCGGCCGAGTCGGTGCCCGGAGTACAGGTGGAGTCGGTGCGCCCGCACTCGGGGCGTCTCGACACCCATCGGGAGCTCGAGCTGATCGAGGAGATCACCAGCCGCCCACAACACGGCATGGCCCTGCTCGCCGACGGCGTGCCGCGGATCTTCCGGGCCGGCTGGGCCTTGATCGCGGTGCGCGAGGGCACCCGCGCCTACCGGATCGCCGAGAGCGCCGCCGCGCCGGAGACCCGCGCCGGGGACCTGCCGTGGCTGCCCCTGACCCGGGCGATCGTGATCGACCCGGAGATCCACGTCGTGCCCGAGCCGTGGAGCGCGCTGGACACCGAGCTCGCGGTGGCGCCGTTCGGCAGCGACCTGCAGGTGCTGGTGGTCGGACGCCCGGGTGGGCCGGTGTTCCGCCCGTCCGAGCTGGCCCGGCTCACCCACCTTGCCGGGATCGTCGCGACGGTGCTGGCGAGCTGACCCGCATGGACCGGCCGTGGGGTCGCGTGCCCGGCTGGGTGGGTGCGGGCCTGCGGGCGGAGCTGGCCGACGCCACCGAGGAGATCATCTCTGCGGTCCGCTCCGAGGTCTCGGACTACGCGCGCCCGCTGACGGGCCGGTTCGGCACCCGCATCACCGAGGGCGTGTCCGTCGCGCTCGGGCAGTTCGTGGACCTGCTCGGACGCGACGAACCCCTGCACGACGTCCGCGTGTACCGCGCGCTGGGCCAGTTGGAGCACCGGGAGGGACGCACACTCGCCGCTCTGCAGGCCGCCTACCAGGTGGGAACCCGGACGCTCTGGCGACGGCTGGGCAGCGGCACGATGGCCCGACAGCTGCCGCCCGAGGTGATCTTCAGCCTCGCCGAGGCGCTCTTCGGCTACATCGAGCAGGTCTCCGCGGTGTCGGTGGAGGGCTGGGCCGACGAGGAGGCCAACCGCGCGGGATCACTGCAGGCCCGTCGGCACGCGCTGGTGGAGCTGCTGGCCCGGCAGCCGCCCGCAGCCGTCGTGGAGGTGGAGCGGGTTGCCGCGGCCGCGAACTGGACTCTCCCGTTGCGGCTGGCGGCTCTGGTCGTCGACGACGCGGTGGCCGTGGCGAGCAGGCTGCCGTCAGCGATCGGGGCGGACCTCGACCCGGTCGGCGTGGTGATCGTCGCGGTGGGTACGCCGGGGGTGTCCCGTGCGGACACCACGGCCGAGGCCACCGGCTGGCTCGACCGCGTCCGTGCCGGGCTGGGCGAGCGGCGCGCCGTGCTCGGGCCGGTGGTCGAGCCGGTGCTGGCGCACCGCTCCATCGCCCGCGCCCAGGCGGCCTGGCCACTGCACGTGGCGGGGCTGTTGCATCGTGGCGACGGCAGCTCCCTCGCCCGCGCCGACGAGCACCTGCTCGCCCTGCTGCTCGCCGCAGAGCCCGACCTCGCCGCCGACCTGTGTGAGCGCGCGCTCGCCCCGCTGGCCGGCCTGCCCGAGGGTGCCGCCACCCGGGCCGAGGAGACCCTGCGGGCCTGGCTCGACGCGCACGGCGATGTCACGCAGGCCGCTGCGTCCCTGCACGTGCATCCCCAGACGGTGCGCTACCGCCTGGCCGGCCTGCGTGAGGCGTTCGGGACGGCACTGGACGACCCGACCGGGCGCCTGGAGCTGGCGGTGGCGCTACGGGCGAGCCACCCCCTGTGAACCGATAGCCGGCCAGGCCCTGACTTCTGATCACGAGGGGTGCTACGCGGCCTTGGGGCCGCCGCCGGGGAACGCCAGCCGCACGATCTTGCGGACGACCTTCGCGTACTGCGTGGGCAGCGGGCCCGCGGTGTAGGGCAGGCCGTAGCGCCCGCAGATCTCCCGCACCCGCGGAGCGATCCGCGCGTAGTGGTTGCTGGGCACGTCCGGGAAGAGGTGGTGCTCGATCTGGTGGCTGAGGTTGCCGGTCATGATGTGGAACAGCGGGCTGCCGGTCAGGTTGGCCGAGCCCAGCATCTGCCGGACGTACCACTCGCCCTGCGACTCGCCGTCGAGGCGGTCCTCCTCGAACGACTCGGTGCCGTCCGGGAAGTGGCCACAGAAGATGACGGCGTGCGACCAGATGTTGCGCAACGTGTTGGCCGTCAGGTTGGCGGCGACGGTCGAGAGGAAACCCGGGCCCGAGAGCAACGGGAACATCACGTAGTCCTTGACCAGCTGCTTGCGCATCTTGCGCCACAGCGTCTTCAACTCGGCCTTGGCCTGCGACCAGGGCTTGGTGCCCTCCGCGACCTTCTCCAGCTCGACGTCGTAGATCGCGATGCCCCACTCGAAGATCAGAGACAGCACCACGTTGGTGAGCGGCTGGATCAGGTCGGCCGGCTTCCACTCCTGCTCGGGGGTGATCCGCATGATCGCGTAGCCGAGGTCACGGTCCTTGCCTCGCACGTTGGTGAACGTGTGGTGCTCGTAGTTGTGCGAGCGCTGCCAGGACGCGGCGGGCGTGGCGTGGTCCCACTCCCAGTTCGTGGAGTGGATCTTCGGGTCCTTCATCCAGTCCCACTGCCCGTGCAGGACGTTGTGGCCGATCTCCATGTTGTCGAGGATCTTGGCCACGGTCAGCGCGGCGGTGCCGGCGATCCAGGCGGGCGGGAACAGCGAGAACAGCAGCGCTCCGCGGCCGCCGAGCTCCAGGCCCCGCTGCACCTTGATGACGGTGCGGATGTAGCGGGCGTCGTCCGCGCCCAGGCACGCTACGACCTCGGCACGCAGCGCGTCGAGCTCCTGCGCCAGCTCGTCGACCTGGCTGTCGGTGAGGTGTGCGGCAGCGCTCGGCGCGATCGTCGGCACGCGCCCGGCGACGGTGCAGGGCAGCAGGTCCTTGTCGTCGACGGTGACAGTGTGCGCGGGACGGGGGGCGTGGCGGCTGCCGTTGACGGGTGCGTTCAGGGTGACGGTCATCGGGTCTCCTCCTACAGCTCGATCTCGACGTCGCCCGCCGCACCGGACACGCAGGTGCGGACGGCGTCGCCGGGGGTGTCGTACAGGTCGCCGGAACGAAGGTCACGGACGGCGCCGGAACGCAGGGTTCCCACGCAGGTGTGGCAGATGCCCATCCGGCAGCCGCTGGGCAGCAGCGCACCCGCGGCCTCACCGGCCGCCATGAGCGGCTGGCCGGGACCGGCGTCGGCGGTGATCCGGCTGGCGGTGAAGCGGACGACGCCACCGGGGACGCCATCGGCCGCGGCGAGCGGCGGGGTGAAGCGTTCGACGTGCAACGAACCGGGATCGCCTGCGCGGTCCCAGTGCTCGATCAGGGCGTCCAGCAGTCCGCCGGGGCCGCACGCCCAGGTCTGGCGGGCCGACCAGTCGGGCACCACATCGGTCAGCGTGTCGGCGCTCAGCCGGCCCTCTGACGCCGTGTGCCGCTCGATGAACTGAAAGCCGGTCGACGCGGCCATCGCGCGCAGTTCGCACCCGAACACCAGGTCGTCCGGGGTGCGGTCACAGTGCACGACGACGACGCCGTCGAGCATACCCGGACGCGTAGCGCTGAGCTCGCGCAACATGCCCATGATCGGGGTGATGCCGCTGCCGGCCGCGAGGAACAGCAGCTTCTCCGGCACGTCGGCCGGCAGCACGAACTCGCCGGCGGCCGGGCCGATCCGCAGGAGCGTGCCGGCCGGGGTGTGGTGCGCGAGTGCGCCCGAAACGGTGCCACCCGGGACGGCGGTGACGGTGAGTGCCAGCACGTCATCGGACGGACGGGAGGTCACCGAATAGGTGCGCCAGTTCCACACGCCGTCGAGCTGGACGCCGATGCCGACGAACTGCCCGGGTACGTGGCGGCGTCGGAAGGGGCCGGTGCGCAGCAGCAGTGTGGTGGTGTCGGCCGCCTCCCGGCGCAGTGCGACGACTCGTGCATGCGGCTCGCTGGTCGACCACAGCGGGTTCAGCGTGCCGAGCAGGTCGTCGGGGAGCAGCGGCTGGGTGAACCACCCCGCCGCGGTGGCCGCACGTCGTCCGATCTCGCCGAGAACTCCCATACCACCGACGGTATGCGCGGATCGCACAGGCGCCCACGGCTTCGGCCACGACAAGCCCGGCAAAACTGTTGCTTGAGCCAAAAGATGTCAGACGCGAATGGAGAGCGCTGCCTTCGCGAGGTCGTCGTTGCCGGTGGCGAGCC
>JAYSXW010000563.1:0-2516 GCA_043716935.1 Pseudonocardia sp.
GTGAGGAGGTCGGTGCGGCCGCGATTGTTGCCGCGGGGCCAGCACAGATACCAGGTCAGGCCGCGTCGCTGATTGCCGTTCATGCGTCGTCCGCAGTGGCAGAACAGCAGCCCGCGGAGCAGGTAGGTGCGTCGGACGTGGGTGCGGACGTCGTCGGCACTGTCGGCGCGGGAATCTTGCCGGGCGCGGCTGTGGGCCTGGATGGCGTCATACATCGACTTCGCGATCAACGGGGTGTGAGTCGACTCGGGGGACCACACCCACTTCATCGGGTCGTTGACCGCCCCGGACCGGGAGCGGCTCGCGCGGCGGTTGAACACCATGTATCCGGTGTATTTGGGGTTTCGGAGGATCTCATAGATGGTGGACTTGCCCCACGCGCCGCGGGCGCGGGCCTGCCCGCCGGGAGGCTCCGGGGGCGGGTAGCGGGCCAGGTCGGCGTTGAGACGTTCGGCGATGGTGGCGTAGCCGACGCCCTCGTGGTAGCGCCATTGGGCGACCTGGGCGACGGTCTCGGCGCGGGCACCGTCGGGTTCGAGGCGGGTTTTGGTGTGCCCCGGGTGGCCTTGGTCGGGTTCGGGTGGCGCAGGTATTTCGCTGTGTATCCGCAGGGCGGTTTCCCGATGTTGAACCCTTCCCGGGTGTGGGTGCACAACCCACCCCAGGACTGTTCCAGGGTGTTGAGCGTCTCGTACTCGGCGATGGACTGGTTGATCCGCCGTTGCAAAATCCGCTGCGCACGACTCCCGGAAACAGTGATCGGCTCGTTGGAGGCGAACAGGACAACGTCGCACCGTTCCAACGCTCGTTCTACGGTGAGCCCCTCATAGGCGCGCCGCGCCACCCGCGACACCGATTCGCAGATGACCACGTCGAACCGGCGCCCGAGATCCTGGGCCTCGGCGAGCAGGTCGGCCACTCCGCCGTCACGGGCCTTGATCATTCATTGGGTTCGTAGGTTGGGCTGTCGAGTCAGCCTTGGTGATCTTCATCTCCGTTTCTGATCTTGGCCTGCGGTGTTGGTCGTGGTCAATGGCCCGACGGTCGTGTCGGGTGGTGCCGGTTCCACTGGCCGGTCGGGGTTCCTCGGGTCGGGGCGGGTGGGCGATACCCTGGAGGTCAGGTCGGGGCGAGGGTGAACGCGGCGGTGAACGCGACTTCGAGTTCCCGGGCCCAGGGCCAGGTGTCGAGGATTTTGATCTTCCGTCGGCGTTGGCCGCGGACGATGCGTACAGCGGTGTGCAGGATGCGGTACCGCAACGTCTTGGGCTCGGCATCGGCCAGGGTGCCGTGCAGGCAGAGCAGCCGTAGCCAGCTCAGCAGGTCCGCAGCGATACTCGCGGCGACACACCACGCTTTGTTGATCTCCAGCGATTTCGAGGGGAGATGATCAAGACCTGCGGCCTTCCCGCAGCGGATCCGGTCCTCCACCCGGGCGTGGACTCGGTGACGGGCTTCGAGGAACGCCAACTGGCGGCCTGGGGTGTTGGTGGCGGTGAGTTGGTAGCGCCGGCCGTCGGTCTCCTCCAGTGCGCACAACTGGGCGCCGGACCCGGGTCGTTCACGGCGGCAGATGATGCGCATATCGGTGGGCCAGTTACGAAGTTCGTCGCCGCCGTGGGAGGTGCGCAGCAGCCCGGTCAGCTCGACGACCCCGGCGTCGTCGAGCCCGCGGGGTTCCCCGTCGCGGTCCCAGACGTGTTCCCACATCGTGTCGGGCACGTTCCCGATCGCGGTGCGGGCACGGGAGTCGAGGTCGAACCCGACCGAGTAGTGCACCCGGCGCGGCGTTGCGCGCAGTGAGGTGGCGAACCAGGTCCAACGTCGCGCCGGCACAGTCGACGGTGACCAGCAGGTCCCGGCGGTGTGACGCCGGGATCTGCGCGATCGCCTCGGCGAGGACCTCGATGTGATCGGACGCGGTGTTGGAGCCGGCGTTGCCCGGGCGCAGCCTCAACGCCAACGATTCCCCGGTGTTGTCACACCACGCCGTCAACGGGTGATGGCCCCCAGGAACCCTTGAATGTGCCCGCCGCCCCTTCCTTGACCGAGTGCGCGATCTTCGATCGTGGCGTCCATCCGGATGACGATCGTCTTGCCGAGGTCGACATCGGCCACCTGTGACGGCGGGATCTGGCCGTGGCGGGCCTCGATCAGCGCCCACACCTGCTTACGGGTCGTGGCCCGGGCGGTCGCGATTCGGGCGCGCTGATCCTCGCCGATCTCCTCCAGGGCCCGCCACAGGGTGGGGTCCGAGGCCACCGACCCGAACAGCTCGGCCTGATCGCGCAGCACCACAGGGTCCGACAGGACCCGGCCGCCATCGGCGATACACACCGCGGTGTCGACCAACACCCGGCCGCGGTCGTGAACGGGGATGAATCCACGCCGGGCCAGAGCCTTCGACAACGTCCCGGCCAGGCCACTGTTGTCGGCGAGCAGTCGCAGTACCGCGGACCCGGCATGCGACACGACCCCGTGCCCACCGACTTCGACACCCAGATCATCGGACCACG
>JAYSXW010000564.1:0-7399 GCA_043716935.1 Pseudonocardia sp.
GCGTGAGCTGTCGAACAAGGCAGGTCCACGAGCGGCAATCACCCCATCGAGTGGGATCGGCCGGATTCGAGCCGCCCGATTGACGCCTTGTAGTGCTACCGACTCGTAGCGCAACATCGACGTGACCGTCACCCGGTCGTGTCGACCATCGCTCACGTCGAGCCCACTCCAGGAGTAACCATGAGTTACCGTCCTGCCCTCCGGGCGCTGGGGGTGGCAGTCCTCGCGCTGCTGCTCACCATCGCCGCCGCTCTCCCGGCTTCCGCTACCGCGGCCCCGGCCCCGGCCCCGGCCGACCTGCCGCCCGGCATGCTCGGCGCGATGCAACGCGACCTCGGCCTCTCCGCCCCGCAGGCGAAGGCGCAGGTCGCCCGTGAGTCCGCTGCCGCCACCACCGAGACCGCCCTGCGCGTCGCACTCGGCGACGCCTTCGCCGGCGCCTGGCTCGACGCCGCGGGCACGCTGGTGGTCGGCACCACCGATCCGGCCCAGGCCGGAACGATCCGATCCGCCGGCGCGCAGCCGACGATCCGATCAACCTCCGTGAAGGACCTCGGAAAGGTGCAGGCCAAGCTCGACCGGGCGGCTCGTCGAGCCGCGGACACCGTGGCCGGCTGGTACGTCGACGAGGCCACCGGCACCGTCGTCGTGACGACCACGAATCGCGCCGACGCACAGGTGTTCGTGGCGACGGCCGTCGCGGTGACGGATCCGGTGCAGGTGCGGGCGGTGACCCGGCGACCCACGACACTGGCCAATCTGGTGGGCGGCAACGCGATCTATGCGGCGGCCGGGGGTCGGTGCTCCGTCGGGTTCAGCGCCCGCTCCAGCTCCTCCACCACCTACGTCATCACCGCGGGGCACTGCACCGAGCTCGGCGGCACCTGGAACGGCTACAACCAGGTGCAGATCGGGCCGGTGGCGGCGTCCGCCTTCCCGGGCGACGATTTCGGCGCCATCCGGGTGAACTCCACCGCCACCTGGACCGGCACCTCGCAGGTCGCCGGCACCAGCTCGGTTCTCGGCTCGACCGCGGCGGTCAACGGGGCGTCGACCTGTCGGTCGGGCTCCACCACCGGCTACCGGTGTGGCACCGTGCAGGGCAAGAACGAGACCGTCAACTACGGCGGTGGTGACGTCGTCTACGGGCTCACCCGGACCAGCGCCTGTGCCGAACCCGGCGACTCCGGCGGCTCGTTCGTGAGCGGCCGGCAGGCCCAGGGCATGGTCTCGGGCGGCTCAGGTGACTGCTCTGTCGGCGGAACAACGTACTTCCAGCCGGTCAACGAGGTGCTGAGCCGCTACGGCCTCACCCTGATCGTGGGCTGACCCCCACGTACCACCCCGGCGCCGCGCATCCCCGTCGAAGCAGATGCGCGGCGCCACCACCGGCTCAGGTCTCCGAGCCCACGATCTGGCGCAGGTGAGCGAACAGCTCGCCGCGGCTGCCCGACCCCAGGCGCTGGCGCATGCGGGCCACGTGGTGCTCCACCGTTTTGGCCGAGATGAACAGCCGCTCGCCGATCTGTTTGTAGGTCAGCCCCTCCACCACCAGGGCCGCCACCTCCCGCTCGCGATCGCTCAGGGGGCCCTCGCCGGTGTCGACAGGATCCGGTTCGAGCGGGTCGACGACGGGCAGGCCCTCGGGTCCGGTGTCGAGGTCCGGGTCCGGCTCGGCCTCGGCCGCCGTTCGGGGGCCGGCACTCTGCAGGGCCCGGGCGCAGCCCAGCAAAGTGGTCATGGCCTTACGGTCGCGCGTGCGGATCGCGGCCTGTCCAGCGAGCTTGCCGCCCTCCCAGGACAGGCCGACGGCGTGCAGGCCCCGGGCCGCGGACTCCACGGCGGCGGCGTCGACCTCGGCGTCGAGCAGCCGGACCCAGTGCGGTGCGGCCGTGGCCATCGCCGCGGCGTACCGGCTTCCGCCGGCCGCGGACTCCAGCGCAGCGGCGTGCCCGACGGCGGCGTCGCGGGACTCCGCGAGGATCGCCGCCTGCAGCCCCGACCAGTGCAGCGGCGCAGCCCACAGCGCCGGGTCGCCCAGCCGCGCCAGCAGCGCGGTGGCCTCGTCGAGGTGCGGGCGTACCCAGCTCGACTCGCGCAGCCGGGTGGCCGCCACCGACAGCTCCCCGAGCTGCTGCAGTACGAACAGGTCGACGGGATGGCGCACGATCGCCTCCCGCGCCCGGCCCCATGCCGGCATCAGCGACGCCAGGTCGCCGGCCCGTCGGGCGAGTGCGACCTCCAGGGCCGCGGCCAGGAACTCGTCGCGCGGCTCGAGCTGGGCGCCGGGCGGGGACGCGGCGGCGAGCGACGCCCGCGCGGCCGGCGTGGCGCCGCGGAACAGCGCGATCCAGCCGAGCAGCAGCCGGTGCCGGACAGCCGCCGCCCGGCCGCCCAGCCGCACCCGCACCGCGCGCTCCAGCACCGACTGCGCCACGTCGAGCTCGCCGCAGTGCACGGCGACCAGCGCCGCGAGCGCGGCCGGGGTGTCGGGCAGCAGCGCGGCCCGGTGGCTCGACTCCAGCAGCGACGCCGCCCGCGTCAGCTCCGAGAGCGCGGCCGTCGGAGACCCGGCCACCGAGTGGTAGACGCCCAGCGCCATCAGCTCCTCGGCGCCCGCCAGCAGTGTCGGGGCCGCGCGCGGGGCTCCCGCGACCGGTCGGGGTCGGTCGAGCACCACGCGAGCCTCGTCGAGCGCCCCGGTGCCGATCAGCGCGGGCACGGCGAGCACGGCCGAACTGCCCATCCCCTCGGCGCCCATCCAGCGATAGAGATCGACACTCCGGGCGAGCATCCCCCGGCGCGCGAGCACCGCGGCAGCCACCATGCCGGCGCGGATCGCGTGACCGGGTGGGACCTCGTCGGGCGCCGAGAGCACCTGGTCGGCCTGGGCGAGGGCCAGGTCGAGATCGCCGGCGAGCACCGCGGCCTCCGCACGGCGGGCCGCCAGCCCGATGGCGGGTGCGCCGGCCCGCACGGCCGCCTCGAAGAACTCCCCCGCCGCGAGCCCGGCCCGGACGGCCTCCTCGCCCGCCGCGGTGAACACCGCGATGGTGCGGGCACCGGTGCTGCCGGTGCCCAGCAGGCCGCGCGCGGCGGTGAGCACGCTCCCACCGCGGTCGAGCTCGATCTCGGCGAGCGAGCGGCGCATCTCCAACCGCGACGCACTCGGCGTGCGCTGCAGCACGGCCTCGGACACCAGCGGAACGGCCAGCCCGTCCGCGGCGAGCAGGCCGGCAGCGCGAGCGGCCTCCAGCAGGTCGTCGAGCGCCATCGGCCCGTCGAGGCCCAGCAGCGGCACCAGGATCTCGGCCTCCATGGCCGCGCCCATGGCGCGGGCGAGCAGCAGGCCTCGCACGCCGGGGCCCTGGGCCTGCACCGCGTAGCCGACCTGGGCGAGCAGGCCCGCGGGCGGCGCTGTCGGGTCCTGCCCGGGGTGCTCGGCCAGCGCGTCGAGCAGCCGGTCGACGAGCGCAGGGACGCCGGCCGTGCGGACCCGGACGGCGTCGACGAGCTGCTCGGAGGACCCTCGGCCCCGCAGCTCGACCCGCGCCGCGACGCCCGCGCGGTCCAGGACGTCGAGCACCACCGGGGGTCGGGACGCGGCGAGCGCGGCGCCGAGAGCGGCCGTGCCGGTGGGCCGCGGCCAGGGCCGGTGCGCGACGACGAGATGGCCCGTCGGGGCGTCGGCCAGCGCCGTGAGTCGGGCGAGATCGGCGGGGGCGAGCAGATGGGCGTCGTCGACGAGCAGCGCGACGTCCGCGGGCAGTGGCTCCCCTACCGGCGGCAGGTCGCGGCGCACGGCGACGCCGCCGCCGGTGAACGCACGCTCCAGGACGTTGAGCAGGACCGACTTGCCGTGCCCGCCCGCCCCGATGACATCGACCCGCAACGCGGCCGACGACCCCGAGACGACGTCCCGGTGCAGCCGCCGCGCCACCGGCGAGCCGGCCAGCGCAGCGTCGGGCTCGGGTCGGGGGGCGACGTCGGCCCGGGTCCGTCCGATCACCCGCGAGAGCGTACTCACAGCCGTGCCCGCGATGTCCTGGAGGTGCCGGTGCGTGACGGGTCGACTACCCGAAGAGGACAACGACGTCGGGCCGGCGAGCGCCCCCGGACGCCACGACCCGAAGACCCGCCGCCCGGCGGTCAGGCCGACCACCTTGTCTTGGTTACCGATGAGTAATACGCTTCGGTCACCGACGGGTGGACCGTTCACGGGACCAAGGAGCGACGGGGCCATGGGCCACTTCACGAGCAACCTGCGGGATCTCGAGTTCAACCTGTTCGAGGTCTTCCACGTACAGGACCGACTGGGTACCGCCCCCTTCGACGGCGTCGACCTCCAGACGGCGCGCGACACGCTCCGCGAGCTCAACGCGGTCGCCGTCGGGCCGCTGGCCGAGTCGTTCGCCGACGCCGACCGCAACCCGCCCGTCTTCGACCCGGCCACCCACTCCGTCACCCTGCCCCAGTCGCTCAAGGACGCCTACCGCGTGCTCTGGGACGGCGAGTGGTGGCGCCTGGGACTGCCCGTCGAGCTGGGCGGGTACGGCATCCCCCCGACCGTCCAGTGGGCCGCGGCCGAGCTGATCCTCGGCTCCAACCCGGCCGCGTTCATGTACATGGCGGGCCCCACCTTCGCCGCCGTCGTGGCATCCCGCGGCAACGACGAACAGCGCCGCTGGGCGCAGCTCATGATCGACCGTGGCTGGGGCGCCACAATGGTGCTCACCGAACCCGACGCGGGCTCCGACGTCGGTGCGGGCCGGACCAGGGCGATCGCGCAGGCCGACGGCACCTGGCACGTCGAGGGCGTCAAGCGGTTCATCACCTCGGCCGAGCACGACCTGACCGAGAACATCATGCACCTGGTCCTGGCCCGCCCCGAGGGCCCCGGCATGACGCCGCGGCCGGGCACCAAAGGACTGTCGCTGTTCCTCGTCCCGAAGTTCCGCTTCGACGGGGAGACGGGCGAGCCAGGCGAGCGCAACGGCGCGTTCGCCACCAACGTCGAACACAAGATGGGCCTGAAGGCCTCCACCACCTGCGAGCTGACGTTCGGCGCCCACGGCACCCCGGCCGTCGGGTGGCTGCTCGGCGACGTGCACGACGGCATCGCGCAGATGTTCGACATCATCGAGTACGCGCGGATGATGGTCGGCACCAAGGCCATCGGGACGCTGTCGGCGGGCTACCTCGTGGCGCTGGAGTACGCGAAGGAGCGGGTACAGGGCGCCGACCTGCCGCGGATGCTCGACAAGACCGCCCCACGCGTCACCATCACCCATCACCCCGACGTCCGCCGCAGCCTGATGCTGCAGAAGGCCTACGCCGAGGGACTGCGCGCCGTCTACACCTACACCGCGACGTTCCAGGACGCAATCCGCGCCGGCCAGGCCGCCGGCGAGGACGTCACGCTCGCAGAACGCGTGAACGACCTGCTGCTGCCGATCGTCAAGGGCGTGGGGTCCGAGCGGGCCACCGAGCAGCTCGTGCAGTCGCTGCAGATCCTCGGCGGATCGGGCTACCTGCAGGACTACCCCGTCGAGCAGTACCTTCGCGATGCCAAGATCGACTCACTGTACGAGGGCACCACCGCGATCCAGTCGCTGGACCTGCTCTTCCGCAAGATCGTCCGCGACAACGGGCAGGCGTTGCAGCACGTCACGGGCGAGATCGAGTCGTTCCTCTCCGCCGAGGCCGGCAACGGCCGGCTCAAGGAGGAACGCGCCCTGCTCGTGACCGCCCTGGCCGACGTCCACGGCATGCTCGGCTCGCTCACCGGCTACCTCATGGCCTCGGCGGAGGACCCGTCGAGCATCTACAAGGTCGGGCAGCACAGCGTCCGGTTCCTGATGGCCGTCGGCGACCTGCTCGTCGGCTGGCTGCTGCTGCGCCAGGCCGAGGTGGCGCTCACCGCTCTCGCCGGCGAGGTGACCACCAGGGACCAGCCGTTCTACGAGGGCAAGATCGGCGTCGCGCGCTTCTTCGCGAAGACGGTCCTGCCCCAGCTCACCGCTCAGCGCACCATCGTCGAGGCGGCGGACAACAGTCTGATGGAGCTGGCCGAGGCTGCGTTCTAGCTGCGGCTCTCCGGCGGCGCGGGCTGAGCCCCGACGGCGTCCGGCCTCGTGCAGCCCGGGTCGTCGGGGGACAGTGGCCGACGCCGCCTGGTGCGCGGATGTGGTCGTTCGGACCTCCACGACCGGGGAGGAACTCAGCCGGCGATGTAGGTCTGGAGCTGCTCGCGCTCACTCTCCAGGGAGTCGATGCGGGCCTTCACCAGGTCGCCGATGCTGACGATGCCAACGAGCTGCCCGTCCTCAAGGACCGGCAGGTGCCGGAAGCGGCCCGCGGTCATGACCCGGGCCAGGTCGGCGACGTTGTCGCCGGGACCGCAGGTGATGACCTCCCCGGTCATGATGTCGGCGACCCGTGCCGTGAGCAGCCCCGCCCCGCCCGCATGCAGGCGGCGCACGACGTCGCGCTCGGAGACGATGCCCACCAGCCGACCGTCCTCGACGACCGGCAGCGCTCCGACGTTGCGGGCGGCGAGCACCCCGATCAGGTCGGCGACGGTCGCTTCGGGACCGACCGTGACCGCCCCGCTGCCCTTGCCGTGCAGTACGTCCGCGATCCGCATGACGAACCCCCGATCCCATCGACGGTGATGAGAGCAGAGGGTACGAAAGCCGGCACCGTTCGCGATACCACCGAACCGGGCGTCAACCCCCACAGGTGACGATCGGGGCCGGGTTGTAACGCACCGTTCTTGTCTCGTTACGCACCTGCCCGGTGCTGACCTCCGTGAGCGTGCGGGTGTCGGTGATGGTGAAGCCCGGCGCCCCATGGCTGGGGTTGCAGGGCTGGCCAGCGGGGATCGTCACCGTCTTGGGCTCGGTCGGAGCGGTGCGCGGGCCGGCCGTGGACGTCACCTCGAACCGCTTGGTGCCGAAGATCCGTACGGTCAGCGAGGCGGGGGTCCAGGCCGTCTGGACCATGACGGCGGTGACGTTGTCGTTGCGCCACTTCAGGTCGATCGAGTTGTCGAACACCGTGGCCTCGCGACCGGGTGGGTAGCGGCTGATGTAGAAGCTGTGCTCCTGGTGGGCGACGTCGGTCATGCCCGCGAAGTAGGCCGCGTTGTAGGTCGTGGTCGCGACCTGCGAGACGCCGCCGCCGATACCGCGCGACGCGTGCCCGTCGTTGATGATCCCGGCCTCGACGTAGCCGTGGGCGGCATCGCGGGGGTTGGTCAGCTTGTTGAGGCTGAACGTCTCGCCGGGCTGGATGATGGCCCCGTTGATCTGCTCGGCGGCCCGCTGGATGTTCTGGCCCGAGTCGGCCGCGAAACCGCCGGTCGTGAACTCCCCGATGACGCCGCTGATACCCAGCG
>JAYSXW010000565.1:0-7390 GCA_043716935.1 Pseudonocardia sp.
CGAGGCCCACCGAGTCCCGGGCCCGACGCGTGAGGCGCAACGCCCGGGCCACCCGCAGCTCCGGCCGGGCCGCCGCCAGCTCCCGGCACAGCCGCAGGACGTGATCACCGCCCCGGGCCCGGGCCGCGGCCGGCCGCGAGGGGGCGGGCACGAGCCACGTCAGCGCGGGCGCCGGGCGCGCCAGCTCCGCGACGGGCCCACCGAGCAACTGTGCCAGCGGCCCCGCCAGATCGCGCCGGTCGCGCTCCTTGTAGCGCAGCAGCGCCGTGCGCAGCGGCCCGCGGTAACGCCCGGCGGCCAGCACCGTCGGCCCGCCGGGCAGCTCCACCCACGACGGCGTCCCGCACCGGCCCCGGCACGGCGCACACCACACCGGCCCCGGCTCCCCGCACCCGGCACAGTCGCCGGGCAGCACGAGATCCAGTAACGCCGCCCCGAGCACTCCCATGCGAAGAGGATGCGCTCCCACCCCGACCAGCCGGCCGTCTGCCGGCAGGCTGCGGCCGAATTGTCCACAAGTGCCGCTCCCCATTCCCGCGAGTCGGGGTGCAGTTGTGCGCGAGTCGAGCCCGCCGCGCGCACCGCGGGACCCCGACTCGCGCACATGTACGCCCCGACTCGCAGGCTCTCAGGTGGGTCAGCCGGGGTACAGGGGCGCAGCGTCGGGGGTGCCGCCGAGGACCTGGCGCCAGGCGGCCTGGTCGCCGCCGCCGAAGCTCCAGACGCCGGCCTGGTCGGTGACCAGCAGCGGCCGGTTGGCCGAGGCGGCAACGGCACTCAGCGGCGGGGTGAGGTTGTTGCCCAGCACGTTCTGCAGCAGCAGCCCGTCCACCGACACCTGCCGGACGAGGGCCTGGGTGCTGGCCGTGATCGCGATCACCGAGTCCCCGGAGCGCCAGTCGGCTCCGACGACCTCGCCCAGGTCGGCAGGGCGCAGGCGGCGGATGTTGCGCAGGGCGACCTCGCCGTCGATGCTGCGGGCCACCGAGGCCGTGTACAGGCCCCCGTCGACGACGGCCACCACCCGCATGCCGTCGCGGGACAGGCGCAGGTCGTCCACGGACCCGTACGCCGTGAGCTCGTCGGCGTTGACGCCCGCCGTGCGGGGTGGGCCGGTGCCGTCCACGAGAACGCGGGCGACGGCAGTGCCGTCCAGGACGGTCCAGACCTCGTTGCCGGTGGGCGTCCAGGTCGGCCTGCTCATGCGACCGGCGAGCAGCGGCACCGCCGCGACGCCGCCCTCGGGGCCGCCCCCGATGAGCAGCGACCGCTTCCCGGTCTGGCGCGCGACCACGGCGAGCCGCTGCCCGTCGACGCTGGACGCGGCGGACTCGACGTCGACCTCGCGGTTGCCCACGGGGCCCGGCAGCGGTGCGTCGGCGTCGGGATCGGTCAATCGCCGCACCGTTCCCCCGGTGACGACGAGGCCGGGCACGTCGGCCCCGGGCTGCACCTCCCCGGCCTGCGCAGCGACGTCGGCGCGGGTGAGCTCGGGACGGTCGGGCAGCAGCGGCTCGCCGTCCACCAGCAGGCGCACCCGCGCGACGTTGACCTCGGTGAGTGTCATGACGACCTGGGCGGCGAGCAGCTCGCGGGCGGGCCGGTCGAGGTCACCGAGACGGGTGAGGTCGACGATCAGGGCGCCCTCGGAGTCGACGGTGATGTTGGAGCGGAGCCGGGCCTCGGCGGGCAGCAGCGACACCACGGCCCCGAGCATCGCCCCGGACGGCCCGGCGAGCAGCAGCTCCAGTGCGCGCGAGGCCTGCGCGCTCGCCGGGTTGCCGGGCAGGTAGCGCAGGTCGGCGACCGCGAGGCGGCGGACGGGGTCGACGAAGTACGTGCGGACCTGCCGGTAGTTGTCACGGAACAGCGACTGGGTGACCACGACGCCGTCGGGCAGGCTGGAGATGCGCCACTGGCCGTCGCGTCGCACGACCGTGACATCGCGCTCGAACGCCGACTGTCCCGGCTCGAACGACCCTGACGAGCTGACGCGTCCGACCGCGGTGCCGCGGATGCGGATCGTGGACATCTCGGATCCACGGTCCTGGGGTCCGGGCGCGGGCACCGTGTCGAACTGGCCGTCGAGGACGGTGAGGCTCGCCGCGTCGTCCCAGGTGGCGTCCAGAGCGAGGAACCGGCGGGCGGAGCCGTGCTTGTCGGTGCTGCTGCCCGAGGCGAGGACGAAGTCGCGGACGAGGTCGAGCGGGTTGCTGCCGTCGACGGGCCCGGGCGGGAGCGCGGCCTCGCCCTCCCCGACCTGGCGCAGCACCTGCACGGGCGAGCTCTCGGGGACACTTGCGCAGCCCACGGCGGCCAGGAGCACCACCAGCGCGACGACGAGGCGCCTCACGGCTCCTCCACCGCGTCGCCGGCCGACCACGACGGCACGACGGCGGCCACCGGACGCCCACGGGGTGGCGTCGCCACCATCGTGGACGCGGCCGGGTCCAGCTCCGCCGCCGGTTCCGGGCCGAGCGGCAGCGGGCTGGTGGCGAGGACGGCGCCCGAGACGCGCGGCAGGGTCAGCCGAAACGCCGCCCCGACGCCGACCTCGCCCCAGGCCTGCAGCCAGCCGCCGTGCAGGCGTGCGTCCTCGACGGCGATGGAGAGCCCGAGGCCGCTGCCGCCACTGCGCCGGGCGCGCGACTCCTCGGCCCGCCAGAACCGGTTGAACACCAGCTGCGCCTCGCCGGGCCGCAGCCCGACGCCGTGGTCGCGCACCAGCACCGCGACGGCGTCCTCGTCGGCCCGCAACGTCACGACGACGGGCCGTCCCTCGCCGTGGTCGACGGCGTTGGCGACGAGGTTGCGCACGATCCGCTCGACCCGGCGGGGGTCGACCTCGGCGTGGACGCCGGCGGGCAGATCGAGCCGCAGCGGCGTGGCGGACTCGTCGGCGACCCCACGCACGGCCTCCACCGCGCGCATCACCACGCCCCGCACGTCGACGCTCTCGACACCCAGGTCGGCGACGCCGGCGTCGAGGCGGCTGATCTCCAGCAGGTCGCCCAACAGCGCCTCGAACCGGTCGAGCTCGGTGACGAGCAGCTCGGAGCTGCGGCGCAGGGCAGGCAGCAGCTGGTCGCGGGAGGCGTAGAGGACGTCGGCCGCCATCCGGACGGTCGTCAACGGGGTGCGCAGCTCGTGGCTGACGTCGGAGGTGAACCGGCGCTGCAGCGCCCCGAAC
This sequence comes from Pseudonocardia sp., assembly GCA_043716935.1. Lineage (GTDB taxonomy): Bacteria > Actinomycetota > Actinomycetes > Mycobacteriales > Pseudonocardiaceae > Pseudonocardia. The sequence continues at coordinate 3,191 of JAYSXW010000565.1, forward strand.
TCCTCCAGCTGCTCGATCTGGTTCTGGATGCTGCCGGCCATCTCGTTGTAGGACTCGCCCAGGCGCGCGAGCTCGTCGTCGCCGATGACGGGCAGTCGCTCGTCGAGGTGGCCGTCGGCGAAGCGTTCGGCGATCTCCGCGGCGAGCTGCACCGGCCGCACGACCTGCCGCGTGATGAGGCTGGCGATGCCGGCGAGCAGCAGCAGCAGGATCAACCCGCCGACGATCAGCGTGCTCTGCACCAGCCCCAGCGTGCGCTCCTCGGCGCTGAGCGGGAACAGCAGGTAGAACTGCAGGTCGCCGTTGGCGGTGCGCACCGGACGGCCGATCATGAGCGTCTTGGTCCGGGCGCCGGCGTCGACGACGGTGACGAACCGGGACGCCAGCGCGCCGCGTCCCACCGCGCTGCGCATGTCGCCCGGCACGTCCTCCAGGCGCCCGGCCGCGACGTCGCCCGCGCCCTCCGGGGTGGCGAGCACCGCCCGGAACTCGCCGGCAGCGGGCGAGGCCGACGCGTCGGCGGCGCTCGCGTTGGTGAGCCGGTCGAGGGCGTTGTTGAGCTCGCCCTGGGCACCGTCGCGGTTGGGGTCGACGCCCGAGAGCTCCCGCTCCAACAGTGCGGTGCCCGACGCGATCCGCGTCTGGGCGTCGTCGAGCTTGGCCTGCAGGACGCGGTTGGCGATCTGGGTCTGGATGACGAAACCGAGCACGAGCACGACCGCCGTCGACAGCGCGAGGGTGCTGATCACCACCCGCAGCTGCAGCGACCGCCGCCAGACGGCGTTGAACGCCTCCACCAGCTCCAGCGCGAACTGCCGGAGTTGCGCGAGCGCCCGATTCACCGCGGGCGGACTGACGGCGCGCAGGTTCACGGCGGGCAGGTCACGGGGGGCCTGCCTTGTACCCGACGCCGCGGACGGTCAGCACGACCTCGGGGTGCTCCGGGTCGCGCTCCACCTTGGAACGCAGCCGCTGTACGTGAACATTGACCAGACGGGTGTCGGCGGCGTGCCGGTAGCCCCAGACCTGCTCCAGCAGCACCTCGCGGGTGAACACCTGGCGCGGCTTGCGGGCCAGGGCGACGAGCAGGTCGAACTCCAGCGGCGTGAGCGCGATCTGCTCGCCCTCACGCACGACCTGGTGGGCCGGCACGTCGATGGTGATGTCGCCGATCGCGAGCTGCTCGGCCGGCTCGTTCTCCGTGCGGCGCACGCGCGCCCGGATGCGGGCGATGAGCTCCTTGGGCTTGAACGGCTTCACGACGTAGTCGTCGGCGCCCGACTCCAGCCCCAGCACGATGTCGACCGTGTCGGTCTTCGCCGTCAGCATGACGATCGGCACCCCCGACTCGGAGCGGATGGCCCGGCAGACGTCGATTCCGTTCATGCCGGGCAGCATCAGGTCGAGCAGCACGACGTCGGGCCGCAGCTCGCGCACGGCCGGTAGCGCGCGCGTGCCGTCGCCGACGACGGCGGTGTCGAACCCCTCACCCCGCAACACGATGGTGAGCATCTCGGCCAGGGCCGGGTCGTCGTCTACCACCAGAACCCGCGACTTCATCTTCGAAGCATCCCATTGCCTGGTCGGCCACCGTGTAGGAGGTGGTCGCCTACCCGAGGAGCGCAGCGGCCAGCGCGTCGACGTCCAGGGGCGCGGCGCCGTCCAGCACCGTCCAGGGGGAGAGCCACCCCGCCGCCGCGAGCGCCGCGTAGACGGCACCGGTGCGTTCCTGCAGGGCGTCGTCGGACTCGTAGGCGTCGCGCTCGCGTCCGGGCTCGGTGCGTTCGCGGTGTGCCGCCCGCTCCGCGGCGACGACGCGCGGCACGGCGAGCAGCAGCTGATGGTCGGGGGCGGGGATCCGGAAACGGTCGATCTCCAGCGCGGTGACCCAGCCCGCGAACTCCCCCTCGGCGCCCTGGTGCAGCCGCGCCGCGCCGTAGGCGGCGTTGGAGGCGACGTAGCGGTCTACGAGCACGAGATCGTGCTCGGGGACGGCGGCACGCAGCTCGTCGGCCGCTGCCCGGCGGTCCAGCGCGAACAGCACCGCCATGCCGTGCACGGAGTCGGCGAGATCCCCCATCCGACCGTAGAGGGCGTCGCGGACCAGCGCCGCGTGCACGTCGAGCTCGTAGCGGGGGAACGCGAACCGGGCCACGCGCCCGTCGACGGCCGCTGCGAGCGCTCGGGTCAACGTCGCCTTGCCCGCGCCGTCGAGGCCCTCGACGACGACCAGTGCTCCCACACCGCGAGATGATGCCGTGAGCGGGCTCGGGGCCGGTAGCCTGGGGCGACCCGCGGCGAAGGGAGTGCGATGACCACCATCCCGGGCGACGCGGAGCTGAGCGACTTCCCGGCTGAGCGGGTGGCGTTGATCGGGGAGGTCGGGTCGCCGTCGTCGCGCTCCGACGACCGGTTCCGCGAGCCCGGTGTCTGCGCCCAGGCCGGCATCCCGGTCTCTCTGCGGGTGGAGCTGGACCCGCCGCACGTCGTGGCGTAACGGCTCGGTGCCGACCGGCGCCACGTCGAGGCCGGCCGCGCGGGGCCCGGCCAGCTGCTCGTGCTCACCGAACCGTTCCCGGTCACGATCGACCCGGCGGCGCTGCTGCGCTGACGTGGGTCGCGCGCGGATGTCGCGGCCGTGACCGCGACATCCGCGCCCGGCCGGTCAGTACCGGTAGTGCTCCGGCTTGAACGGGCCCTCGACGTCCACACCGATGTACTCGGCCTGGTCCTTGCTGAGCTTGGTCAGCTCCCCGCCCAGCGCCAGGACGTGGATCTTGGCGACCTTCTCGTCGAGGTGCTTGGGCAGCCGGTAGACGTCCTTGTTGTACTCCTCGTACTTCGTGAACAGCTCCACCTGGGCGATGACCTGGTTGGCGAAGCTGTTGCTCATCACGAACGAGGGGTGTCCGGTGGCGTTGCCCAGGTTCATCAGGCGACCCTCGGACAGCAGGATGATCGAGTGCCCGTCCGGGAACACCCACTCGTCCACCTGCGGCTTGATGTTGATTTTGATGATGCCGGGGATCCGGCCCAGGCCGGCGACGTCGATCTCGTTGTCGAAGTGACCGACGTTGGCGACGATCGCCTGGTGCTTCATCCGCGACAGCGCCTCGGTGGTGATGATGTCCTTGTTGCCCGTGGTGGTGACGATGATGTCGGCCTTCTCGATGGTCGATTCCAGCGTCGCGACCTGGAAGCCCTGCAACAGCGCCTGGAGCGCGCAGATCGGGTCGACCTCGGAGACGATCACGCGGGCACCCTGGCCGGCCAACGCCGCCGCCGAGCCCTTGCCGACATCACCGAAGCCGCAGACCAGCGCGACCTTGCCGCCGATGAGGACGTCGGTGGCGCGGTTGAGGCCGTCGATCAGCGAGTGCCGGATGCCGTAGACGTTGTCGAACTTGCTCTTGGTGACCGAGTCGTTGACGTTGATCGCCGGGAACAGCAGCTCGCCCCGCTCGGCGAGCTGGTAGAGCCGGTGTACTCCGGTGGTGGTCTCCTCGGTGACGCCCCGGATGTCGGAGGCGACCGTGGTCCAACGCTGCGGGTCGTCGGCGAGCGCGCGGCGCAGCGTATCGAGGATGACGCGGTACTCGTGGGAGACCGACAGGTCGTCGTCCTCGACGGTCGGGACGACGCCGGTCTTCTCGTACTCGACGCCCTTGTGGATCAGCAGGGTGGCGTCGCCGCCGTCGTCGAGGATCATGTTCGGGTAGCCGCCGTCGGACCACTCGAAGATCTTGTGGGCGTATTCCCAGTACTCGATGAGGTTCTCGCCCTTGATGGCGAAGACTGGCGTGCCGGTGGACGCGATGGCGGCGGCGGCGTGGTCCTGGGTCGAGAAGATGTTGCACGACGCCCAGCGCACGTCGGCGCCCAGGGCCTGCAGAGTCTCGATCAGCACCGCGGTCTGGATGGTAATGTGCAGCGAGCCGGCGATGCGCGCGCCCTTCAGCGGCTGCGATTTGCCGAACTCGGCGCGCGTGGCCATCAGGCCCGGCATCTCGGTTTCGGCGATATCGATTTCCTTGCGGCCGAAGCCGGCCAGCGAAAGGTCTTTCACGACGTAGTCGGTCATCTCAGGTCCTGGTGTGGGGAATCCGTTGGCGGCCCCTATAGCCGCGCGGCCTTAACGGATCAACAATGATATAAGGAAATCTTTATGCGACCTTGGTTGGCCGCCGCAGCGTGACCGGT
>JAYSXW010000566.1:0-7388 GCA_043716935.1 Pseudonocardia sp.
CTCGCCGTACAGGACCGTCTCGTGGACGTCCTCCCGAAGCTCGTCCTGCCGGTCGGGGCCATCGGTGCCCGGGTCACGGAGTGGGACGGCTTCGAGGCGCACCTCCGGGCGGCGCACCGGCACCGTGAACGTCCGGTCCTCGGTCACGATGTGGGTGACGAGCCGCTTCCGGGCGTACGGGCGACGTTCGACGGCGATCCGCAGCTGCTCCTCGGAGCGCACCGTCCCCGCTGTGCCGCGGTCGGTCCCGACATGCGCCTGCTCGGTCGACGGACCCGCCGGTGCCGGGACCGACGTGCCCCACGGCAGCCCGTAGTGGAGGTAGAGCTCCTGCTCCTGGCGGGGGTCGAGGCGCCTCGCCGGATCGTGGTGAGGTGCCTGCGCGAGCTGCTCGGCGCTGTAGGGCACGTGCAGTTCGGTGCCGGCGTGGTCGTCGTGGTCGGCGTGGTCGAGGGGCACCAGTGCGGTGTGCCGACGCCCCCGTACTTCGGCCCAGGTGGCGCGCCCGGTGACCTCGCTGAACAACACCGCATCGACATGACCCAACAGCTCGCCGTGTCGCCCGATGGTCGGAGTGTCCTTCCAGGTGCCAGGTCGTCGGAAGGATCCGGATTCCGCACCTTCATGGTGATCGCCCGTCCTCGTCCGCCGCAGTGTGTGTTCGGGTGTTCTCCGACAGCAGCGGGGCGGCAGGCCGATTGCGCCCACCGCCCCGCTGCTGTCGTGTCGGTCAGAAGCCGAGCTTGCCGCCCAGCCCACCCAGCAGCTGCTGGGGATCGATGCCGAACTTGCCCAGCAGCCCGGAGTCGTTGTCCGTGTCGACCTGGTCGGGCAGCTCGTTCTCGGCCTGCCCGGCCTTGTCGTGGTCGCCGCGGGAGCGCAGGAACTCCAGGATCTGGTCCTTGGGGATCTGCATGTCAGCGCTCGGTGTCGTCGCGACCGGAGCGGACACCGTCGGTGTCGGTCTCGTAGTAGACGTTGCCGACCTTCTCACCGTCGTTGTCGTACGCGGTGGCGCCGATGATGTTGCGGATCTGATCCTGGCTGATCATTCGAAACCTCTCCTGATGCCCCGGGTCCCCGGGGGCTCGTTGGTCACTCGGGTCGCGCGGCCGGTCCCGTTCGGGATCCGGCGGGTCGTCAGGGGCGGTAGGACCCCATCGGGCTGGTCGGGGTGGCGTCGGTGTTCGGGTAGGAGCCGGTGTCCGAGCGGGTCGTGTCGTCCTGAGAAGCGTGCTCGGCGACGGCCTGCTGGGCGTGCTGGGCATCGCTCTGGGCGCGCTCCTTGCCGATCGCGAGGTCCTGCTTCACCTGGTCGCTCTGATCCTGCGCACGGCGGTAACCCGAGTTGATGACGTCGGCAGCGGCGTCGCGGCCGCCGAGACCGAAGGCGAGTGCCGCGGCCAGCGCGGTGGCGCCGATCAGGGCGATGTAGGTGGCGGTCACGATCGCCGGCGCGATGCCGAGCTGGGTGAGGATCATGAACACGGCGATGGCCATGATCAGCGCGGGTGCCGCCGCGCGCACGATCCGGCCGGTCGGGGTGTCCCCCATGGTGCGGTGCACGAGAGCGCCCACCGCACCGGCGACGGCGGCGGCGACGATGAAGATCAGCAGTGCGGCAATGACGTTGGGCAGGTAGCCGACCGCCAGGTTCACGAAGTTGGTGATCGCCGGGATGGCCAGGATGCTGGCCGCCGAGGAGATCACGAAGATCATGATCACCCAGAACAGGACGCCACCCACCAGTCGCGACGGGCTGCCGCCAGGGCTGGCCTGCTCCACGTACCGGCCGCCCGCGTTGGACTTGAGCCGCTCGTCGAGCCGCGCCTTCTGCAGCAGCTTCGTGACCGCCTTGTCCAGGATCTTGGCGATGATGTAGCCGATCAGCAGCACCAGCAGCGCGCCGATGAGCTGGGGCAGGTAGCTGATGAGCTGGGTGAACCCGCTCTGCAGGCTCTGGAGGGCGTCGAAGCCGCCCCCGTCGTTCGTCTGGGCGAGATAGCTCGTCACGTCGTTCCTCTACTGTCGAAGTGGGCTGCCCGTGCGAGCCCTCGCCACCCTGTTGCCTGGATCCGGCGCAACAAAACATTGCGATCGTCGGGCACATATCTAACGCGCAAATGGAGTAACAATGTGTGGCTCGGTGGGTGATGGGTTCTCGGAAGCTGACAAGCTCCCTTGACACCCTTGGACGAGAAAGGCATGCTGGCAACATGACAAGCAACCTTGACAAAGCCCGCGACAAGGCCCGCGGCGACACCGTGCGGTCCCACTCCTACCACCGGGACTTCTGGCCCGGCATGGTCGGCTACCTCGTGGTGCTGGCCGCCGTCGTCATCTGGGGCGACCTGGACGGCTCCAACCCCTGGCGTTATCTGCTGGCCCTGCTGCCGGTCGTCCCGGCCGTCTGGATGGTGCGCGCCGTGGTCCGGCACGTCCGGCGCGTGGACGACTACCAGCGGGGACTGCTGCTGCAGGGCCTCGTCGTCGGCTTCGCCGTCGCGATGATCGCGTCGCTGACCGTGGGCTTCCTCGGCGTCGCGGGGCTCGCCCTGCCCGCCGCCGGATGGATCATCTACGGCGCCGGCATGATGGGTTGGGCCCTGGCGTCGGCGTTCACCTCGAAGTCGTGAAGAACCGGCTCAAGGTCCTGCGGGAGAGCCGAAGCTGGACCCAGGGCACTCTGGCCGACCGGCTCGACGTGTCACGCCAGACCGTCAACGCGCTGGAGACCGGCCGCTACGACCCCAGCCTCCCGCTGGCGTTCAGAATAGCCCGCCTGTTCGACGAGCCGATCGAGGCGATCTTCGAGCCCGAGCCGGACCCCGTCCGCTCCTGATCGGCCTTCCTCGCCGGGTCAGTGGGGCATGGTCGGAACGGGCTTCACGACCGCACCGCTGCGGCCACCGCCCCCGAGGACGCCGACAGTGCTCTTGCCCCAGAGCGTCGAGAGGTGGTCGGCGGTGAACTCGGCCCCGGCCGGCGCGCCGCCGATGAGCATGCAGGTGCCGCGCATCCCCACCGCGGCTGGGGCGGTGCTGCTCGGCGGGTTCCTGCTGACCCAGCGGTATGGCCGGGACCTGCTGCTGGATTGGTCGGCGCTCACCCACCGGCGCTTCCTGCGCGCGAACGGCGTCGCCTTCGTCAACACCGCGACGACGAGTGCGTCGGGCACGCTGGTGGCCCTGGTCGCCGCGGATGTGTTCGGATTCTGCCCGTTGGTCACGGGCCTGGTACTGCTCCCGTTCTCGGTGATGGTGGTGGTCGGGTCGCTCGCTGGGAACTTCTGGCTGCGGCGCCCGGAACATCTCGGGATGGCTGCCGGGCTCGCTGTTGTGACCGTGGCCATGGGCGCGCTGGCCGCCGCCACGGCCGTGCGTTCGCTTCCGGTGCTGGCCGCTGCGGTGGCCCTGGCCGGGCTGGGATCGTCCTGGGCCGCGGTGACCTCCACCTACGCCGCGACCGCCGCCCTGCCCCCGACGCGACAGGGCACGGCGGCGGGTGCGGTCGACACCGCCGCCCAGACAGGGACGGCCCTCGGGGTCGCCGTGCTGGTCACCGTGGCCTCGCTGACCAGTGGCGGGTCGGAGGGAGGAGGCCCCGGTCATGTGGCCGCCTTCGTCACCGCCGCGGTTGTTGCCGGAACTGTCGCTGTCGCGCTCGTGTTGCGACGCCGTCCGGCTTGACCCGCGCTCGTCGACATTCTCCGCGTCGAGTGGACACGCTCACGGCGTGCGGGTGCGGGCCAGCAGCGAGCCGATCTCCTCGGCCGACAGGACCCGCTCGATCCCCAGCACCAGCGCTCCGGCGAGACCGGCGTACTCGCCGAGCACGCTGTTGGTGAGCACCAGGTTGCGGGTGGCCAGGGGCAGGGCCCGCTGGTAGACGACGCTGCGCACGCCGGCCAGCAGCTCGTCGCTCGCTGCCGACAGCGAACCGCCGAGCGTCACGCGGGCGGGGTTGTAGAAGTGCACCAGGGTGGCGACGACCTCGCCGATGAGCCCGGCGGCCTCCCGCACCGCGGCCACCGCAGTCGGGTCGCCGCGGGCGACGAGCGCGCGCAGGTCGGCCACGTCCCCGTCCCCGCCGACGCGGCGGGCCCTGTCCTCGCCGATGCGGCGGGCCCTGTCCTCGCCGATGCGGCGGGCTATGGCGCCGGCCGAGGCCACGGCCTCGATGCAGCCGACGTTCCCGCAGACGCAGGCGACGTCCGGGCCGCCGCGGACGCGGACGTGCCCGATGTCGCCCGCTGCGCCGTCGGCGCCGTGGTGCAGCACCCCCTCCCGCGTGATCAGACCGCCGCCGATCCCGGTGCCGACCTTGACGAACAGCAGCGGCGCCTGGTCGGGCGGCAGGGCGCGGGCCTCGCCGAGAGCCCGCAGGTTGACGTCGTTCTCCAGGATCACCGGGCAGCCGTGGGCGGCGGTCAGCCGCGCGGCCACGGGGTAGGAGTGCCATCCCGGCATGATCGGCGGCCGGACCGGCACGCCGAGGTGACCGTCCACGGGGCCGGGCAGCCCGATCACCACCGCCCGCACGTGCACGGCCCCGGTGACGCGGGCGCAGAGCTCGGCGAAGTGGCTCTCGACGACGTCCAGCACGGCGTCCGGCCCGTCCCGGACATCGACGTCGACGTGGGTGTGGGCCAGCACCCGCTGGCTGAGGTCGGCCACCGCCAGGTGCGCGCCCCGCGCGCCGACGTCGGCGAGCAGGACGTGCCCGCCGTCGGGGGAGAGTGCGAGCCGGTCGGCCGGGCGGCCGCGTCCGGGGGTGGGTCGGGTGCCGTCCGGGCGTAGCAGCCCGCGTCGCAACAGCTCGTCGACGGCGCTGCTGACGGTCGTGCGGGCGAGACCGGTGGCCGGGACGAGGTCGGCCCGGCTCACCGCGGTGCCCGACGCGACGAGCCGGGCGACGGTGCTCAAGGTGGTGGTGGCGTCGGCCCGGCCGGGCCCGGTCGGTGCGGTCAGGCGCAGGGGCGGGATCGGCAGCATCACAGCTCGATTACGTCGGAAAAATAACTCGAACCGGCAGTATTGCGACGTTGTACGGCACTGGTCAACGCTTCTACGTTTCGCGCCAGACCGCCAGACCGCCAGACCGCCAGGACGGACCGACCACGACGGAGTGGAGACGACCGATGACGCCGCTGCTCACGATGCGCGGGATCGTCAAGGTGTTCCCGGGCGTCCGGGCCCTGGACGGCGTGGACCTCGACGTCGAGGCCGGCGAGGTGCACTGCCTGCTCGGCCAGAACGGGGCCGGCAAGTCGACGCTGATCAAGGTGTTGGCCGGTGCCCACCGCCCGGATGCAGGCGAGATCGTCCTGGCCGGGAATCAGATGGCGTTCGGCTCGCCGCACGCCGCCGACGCCGCCGGCATCGCCACGATCCACCAGGAGCTCGACCTGGTGCCCGGTCTGAGCGTGGCCGAGAACGTGGTGCTCGGCCACGAGCCGGCCCGGCTCGGCTTCACCCGCCCGCGCGCCGCGCAGGACGTCACCCGCGCACTGCTGCGGCGCCTGGGCCACCCCGAGATCCCGGCCGGACGCGAGCTGGGCCGGCTCTCCGCCGCGGGGCAGCAGGTGGTCAGCATGGCCCGCGCGCTGGCCCGCGACGCGCGGCTGATCGTCATGGACGAGCCGTCCGCGGTACTCGACCCGCAGGAGGTCGCCACGTTGTTCCGGGTGATCGGCGAGCTGACCGCCGAGGGCATCGCGGTGGTCTACATCTCCCACCGGCTCGACGAGATCCGCGCGATCGGCGACCGCGTCACGGTGCTCAAGGACGGGCGCACCGTCGCCCGCAACCTCCCGGCGCGCACGACGCCCACGGCCGAGGTGATCCGGCTGATGACGGGTCGGTCGATCGAGTACGTGTTCCCGCCCCGCCCGGCCCGCCCCGCCGGGCAGCCCGTCCTGCAGGTCGAGGGCCTGGGCCGCGACGGCGAGTTCGCCGACGTGTCGTTCACCGTGCACGCGGGTGAGGTCGTCGGGCTGGCCGGGCTGGTCGGCTCGGGCCGCTCGGAGATCCTGGAGACCGTCTACGGGGCCCGGCGCCGCGGTGCGGGCACGGTGGCCGTGCGCGGGCGGGCGCTGCGGACGGGCTCGGTCGCCGCCGCCGTGCGCGCCGGCGTGGGTCTGTGCCCCGAGGAGCGCAAGAGCCAGGGCCTGCTGCTGCACGAGCCGGTGTACCGCAACGTCTCGCTGTCGAGCATCGGTCGGTTCGCCCGGGCCGGATTCGTGCGCGAAGGTGCCGAACGGGCCGCGGCGGGCGCGGTGACGGCGCAGCTCGACGTCCGCCCGGCCGATCCGTCCCGCGCGGTGCGCACCCTGTCGGGCGGCAACCAGCAGAAGGTCGTGCTCGCCCGCTGGCTGCTGCGCGGCTGCGACGTCCTGCTGCTGGACGAACCCACCCGCGGCGTCGACGTCGGCGCGCGCACCGAGATCTACGCGCTGATCCGTGAGCTGGCGTCCCGGGGCGTCGCGGTGGTGCTGGTGTCCAGCGAGGTGCCCGAGGTGCTGGGGCTGGCCGACCGGGTGCTGGTGGTGCGCGAGGGCCGGGTGGTGCACACCGCGCCGAGCGAGGAGCTCGACGAGGCCCGGGTGCTCGATCTCGTCATGACCCGCAGCGACGACCGCAACGAAGGCAGGGGAGCGGCACATGTCTGAGCAGGGACTCGTCACACCGGCCGCCGACGAGCGGGGGCGGGTGGAAGCGGCGGCCCGCCGGGCAGGCCCGTCGGGATCGCGGCTGGCGCGGGCCCTGGACAGCGGGGTGGGCCGCAACCTCGGGCTCGTCGCGGTGCTCGTGCTGCTGTGCGTGGTCGGGGTAGCCACCGCCGACACGTTCGCCACCACGTCGAACCTGTTGACGATCCTCACCTCGGCGTCGATCATCGGGGTGATCACTGTCGGGGTCACCTTCGTGATCATCGGCGGGGGCATCGACCTGTCGGTCGGCAAGCTGATGGCGCTCGCGTCGGTGTGGGCCACCACCGTCGCGACCCAGTCGTTCGGGCCGGTGGTCATGGTTCTGTGCGCGCTCGCCGTCGGCGCGGGCGCGGGACTGGTCAACGGCCTGCTCATCGCCTACGGGCGGATCGTGCCGTTCATCGTCACCCTGGCCATGCTGATCTCCGCGCAGGGCCTGGCGGAGCGGATCTCCGGGCGGCGCAGCCAGATCGTCACCGACCCGACGATCGCCGCCATCGCCACCGCCCGCCTGCTGGGCGTACCGCTGCTCGTCTACCTGTTCGCCGCGGTGGTGCTGGTCGGCTGGGTGGTGCTCAACCGCACGACGTTCGGCCGGCGGACGTTCGCCATCGGGGGCAATCCCGAGGCCGCCCGCCTGGCCGGGCTCGACGTGCGCCGCCACACCGTCGCGCTC
>JAYSXW010000567.1:0-22282 GCA_043716935.1 Pseudonocardia sp.
CCGATGCCGGCGGCGTAGCTCGCGATCTCCGCCAGGCCGGCCGGGGTGATCAGGCCGGTGCAGGTGCGCGGGTCGCTCGCCGCGAGCAGGTCGAACGGCACCCCGCTGCCGGCGATGAGCTGTACGAGCGGCACCTTCAGGTCGCGGCTGGGCAGGACCTCCAGGTTGGTGGTCTCGAACGACTGCACGAACACCGGCGCGTTGCGCTTGTTGAGCCCGGCCCGGTCGAGCGCGCGCACCAGCGGCGGTGAGGCCACGCAGGACAGCGCGGCGGGGCTGGGTGCGGCGGGGCTGGGTGCGGCGGGGCTGGGGGATCGACATGTGCGCACCATCATGCGGTCGGGCGACGACCCGGTCACGCTGAGGCGTCGGCGCCGGGTGGAGATGGTGAACGGCCGACGCGGCGCGGGGCCCGATACGGCGGGTCCCTACGATCGTCGACGTGCGCGTCCTCGTGGTGGGCTCCGGTGCTCGTGAGCACTCCCTCGTCCTCACCATGGCGCAGGACCCCGGGGTGACCGCGCTGGCCTGCGCCCCGGGCAACGCCGGCACGGCGACGGTGTCCGAGCAGCTCGGCCTCGATGTGCGCGACGGCGCCGCCGTGGCCGCGCTGGGGCTGGCGTGGAAAGCCGATCTCGTCGTCGTCGGGCCCGAGGTGCCGCTGGTCGCAGGAGTGGCCGACGCCGTCCGGGCGGCCGGGATCGCCTGCTTCGGCCCGAGTGCGCAGGCCGCCCGGATCGAGGGGTCGAAGAGCTTCGCGAAGGACGTCATGGCGGCGGCCGGGGTGGCGACGGCGCACTCGGAGATCGTGGACAACCCGGCCCGCCTCGACGCCGCCCTTGCCCGGTTCGCCCCGCCCTACGTCGTCAAGGACGACGGGTTGGCGGCCGGCAAGGGCGTCGTCGTCACCCCGGATCTCGATCTCGCCCGCGCGCATGCCCGCACCCTTCTCGACGACGGTCATCCGGTGCTGCTCGAGACGTTCCTCGACGGGCCCGAGGTGTCGCTGTTCTGCCTCGTCGACGGTGGAACGGTGGTGCCGCTGCTGCCGGCGCAGGACTTCAAACGCGTCGGAGACGACGACTCCGGCCCCAACACCGGTGGCATGGGGGCCTACGCACCGCTGCCCTGGGCGTCGCCGTCGCTGGCCGACGACCTGGTCGCCGACGTCGTGGCGCCGGTCGCGGCGGAGCTCGTCGGTCGCGGCACGCCGTTCTCCGGCCTGTTGTACGCGGGGCTGGCACTCACCGCTGACGGCCCGGCGGTGGTGGAGTTCAACTGCCGGTTCGGCGACCCGGAGACCCAGGTCGTGCTCGCCCTGCTGCGCACCCCGCTCGCCGGGCTGCTGCACGCCACCGCCACGGGCACACTCGGCGGGCGGCCGCCGGTGCAGTGGGTCGACGGCGCTGCCGTCACCGTCGTGGTCGCGGCGGAGGGCTATCCCGGCCCGGCGCGGGTCGGTGACGTGATCACCGGCGCCGACGCCGACGGTGTCCTGCACGCCGGCACGCGTCGCCGCGACGACGGGGCAGTCGTGTCGTGCGGGGGCCGGGTGCTGTCGGTCGTCGGCACCGGCCCCGACCTCGCCGCGGCGCGGGACGACGCCTACGTTCGGGTCGGTGCCGTTCGTCTCGCCGGCTCCCACCATCGCACCGACATCGCCCTCCGCGCGGTCCGCGGCGAGGTCGCCACCCCCGCCGCAGGCTGAGCTGCCCGTGCGCGGTCGCAAGGGCCGGGATCTCGATATCCGCCCACGACCCGGCCCGGCGTGTCCCCAGCCGGGCCGCGGCTCGGTACCAGTCCGGCGTGGAGCGCATACGCTGGGCCCGTGACGATCCCGACCGCGAGCCTCCGTGTCGCGCGCCGCGCCATGATCCCCCCGTTCCACGTCATGGACATCTGGGCCGCGGCGGGGGAACGGCAGCGCACCCACGGTGACCTGGTGAACCTCTCGGCCGGTCAGCCCAGCACCCCCGCTCCGGCCGGGGTGCGGGAGGCGGCGACGGCGGCGCTCGCGGGAGAGGTGCTCGGCTACACCGTGGCGCTGGGGGCCGCGGAACTGCGGGCCGCGATCGCCGGGCACTACGCCCGCACCTACGACCTCGACGTCCCGGCCGGGCAGGTCGCGGTGACCACCGGCTCGTCGGGCGGGTTCCTGCTCGCGTTCCTCGCCGCGTTCGACGCCGGCGACCGTGTCGCGATGGCCCGTCCCGGCTACCCCTGCTACCGCAACATCCTCACCGCGCTGGGGTGCGAGGTCGTCGAGTTGCCGTGTGGGCCGCAGACGCGTTACCAGCCGACCGTCGCCATGCTGGAGGCCCTCGACGAGCCGGTGGCCGGCCTGGTCGTCGCGAGCCCGGCCAACCCGACGGGCACGGTCCTCGATCCCGCCGAGCTCGCGGCCCTCGCGGAGTACTGCGAGGGCACCGGCGTCCAGCTCGTCAGCGACGAGATCTACCACGGCATCTCCTACCCGGGCGCCCCCGCGACGACGTGCGCGTGGCGCACGTCCCGAGAGGCGATCGTCGTCAACTCCTTCTCCAAGTACTTCTCGATGACGGGCTGGCGGCTGGGTTGGCTGCTGCTCCCGCCGCGGCTACTGCGTGCGGCGGACTGCCTGGCCGGCAACTTCACCGTCTGCCCGCCCGCGTTGCCACAGCTCGCGGCCCTGGGGGCGTTCACGCCGGAGAGCTACGCCGAGGTCGACGCCCACGTCGCCCGGTACGCGGTCAACCGCGGCCTGCTCCTCGACGGGCTCGCGCAGCTCGGTATCAGCCGTGTCGCCCCGCCCGACGGCGCGTTCTACGTCTACGCGGACGTCTCGCACCTGACGTCGGACTCGATGGACTGGATCTACCGCCTGCTCGCCGACACCGGTGTCGCGCTGGCGCCGGGGTTGGACTTCGATCCCGTGCAGGGCCGGCGCTGGATCCGCGTCTCGTGCGCCGGGTCGACCGCCGACGTGCGGGAGGCCCTGCGACGGCTGGGATCGTGGCTGGCCGGGTAGGGCTCAGCGCCCGGCACGCACCGGCGCCCGCGGCGCCGCCACGATCGGGCCGATCCGGTCGAGGACCGCGGTGATGTCGGCGTCGGTGAGGTCGGCGTGGGTCATCAGCCGCACCTGCCCCGCCATCGACGACGCCCGCACGGCCGCGTTCTCGAACCGGCGCAGCGTGCCGTCGAGATCGGCGACGGCGACGAGCACGATGTTGGTCTCTGGGGCTGTGACCGCCCAGCCGCGTTCGCGCAGGCCCTCGGCGAGGGTGCGGGCGCGTTCGTGATCCTCGGCGAGCCGGTCGATCCGGTCGAGCGCGACGAGCCCGGCCGCGGCCAGCACGCCACCCTGGCGGACGCCGCCGCCGAGCATCTTGCGCAGTCGGCGCGCGTCCTCGGTGAACTCCACCGATCCCGCCACCACCGACCCGACCGGCGCCCCGAGGCCCTTGCTCAGGCACACCTGGACGGTGTCGGCGCCGACGGTGAGCGCCGCGGGCGGCACCCCGAGCGCGACGGCGGAGTGCCAGAGGCGGGCGCCGTCGAGGTGCACCTTCAGCTTCGCCGCGCGCGCCGCGGAGGCCACCGCCGCGTGCTCCTCGGGTGCGGTGACGGCGCCACCGGCGGCGTTGTGGGTGTTCTCCAGGCACAGCAGCGTGGTCCGCAGCGTGTAGTAGGGCCCGGCGGCGCCCGCGGCGCGGCGCACGGCGTCCGGAGTGATCTTTCCGGGTCCGCCGTCGTGCTCCAGGGGCCGCGGCATGCCGCCGGCGAGCCAGGCCGCGGTACCGAGTTCGGCGTCGAGGACGTGCGCGCCGGCGGGCGCGAGGAAGGCGTCGCCGCGGCGCAAATGATGCATCAGCGCGATGAGGTTGCCCATCGAGCCGCTGGGGGTCCACAGGGCGTCGGCGGCACCGAGCAGGCCGGCGACGCGCTCCTCCAGCCGGCGCATGGTGGGGTCGCGGTCCAGGACGTCGTCGCCGACCTCGGCGGCAGCCATCGCCGTACGCATCGCCTTCGTCGGGCGGGTGACGGTGTCGGATCGCAGGTCGATCGGGGCGGAAGGAACCGCCGCCGTCCGCCGTGCTCGTGAGGTGGGTCGCACAGCCACCGATTGAACCAGCCGCTCTCCAGCCGGTAACGCGCAGGTCACGACATTGCGCCGAACGGGGGACAAGTGCAGTGACGTGCAACGGTATCGCCCGGCCGTCACGTCCGGAGCGTGAGGGAGGAGGGGAGGGGTCGTGGACGAGCAGGCGGAGCAGGAGTTCGCCGAGTACTTCCGGGGCCGCCGCGACGCCGTCCGGCGCACGGCGTTCCTGCTCTGCGGTGACTGGCACCGCGCCGACGACCACACGCAGGCCGCGTTCGTGGCGCTGCACCGGCACTGGCGGCGTATCCGCGACCGCGCCGCGCTCGACGCGTGGATGCGGCGCACACTGGTCCGGTCCGTCGTCGACGAGTCGCGGCGGCCGTGGCGGCGCGAACGCTCCACCGCCGATCCCGACGTCACCGTCGCCGTCGCGTCGGCGTCCGATGCGGTGGCCACCCGCCACGTCCTCGTCGACGGGCTGCGCTCGGTGCCGCCCCGGCAGCGGGCCGTGCTCGTGCTGCGTTACCTCGAAGGGCTCGACGTCGCCGGCACCGCCACGGCGCTGGGCTGCAGCGAGGGCACGGTGAAGAGCCAGACCGCGCACGGGCTCGCAGCCCTGCGTGCCGTCCTGGGTGACGCTCTCGACGACCTGCGACCGACCGGATGACGACCGGATGACGACCGGATGACGACCCGGACGAGGAGGAAGGGACATGCCTGACGACGACCGCATCGCGGCCCTGTTCCGCGCCGCCGCCTCCGACGTGCCCCCGCCCGCCTTCGACGAGACCGACGTCGTCGGTGCGTCGCGGCGGATCACGGCCCGGCGCCGCTCGGCGTTGCTCGGTGGCGCCGTCGCCGTGGCGGTGGTGGCCGTGATCGGTGCGAGCGTGGCGCTGCCGCGTGGAGTCGAGAACGCGACGACCGCGGCCGCACCCGCCGCCGGGTCCGCCCGTGACGTCGCCGTGCCGGAGCTGGCCCAGGCGCCTGCCGCACCACCGGCGGACTCCACGTCCGGCGACGTGGGTTCAGCAGGAGTCGGTTCCGAAAGGTCGGGCGCCGTCCCGCTGGGCCCCGGCACCACTCCGTGCGCCGATCGCCAGGACCCCGCGGTCCGGGCGCTGGTGGAGCAGGCCCTCCCGGAGGTGGCGGGCGCACCGGCCGCGGCGACCACCGACGTCTGCCGGCCCGGCTCGGGGCGCTACCTCACCCTGAAGGTCACCGACGGCAGCGCCGCCGGCCTCCTGCTCGTCGCCTCCCTGCCGGCCGGCGAGGCCGTACGCCCGGCGGACGGCGCGATCAGCGCCTCCACCGCATCCGGGGGGACGGTGATCGTGCAGTCCAGTGCCGGGTCGGCCGGCGGTCCGGTGCCGTTCGCGGACCGGCTCGACGCCACCCTGGCGTTCCTGGCCCGACGCCTGTAGCCGCAGACTGTCGCGGTGGGCACCGCCAAGGGCGCGATGGGCACCGCCAAGGGCGAGCGGCGACGGCTGGAGCTGGTCGCCGCCGCCGCCGCACTGTTGCGCTCCGGCGGCTTCGACGCCGTGCGCCACCGGGCCGTGGCCGAGAAGGCCGGGTTGCCGCTCGCGTCCACGACCTACTACTTCGAGTCCCTCGACGCGCTGGTGACCGCGGCCGTGGAGCGGACCAGCCGCGACGAGCTGGCGGAGGGTCGCGCCCAGCTCGACCGGCTGGGGTCGGACGGCTGCGCCCCACCCGATCTCGTCGAGCTGTTGATCGACCAGCTGCTCGGACCCGAGTCGCGCGACGGCGGCCTGGACGCGGTGCTGCTGCGCTACGAGCGGCTCGTCGGGGCCGGCCGGCGGCCCTATCTGGCGTCGCTGATGCGGCGCCTGCGCGGAGAGCTCGACGCCCTGCTGGCCGAGATCCTGCGCCGGGTCGGACACCCGCTCGACCCCGTCGCTCTGCGAGACCTCGTCTCCCGTGTCGACGGGGCCGTCATCAGCGCCCTGATCGAGGCCGAACCCGACCCGCGCGCCGTCGCCCGGGAGGTGCTGCTCCGCAGCCTGTGAGTGGATGACGGTGTCCCGCCCTCTCGTCCCCTCACGCCGTGCGGCGCCTACCCTGGCCCGACGTGATCCCCAACGTCCTGGCCGCCCGCTACGCGAGCGCGGAGCTCGTCCGGCTCTGGTCGCCCGAGTACAAGATCGTGCTGGAGCGGCGGCTGTGGATCGCCGTGCTCCGAGCCCAGCGCGACCTGGGCATCCCCGTGCCCGACGGGGTCGTGGAGGACTACGAGCGGGTCGTCGACCAGGTGGACCTCGCGTCGATCGCCGCCCGCGAGCGGGTCGCCCGGCACGACGTGAAGGCCCGCATCGAGGAGTTCTGCGCGCTTGCCGGCCACGAGCACATCCACAAGGGCATGACCAGCCGCGATCTCACCGAGAACGTCGAGCAGTTGCAGATCCGGCTCTCCCTGGAGCACGTCCGGGACCGGACGGTCGCGGTCCTCGCCCGGCTCGCCCGCCGTGCCGCCGAGTACGCCGAGCTGGTGATGGCCGGGCGCAGCCACAACGTCGCCGCACAGGCCACCACGCTCGGCAAGCGCTTCGCCTCGGCCGCCGACGAGCTGCTCGTCGCCTACGCGCGGCTCGAGGACCTGCGGGCGCGCTACCCGCTGCGGGGGATCAAGGGTCCGATGGGTACGTCGCAGGACATGCTCGACCTGCTCGACGGCGACCCGGCCCGGCTCGCGTCCCTGGAGCGGAGGGTCGCGCACCACCTCGGCTTCGCCGCCGGCTTGACGTCCGTAGGCCAGGTCTACCCCCGTTCGCTGGACTTCGACGTGCTGTCCGCGCTGGTCCAGATCGCGGCGGCACCCTCGTCGCTCGCCGTGACGATACGGTTGATGGCCGGCATCGAACTGGCGACGGAGGGCTTCGTGCCGGGGCAGGTCGGCAGCTCGGCCATGCCGCACAAGATGAACTCGCGCTCCACCGAACGGATCAACGGCATGATGGTGTTGCTCCGCGGCTACGCCGGGATGGCCGGCGAGCTGGCGGGCGCACAGTGGAACGAGGGCGACGTCTCGGACTCCGTCGTCCGGCGCGTAGCGTTGCCCGACGCCTTCTTCGCCCTCGACGGCCTGCTCGAGACTACGCTCACCGTCCTCGACGAGTTCGGCGCCTACCCGGTCGTCATCGCCCGGGAGCTGGACCGTTACCTGCCCTTCCTTGCCACCACGGCCGTTCTGATGGCTGCGGTGCGGGCCGGTGTCGGCCGGGAGACCGCGCACGAGGTGATCAAGGAGCACGCGGTGGCCGTCGCGCTCGCGATGCGGGAGAAGGGTCAGGCCGACAACGACCTGATGGCCCGGCTCGCGGCCGACGAACGCCTCGGGAACGTCAGGCCGCTCACCGATCCGCTCGCGTTCACCGGCGCCGCCACCGCGCAGGTCGCGGCCGTCGTCGCCCGGGTGCAGCAGATCGTCGACGCCCGTCCCGACGCCGCGGCGTATGCGCCGGGGGCGATCCTGTGAAGCTGCTGCACTCGGGCAAGGTCCGCGACCTCTACCTCGACGGGGACGACCTGATCTTCGTCGCGTCCGACCGGCTCTCGATCTACGACGTCGTCCTGCCGACGCCGGTGCCCGACAAGGGCGCGGTGCTGACCCAGCTGTCGCTGTTCTGGTTCGACCGGCTGGCCGATCTCGTGCCCCACCACGTGATGTCCACCGACGTCCCCGCGGAGTTCGCCGGTCGGGCGATGCGGTGCCGGCGGTTGGAGATGCTGCCGGTGGAGTGCATCGCCCGGGGATTCCTGGCCGGTCTGGGGCTGCGCGAGTACGAGAAGCACGGGACGGTCTCGGGCGTGCCGCTGCCGGCCGGGCTCGTCGAGGGGTCGCGGCTCCCGGAACCGATCTTCACGCCGACGACGAAGGCCGCCGTCGGGGAGCACGACGAGTTCCTGACGTTCGAGGAGACGGTCGGACTGGTCGGGGCGGAGCGCGGGGAGCGGCTGCGCGAGCTGACCCTCGCCGTCTACGACCGCGGGACGCGGACGGCGGCCGCGAACGGGATCCTCGTCGCAGACACGAAACTGGAGTTCGGACTCGACCCGGCGGGGGAGATCGTGCTCGCCGACGAGGTGCTGACGCCCGACTCGTCACGCTTCTGGCCCGCCGACGCCTGGGAGCCCGGCCGCCCGCAGTTCTCGTTCGACAAGCAGTTCGTGCGCGACTGGTCGGCCGGCCTCGACTGGGACCGCACCCCGCCCGGACCCGCCGTCCCCCCGGATGTCGTCGCCGCGACGCGCGCCCGCTACGTCGAGGTGTACGAGCGGATCACCGGTTCGGGCTGGTAGCCATGCCCGACGGGCAATCGCCGTCGACGCTGCACGTGGAGGTCGGGCGCCGTTCACACGGGTGTGGGTTCATGGTGAGGTGGCCCGAATCGACGTCTCGCACCTGGTCGTGTCCATCTCCGGCCTGTCCGACGACTCCCCGCAGTCGCTGCACCGCGCCGCCGAGTTCACGGCCGAGCTCGACGCGCGCGGGGTGCCGGCGTCGCAGCTGTTCCGTCCGCGTGGCGCGTCCGGACCCACCCCGCCGGACGCGCCGCTCGTCCGCTTCCTGCACGAGCGCCGCGACTCGGGCGACGCGATCGTGCTGCACGGCTACGACCACTCCCACGACCCGGCCGAGGTCGGCCTGCTGACCCGCGTCGGCCGTCGGGCGGAGTTCGCAGCCCTGCCCCGGCACGAGGCCGGCCTGCGGCTCACGGCGGCGCGCCGGGCCCTGACGGTGGTCGGCCTGCGCACCGACGTCTTCGTCCCGCCCCGCTGGCTGGCCTCGCCCGGCACCGTCGAGGCGCTGTGCGTGCAGGGTTTCCGGGTGCTCGCCGACGAGAACGGCGTGCAACTGCTCGACGGCGAAGCGACAGACGTCGTCTGCTCGAAAGTCCTGGGCTTCCGCGTGTCGGGGGAGAAGCGGGCCCTGGCCGACGACCGCAGGGCGGCCGAGTCGTGGCGCTGTCGGGTGCTGGTGGCCGAGGTGGCCCGCACCGCCCGCAGCGGTGGACTGGTTCGGATCAACGTGCGGGCCAAGGACCTCAAGCGCCCGCCCCGCCACGACGCCGTCCTCACCGCCATCGACGCCGCCCTCGAGCTCGGCGCCGTCCCCGGCACCTACCGCCTCGCCCTCACCCCCCGCGCCGCCTGACCTACACCGCGCCTCGCTCCCGGTCCCCCGCGAGTCGGGCCGCAGGTGCGCGCGAGTCGGGCGCTGGGCGTGCGCGAGTCGGGCTGTGAGTGCGCGCGAGTCGGGCCGCAGGTGCGCGAGTCGGGCTGCAAGTACGCCCGAGTCCGGCTGTGAATCACAGGCGGTCGGTCAGAGAGTGGTGGCCTCAGCGCGGCCGAGGACCTGGATCGCGGTGCCGGCCCGCTTGAGCTTCTCGAACATCCCGTAGTGCATTGCCGGCATCGCGAGAACGGCCTCGTGTATCGGCACGGCCGTGCGGGGCGCCACCGCGCGCAGGTAGTCGACGGCGTCGGCGAGCTTGAGCCACGGCGCTCCGGTGGGCAGGAACAGGACGTCAACGGGCGCGGGGGGCGGGGTGAAGGCGTCGCCGGGATGCAGGACGTTGCCATCGACGAGGTAGGCGTTGTTGGGCACGATCGGGATGTCGGCCTGGATCACCGCGTGCTCGCCGCCGAGGACGTCGACGCTGGCGCCCCCGACGTGGATCGACGCGCCCGGCGCTACCGTCTCGTGCTCGACGTCGGTCAGCTGACCCGCCGTGCCGGTGTCGACGATCAGACGGACGTCGGGGTTGGCGCGCAGCAGGCCGGTGAGGCGCTCGGTGTCGAGGAGCACACAGGAGTGGCCGAAGTGGGTGATCTGCACGGCAGCACTGTGCCACTGCAGCCCGGCCGCCCAACCCCGACTCGCGCACGCGTACGGCCCGACTCGCGGGCAACGTAGGATTCCGGCGTGGCGAGAGTGGTGGTGGACGTGATGCCCAAGCCGGAGATCCTCGACCCGCAGGGACAGGCGGTGGCGGGCGCGCTGGTGCGGCTGGGCATCGTGGGCGTCGCGGACGTGCGGCAGGGCAAGCACTTCGAGCTCGACGTCGACGACGCCCTGGACGACGAGACACTGCACCGCATCGCGGGCCAGTTGCTCGCCAATCCCGTCATCGAGGACTGGGTCGTGACCCGACGATGATCAGCGGGACGATGAGGATCGGCGTCATCACCTTCCCCGGCACCCTCGACGACCTCGACGCCCGGCGTGCGGTGCGCTTCGCCGGCGCCGAACCGGTGGCGCTGTGGCACGCCGACCATGATCTGCACGGCGTCGACGCGGTGATCGTCCCGGGTGGTTTCTCCTACGGCGACTACCTGCGGGCCGGCGCCATCGCGAGCCTCGCGCCGATCATGACCGAGGTCGTGGCCGCGGCCGGGCGGGGCACACCCGTGCTGGGCATCTGCAATGGCTTCCAGATCCTCTGCGAGGCGGGCCTGCTGCCGGGAGCGCTGGCGCGCAACGCCGAGCTGCGTTTCGTCTGCCGCGACCAGCCGCTGCGCGTGGAGTCGTCCGACACGGCCTGGACGGGGGACCTGCGACCGGGCCAGGAGATCCTGGTCCCGATCAAGAACGCGGAGGGGCGGTTCGTGGCCGACGCCGCGACGGTCGAGCGTCTGGAGGGGGAGGGCCGGGTCGTGTTCCGCTACGCCGGGTCCAACCCGAACGGCGCAGTGGCGGGCATCGCCGGCATCAGCTCGGCCGACGGCCGGGTCGTCGGCCTGATGCCGCATCCGGAACACGCGATCGACGTGCTTACCGGCCCGTCGACCGATGGTCTCGCTCTGTTCATCTCAGTCGTCCACTCGGCCGTATCGGCGGGGTAGGCGCTGGGGCAACACGCTCCAGGACGCGATGCCCCGGCAAGACGCCACGGCCTCCCGGCGAGCGGCATCGAGCAGCCAGCGTCGAGAAATCAGCGTCGAGGTCAGAGTCGAGAGGTCAGCATCGAGAGGTCAGCGAGGAGAAGACGAGACGTGTCCGCTGTGCACCGCCGCGTCGTCCGCATCGACGCCCACCGCAGCGGCGGCCCGCCCGGGACCGCTATCCCGGTACCGGCATCGGCCTCGCGCGGGCGAAGAAGATCGTCGAGTTCCACGGCGGGCGGATCCGGCTCGTGCCCGGTATCGGCGCCGGCGCCGGCCTCCGCTTCACCCTGCCCGTACGGGTCCCCGCTCCCGCTCCCCCGGAGAGTTCGACGACCCGTCCCATCCCGAGCGCCGCCACCGTCGGAAAGGACCACCTATTGTCGCCGCCGAGCCGAGGACAGTCACTGATCGGCCGCGCGGCACATCGCCTCCTCAGCGGTGGCGCGCGTGACCGGCCGGGGTGATCACATCCGGGTTCGTGGGAGGGCGCGCGGCAGCCGGCCCTCGACGACGAGGTCGGTGAGTTGATCGACGATGCGGTGGTCGGGGGCGACCCCGACGAGAGCCCGGAAGATCAGGGTTCCGATCAGGACGTCGAGCAGCAGGTCCACGTCGATGTCGTGCGGCAGGTTCCCGCGGGCGGCTGCGGCCAGCAACACGGACGCGTCGGCAGACCGCCGTGGGCCGAGGAGATCGGCCAGCCGCGCGGTGGCATCGGGGTCGCCGGCGGCGTCGGCGGCGAGCATCGCGAGGTTGGGGCCGAACGAGGAGCGGACGTAGAGGTCGACGGCGGCCTGCACGACCGTGCGCACGTCGGCCCGGGTGTCGCCGGTGGGCGCCGGTGCCGGATTCGGAATGGTCGCGTCCAGCGCCTCGATGACCAGGGCCGCCCTGGACGGCCACCATCGGTAGATCGTCGCCCTGCTCACCCCGGCCCGGACCGCGACGGCCTCCATCGTCAGGGCCGAGTAGCCGCCGCGTTCCTCCAGTACGGCCATGGTGGCGGCCAGGACGGCCTGGTGGGAACGCGTGCTGCGCCTGCGCCCCCGGCGCGGTTGGTCACCCTCCGCTGGAATTGGTGTCTCGGGCAACTCGACAACTCCTCTTTTTCGATACATTTTGTCGCAATTAGCAAGTCACTCCCTGTGCTCAGCCTAGCGGCTCCCACCGCCTTCCGGCTTCGTGAGTTGGACCCGTTTGCCCCTGACTTGCTGGCTGCCGTCTCGTCGCATCGTGTAGAACACGCTACCGTGCGTCAGATTTGCTCCACGTTCGAGTGAAGCTGATTCGCTAGGGGCGCGTGAACGAAACGATGTGTCCCACAGTGACGACACAACCTTCGAAGGATCCGAACACGCACAGTAGAGCTAGATCGGCTCCGCACGTCAGGAGCCCGGCCGCCGCCGCACGGCGCAGCACCCAGCCCCGAGGAGATCTCCATGAACAAGAACAAGATCGCCGTTGCCGGTCTCGGCATCGCCCTGACCTTCGGCCTCACCATCGGGGCCGGCGCCGCACAGGCCACTACCCCTACGTGCACCGCCAGCAAGCAGCAGGTGGTGTACGCCCAGACCGGGGTCGACGAGGCCTCCTCGACCCGCACACTGCTCGGCAACCAGGTCACCTCGCAGAAGACGGCACGCCAGAGCGCGATCACCGCCGGCAACGTCGAGCTGGTCGGCCAGATCAACACGCAGCTCGGGTCCAGCACGGCGCTGTACAACACGATGGACAGCTCGCTGGCCAGCGCGCAGGCCCAGCTGGTGCGCGCCAAGGCCGCCAGGACCGCCGCCTGCTGATGCCCGGAAACCGGGTTCCGTACGCTTGACGATCGTGGTTGCCGCCGACTCCGTCCAGAACGCCCTCGCGACCCCCGACCAGCCTCAGCCCCACCGCGAGCTGGGCCTGTCCGGCGACGAGTACCTACGCGTCCGGGAGATCCTCGGCCGCCGCCCCACCGCCGCCGAGCTGGCGATGTATGCGGTGATGTGGAGCGAGCACTGCTCGTACAAGTCGTCGAAGGTGCACCTGGCGTACTTCGGCGAGACCACCACCCCGCAGATGCGACGCCACATGCTGGCCGGGATCGGGGAGAACGCGGGTGTCGTCGAGATCGGGGACGGCTGGGCGGTGACGTTCAAGGTGGAGTCGCACAACCACCCGTCCTACGTGGAGCCCTATCAGGGTGCAGCGACGGGCGTCGGCGGCATCGTCCGCGACATCATGGCCATGGGTGCGCGCCCGGTGGCCGTGGCCGATCCGCTGCGTGTCGGGCCGGCCGACGCCCCCGACACCGCGCGCGTGCTGCCCGGGATCGTGGCCGGCGTCGGGGGCTACGGGAACTGTCTCGGTCTGCCCAACATCGGCGGCGAGCTGGTGTTCGACGCCTCTTACGCCGGGAACCCACTGGTCAACGCGATGTGCGTGGGGACCATGCGCACCGAGGACCTGCACCTGGCCTTCGCCTCGGGGGCCGGCAACAGGATCGTCCTGTTCGGGGCGCGGACCGGCCTCGACGGTATCGGCGGCGTATCGGTGCTGGCGAGCGAGTCGTTCGACGGGGCAGCTGGACGGAGGAAGCTCCCCGCCGTCCAGGTCGGCGACCCGTTCACCGAGAAGGTGCTCATCGAGTGCTGCCTGGAGCTGTTCCACGCCGGGCTGGTGGTGGGCATCCAGGACCTCGGTGGCGCTGGGCTGTCGTGTGCCACGTCCGAGCTCGCCAGCGCCGGCGACGGCGGCATGCACATCGACCTCGATGCCGTCCCGCTGCGCGCCACCGGGATGACGCCGGCGGAGATCCTCTCGAGCGAGTCGCAGGAGCGGATGTGCGCGGTCGTCCGGCCGCAGGACGTCGAGGCGTTCCTGGCGGTGTGCGCCAGGTGGGACACGACCGCCACCGTCATCGGCGAGGTCACCGACGGCGATCGGCTGGTGATCACCTGGCACGGCGATACCGTGGTCGACGTGCCGCCACGCACGGTCGCGCACGACGGGCCGGTGTACCGCCGCCCGGTCGCGCGGTCCGCCGCGCAGGACCTCCTCGTCGCCGACGGGCCCGAGCTGCTGCCCCGCCCGGCCGCCCCGAGCGAGCTGCGCGAGGAGATCCTGCGGATGGCGGCGAGCCCGAACCTGTGCAGCCGCGCCTGGGTCACCGACCAGTACGACCGCTACGTGGGCGGCAACACCGTCTCGGCCCAACCGGCGGATGCGGGCGTGATCCGGGTCGACGAGGCCACCGGGCGGGGGGTCGCCGTCGCCACCGACTGCAACGCCCGCTTCGTCGCCCTCGATCCCTACCTCGGCACGCAGCTCGCGCTGGCCGAGGCGATCCGCAACGTCGCCACCAGCGGGGCGACGCCCGTCGCCGTCACCAACTGCCTGAACTTCGGCTCGCCGGAGGACCCGCACGTGATGTGGCAGTTCGAGCAGGCCGTCCGGGGTCTGGCCGACGGCTGCGCGCAGCTGGGCATCCCGGTCACCGGCGGGAACGTCAGCTTCTACAACCAGACGGGGCGCCACGCCATCCTGCCGACCCCGGTGGTGGGCGTCCTCGGCGTGCTCGACGACGTCGCCCGCCGGGTGCGCAGCGGATTCGTCCGCGACGGCGACGCGGTGCTCTTGCTCGGCGACACCCGCGACGAGCTGGGCGGCAGCGAATGGTGCCACGTGGTGCATGGCCACCTGGGCGGCCACCCGCCCGTGGTCGATCTGGCCGGGGAGCAGCGGCTGGCGGGTCTCCTCGCCGGCGCCGCGGCGCAGAGCCTGCTCACCGGTGCCCACGACCTGTCCGACGGCGGCCTGGCGCAGGCCCTCGTCGAGGCGTGTCTCGTCGGCGGGCGGGGTGCGCAGATCGACCTCGGGGCCGTCGACGTCCCGGACCCGTTCGTCGCGCTGTTCTCCGAGTCGGCCGGACGGGTGCTGGTGACGGTCGCGCCCGAGCAGGTCGACGCGCTGCACGAGCGGGCGGGCTCGGTGGGCGTGCCGGCTCGCGTGCTGGGTACCACCGGCGGTTCCGAACTCGCCGTCTCCGGGATCCCGACGATGGGTGTCGACGAGCTGCGCACGGCGTGGGAGGCCACACTGCCCGCACTGTTCGGCTGAGGGATGCCGATCCTGGCGACGGCCAGGCCCAGCCCGGCGGCGAGCGGACCTGACCGGTGGGCCGGGGACACCGGCGCTGCGGACACCGGCGCTGCGGATACCGGCGCTGCGGATACCGTCGTGGGCATGACCTGCCCGGACCCCGACACCGACCGTGACGCCGTCCTCCAGTGGCTCGCCGGTGGCCCGGAGCCGGATCGATCGGTGCTGCGTGGCGCCGTGAAGGAGAGCCTCACGGCGCTCGCGGCGGCCTTCCCCGGGCGCAGCGTGGAGGTGCGGGTCCCGCCGTTGGGTGCGGTGCAGTGCATCGCCGGCCCGCGGCACGGGCGGGGAACTCCTCCGAACGTGGTCGAGGCGGACCCCCGAACGTGGCTCGAACTGGCCACCGGACGTGTGAACTGGCCCGATGCGCTGGCCACCGGGCGATTGAGTGCCTCCGGCAGCCGCGCCGCAGAGGTGGCCTCGGCCCTTCCGCTCGTCTGATCCGAGCTGTTGGGGGCGGTAGCGCCGATCCCGCAGAGTGGGGTCGGCGCTGCGGGCGCGTAACGTCACACACCGAGCCGCCGTCTGACGAGGGAGCGCGTGTTGAGTTCCGATCGGAACGCACACCCGACCGAGACCGACCTCCCTACCGACATCGATGCCGAGCCCCGCGAGGAATGTGGCGTCTTCGGGGTGTGGGCCTCGGGTGAGGACGTCGCCAACCTCACCTACTACGGCCTCTACGCTCTGCAGCACCGCGGGCAGGAGGCGGCCGGGATCGCCGTGTCCGACGGGCAGCGGATGGTGGTGTTCAAGGACCTCGGGCTGGTCAGCCAGGTGTTCGACGGGCAGAAGCTCGCCTCGCTGCACGGCCACATCGCCGTCGGACACTGCCGCTACTCCACGACCGGTTCGGCCACCTGGGAGAACGCGCAGCCCACGTTCCGCACCACCGCCACCGGCAGCGGCATCGCGCTGGGCCACAACGGCAACCTCGTCAACACCGCCGAGCTGCGTGACGAGGTAGCGGCACTGGTGGCTCCGACCGAGGTCACCGGCCGGTCGCGCCTGTCGGCCAGTACCGACTCGGACCTGATCACGGAGCTGCTCGCCGCCACCGCGGCCGACATCGGCGTCGAGGAGGCGGCGATGCGGCTGCTCCCGCGGCTGCGCGGCGCGTTCTCCCTGGCCTTCGCCGACGAGCAGACGCTCTACGCCGCCCGGGACCGCCACGGCGTTCGCCCGCTGGTGCTCGGCCGGCTCGAGCGCGGCTGGGTGATCGCGAGCGAGACCGCGGCGCTCGACATCGTCGGGGCCTCGGTGGTGCGCGAGGTCGAGCCCGGCGAGCTGCTCGCCATCGACTCCGAGGGCATCCGCAGCTCCCGGTTCGCCGCCCCGGAGCCGAAGGGCTGCGTGTTCGAGTACGTCTACCTGGCCCGTCCCGACACCACGATCTCCGGACGTTCCGTGCACGCCGCGCGGGTGGAGATCGGGCGCCGGCTCGCGCTGGAGCACCCCGTCGAGGCCGACCTGGTGATCCCGGTGCCCGAGTCGGGCACCCCCGCCGCCATCGGTTACGCCCAGGGCTCCGGCATCCCCTACGGCCAGGGCCTGGTCAAGAACGCCTATGTGGGCCGCACGTTCATCCAGCCCAGCCAGACGATCCGCCAGCTCGGGATCCGGCTCAAGCTCAACCCGCTGCGCGAGGTGATCCGCGGCAAGCGACTCGTCGTCGTCGATGACTCCATCGTGCGCGGCAACACCCAGCGCGCGCTCGTGCGGATGCTGCGCGAGGCCGGGGCGTTGGAGGTGCACGTGCGCATCGCGTCGCCGCCGGTGGCCTGGCCGTGCTTCTACGGCATCGACTTCGCCACCCGCGCCGAGCTCGTCGCGAGCGGCGTCGACGTCGAGGGCGTCCGACGGTCGATCGGCTCCGACACCCTCGGCTACGTCTCGGTCGACAACATGGTCGCGGCCAGCGAGCAGCCGCGTACCCGGCTGTGCACGGCCTGTTTCACGGGCGACTACCCGATCGCCCTGCCCGAGGAGGCCCTGCTCGGCAAGCACCTGCTGGAGCTGGTCCCGGCGCCCGACGTCTCCGGTGCGGCGTCGGGGGACCCTGGTCCCCTCCGAGTCGGTTACGGTGCCGCCGACACGCTGCGCCGTCCCTGACCCGGGCGCCGCCGCGTGCCGATCCGCGGCGCGATCCGCCGTCCGACACCCTCGCCAGGAGCGTTGCAGTCCATGCCCTCGCCCGTGCCCCCGACCAGCACCCCCGACGGACCCGGCGCCACCTACGCCTCGGCCGGGGTGGACATCGAGGCCGGTGAGCGGGCCGTTGACGCGCTGGCGCCCTACGCGCGGGCGGCGGGCCGGCCGGAGGTCATGGGCGGGATCGGTGGCTTCGCGGGCCTGTTCGCGCTGAAGGTCGGCAAGTACCGGGAGCCGGTGCTGGCCGCGTCCACCGACGGTGTCGGCACGAAGGTCGCGATCGCCCAGCAGATGGGCAAGCACGACACGATCGGGCTCGACCTCGTCGCCATGGTCGTCGACGATCTCGTGGTGTGCGGGGCCGAGCCGCTGTTCCTGCTCGACTACATCGCCGTCCGCAGGCTTGTGCCCGAGCACGTCGCGTCGCTGGTGAAGGGCATCGCCGAGGGCTGCCGGATCGCGGGCTGTGCGCTGCTGGGCGGCGAGACCGCCGAGCACCCCGGAATGATGGAGGACGGCGGGTACGACCTGTCGGCCACCGGCGTCGGCATCGTCGAGGCCGAGGCGATGCTGCGGCCCGACCGCGTCCGCCCCGGCGACGTGCTGCTCGGCATGGGCGCATCCGGTCTGCACTCCAACGGCTACTCCCTGGCCCGGCATGTGCTGCTCGACATCGCCCGGATGCCGCTCGACGGGCACGTCGAGGAGTTCGACCACACGCTCGGCCAGGAGCTGCTCGTCCCCACGAGGATCTACGCGCGCGACTGCCTCGCCCTCGCCGCGGAGACGGGCGTCCGCACGTTCGCGCACGTCACCGGGGGTGGGCTGGCCCGGAACCTGGAACGCGTGCTGCCCGAGGGGCTCGAGGCCGTCGTCGAGCGCAACACCTGGACCCCCGCGCCGGTCTTCAAGCTGATCGCCACCCGCGGCCGCGTGGAGCGTGCCGAGATGGAGCGGACGTTCAACATGGGCGTCGGGATGGTGGCCGTCCTTCCCCCCGACGACGTCGACCGCGCCCTCGCCGTGCTCACGGCCCGCCATGTGCCGTCCTGGGTGCTGGGCGAGGTCCGCCGCGGCACCGGCGGCGTCCTGCCCATCGGCGAACACCCCCACTTCTGACCCCTCCACCGGCAAGTCCGCGGGGCCGGCACGGTGAGTTCGCCGTTCCGGCACGGCGAGTCCGCCATTCGGGTACGGCGAGTCCGGCCCGATGGCACGCCGGGTGCGCGGACCGGCAGGTCAGTCGCGCAGCATCGGGGGGTGCAGGCTCAGGGCCGGGCCGCGGCGGAACAGCTGGGCCGGGCGGCCACGGCCGCTGCTCGTCGTCCGGTCGGTGGGGATCAGGAAGCCCGCGGTGCCGGTGACCTTGCGTTGGAAGTTGCGGGGGTCGAGCTCGGTACCCCAGACCGCCTCGTAGACCCCCCGCAGCTGCGAGACGCTGAACTCCTCCGGGCAGAAGGCCGCGGCGAGCGTCGTGTACTCAAGCTTGGCGCGGGCGCGTTCCACACCGTCGCCGAGGATCCTCGTGTGATCGAACGCCAGCGCTTCGACGTCGGCGACGGGACTCCAGAGGCTGCCCGCGGCGTCGGAGCCGGCCCGGGGCTCGGGCAGGTCGGGGATCAGCGCGAGGTGCCCGACCGACAGGACGCGGCCGCGGGGGTCGCGGTCGGGGGCGGCGTAGCTGGCGAGCTGTTCGAGATGGTGCCCGCCGACGACCAGCCCCGTCTCCTCGACGAGCTCGCGGGTCGCGGCGTCGAGGAGATCCTCGTGGGGCAGGACGAACCCGCCGGGCAGAGCCAGCTCACCGAGGTGTGGCGGTATGCCCCGGCGCACGATCAGCGTCGACAGGGCACCGGCCCGGACGGTGAGGATCACCAGGTCGACGGCCACCGCGAACAGGTTGCCCCGCATAATTGTCACCTTGACGAGAACTGGAGGAGGATTTATCGTCGAGCTGACAATAGAGGAGGCGACGTCGATGGCTGACATCAGCCGCATGCCGTTCCGACACCATCTGCGCAGCGGACCGACCAGCTGGATCGGACACACCGCCGGCGGTCGGGTGCGGCGCGAGGGGGTCGGGCGCTGGTGGCCAACGTCTCGAAGTACCTCGACGGGCAGCCGGTGATCGGCGTGAGCCCGGCCGGCCCGGGGGTGCCGGCCCGGCCCCGGCCGTCCGATGTGGCTGCAGTTCTGCGCTCGGTCGGCACCGGAAAGCGCGGTCGTGCAGCAACGGTGCACGGTGCTCGCGGAGCTCGACGACGGGCAGCGGCTGCGCGGGCTCAACGAGGTGTTCGTCGGCGACGCGGGGCACCAGTCGGCGCGCTACCTGCTGCGCACCCCGAGGGTGGGGGCGAGCAGCAGAGCAGCTCCGGGGTGCTCGTGGGCACCGGCACCGGTGCCACCGGCTGGTGCGCGTCGCTCGCCGCCGGCATGGCCCTACGTCCGACGCTGCCCGCGCCCGAGGAGCCCGCGCTGTGCTGGTTCGTCCGGGAGGCACGGCCGTCACCGACGACCGGGACGTCGCTGGTCGCCGGACGGATCTCCGACGACGGACGCCTGGAGCTGACGGTGGCGTCGGACCGGCTCGTCGTGTTCTCCGACGGCGGCGAGGCCGACCGGCTCGTCGCGACCCGTGGGGCAGCGGGTGCTGGTCGACCTCGCACCGCAGCGGCTGCGACTGGTCGTAGGGCCTCAGTTGGACCGGGCCGCCGTGGCAACGAACTGGGTGGCGCGGTGGTCCAACCGGCCGAGGACACCCCCTTCGGCCGCCTCGCCGGCCTCGCCGACCCCACGGGCGCCTTCATCAAGATTGCGGCGGCCTCCGCGATCCATGCCACCGCCAGCGCGTCCTGCGCCGTGCGCGGTGACGGGCGCGTCCCGCCCGTGAACTCGGCGAACGCCCTCAGTTCGGCGCGGAACGCGGTCGACCGGTGATGCCACCGCCGCGCCCTCCCCGACCGCGGCCCCGGCCACGCCGGCCCCCACTCCCCGGGTCCCGCCGCTGACCAGCAGGACCCGGTCGTCCAACAGCCCCGTCAGTGTGTTTCCCGTCGTGCGGCCTGGGCCTCGGGCTCCGTCCGGAACGCGGTGTCTCCCCAGCCCTCCTGCAGCGCCCGGCGGACCAGGTCGGCCTGGCTGGACGGGGCGAGACCGTCGACCGGCTGGTCACGGTCGAGGTTGGTGGGGAACGCGTAACCCTCCGCGGCTGCCGCGATCGCGTGCTCCGGGGCGGGGTGCACACGCAGCGCCGGGTAGACGGCGGCGCAGAGGCGCACCCGGTCGACGCTGTCCATCGCACGTCCGAACGCCGACGACACCTGCAGCAGGTTCGCCATCCGGTGGATGTCGGCGGAGTGGTTGGAGCCGGCGCCGTGGATCACGGCCGGGTTGAAGAACGCCGCGTCGCCCTTGTCGAGCGGCAGTCGTACGTGGTGCTCGTCGAAGTAGGCCCGGAACTCCGGCCGGTTCGTCGCCAGGTAGCCGGGTCCGTAACGCTGGGAGTGCGGCAGGTAGAGCGTGGGCCCGCTCTCGACGGGCATGACGGTGTGCGCGACTGCGCCCTGCAGCGTCAGCACGGGGGAAAGCCGGTGGACGTGCGCCGGGTACTGCTCGATGACGGCGGGCGCGAGGAAGCCGAGGTGGTAGTCGCGGTGCCCGACCTGCGCTCGGCCGCCGGGATGGACGATGTTGGGCTGCGATGTGACCTGGTGTCCGGGGCCCAGCCAGGCGTGCGACACCCGCGCGATGACGTCGTTGGACCTCGGGCGCGTGCACGGCGAGCTTTTCGAGTGCGTTCCAGATGCGGTCGTTCGAGCCGGGCGCGGCGAAGTGGTCGCCGGCCGCCGCCCCGCTCGCGTGCTGCTGCGCGATGATCTCGTCGAACGCGGTGCTGGCCCGGTCGACGACGGTGGTGTCGGGGAAGGCGCCGCGGATCACGACGATCCCGGGGCCGTCGGCGAACGCGTGCACCAGCTCCTCGGGCGGGGCGTCGCGGATGCCGGCGGCGGTGTAGACGACCACCTCGTGCTCGACGGCGGCAGCGTGCGGGTAGGCGGCCGGATCGGTGCGCTCCGCGAGGACCGCCCGCAGGTCGTCGAGGCGGCAGCCGGCCTCCGTCCACCGCTCGTTCCTGCTGGTCATCCTCGACTGGAGCATGCGTCGATGGTACGAGGCAGCGTCGCGGCCGAGCCGGCAGAAACCCGTCATCGAGGTATGCGTGGGCCACCCCCCATCCGCTGCGCGAGATCGCCAGGCAGGCGGGCGTCAGCGCGGCCACCGTCGACCGGGTGCTCAACGGCCGCGGCCGGGTGCGGGCGGGCACCGCGGAGACCGTGCGGCAGGCCGTCGCCGACCTCGACCGGCAGCGCACCCAGGTGCGGCTGACCGGGCGCACGTTCCTCGTCGACCTCGTCGTGCCGGCACCGGACCGGTTCTCCGCCGCCGTCCGCGCCGCGCTGGAGGCCGAGCTCCCGTCGCTGCGCCCCGCGGTGTTCCGGGCCCGTTTCCACCTGGGCGAGACGGCCCCGGCCGCCGAGCCCGTCGCGATCCTCGACGGCATCGGACGTCGCGGCTCGCAGGGGGTCGTGCTCAAGGCGCCCGACGTTCCGGAGGGTGACCGAGGCCGTCCGGCGGCTGGTGCGGGCCGGTGTCCCTGTCCCACACCCCCACCTCGACCCGCCGGGTTGACGATCTCGACACGCCGTCTGTGCGGATCGAGCACACTCGCGCGTGCCCGATCACGGCGCTCGCCGCCGGTGGCCAGATGGCGATGAGCCCACGCAGGAGCGGCGTGCTCGATCGGTCATCTCACCGCGTCCCACTCGTCAATCCGGGGTCCAGAGCAGGGTGCGGAGTTCGGCGACGCTGGTGTGGACGTCGGTGATCGGGCCCGCGCCGGTCGGCTCCCCGGTGAGGATCGTGTCCTGTTCCAGGACGTACCAACCCTCGTAGCCGTGGCCGCGCAGCTGGCCGATGATCGCGGCGAAGTCG
>JAYSXW010000568.1:0-7353 GCA_043716935.1 Pseudonocardia sp.
ACCCACGGTCGGCTGTTCTGCACGTGTGGTCCGCCTCAGGCTCCGGCGTCGACCACGGGAGCCGCCCGGTCGTTGACTGTCAGACGTAGTTGACTGTCACGACCGGCGAGGACAGGGGTCACCATGACGGGTTCTGCCACCCAGGGGATCAAGACGGTGCTGCATCCCCTGTCGGGCCCGGCGGGCGCCAAGGCGGTGTGCTCAGCCTTGCTCGACGTGCCCCCGCAGACCGACGGGACCTCCTACGTCGGCGTCGACGCCGAGGGTCAGCACATCAGGCTGGTGCCCGGTGACGCAGCGCAGGGCATCGCGTCTCCGGTGGCGACCGTCACCGACCCCGATGACAACGTCCTCTGGCTGATCAAGGACCGATGAGGGCCGACCCCCGCTCCCCGGGGCACCCCGGGTGGCCCGCGCCGCACGTCGCTGACAGCCACGACCTGATCCGCGTGCAGGGCGCGCGTGTGAACAACCTCAAGGACGTCAGCGTCGAGATCGCGAAGCGCCGGCTGACGGTGTTCACCGGCGTCTCCGGCTCGGGCAAGAGCTCCCTGGTGTTCGGCACGATCGCCGCGGAGTCGCAGCGGATGATCAACGAGACCTACAGCACCTTCGTGCAGGGCTTCATGCCGACGCTGGCGCGCCCCGACGTCGACGTGCTCGACGGACTGACGACCGCGATCATCGTCGGCCAGGAGCGGATGGGTGGTGACGTCCGCTCCACGGTCGGCACCGCCACCGACACGGGCGCGATGCTGCGGATCCTGTTCAGCCGGCTCGGGCAGCCGCACATCGGGTCGCCCCAGGCGTTCTCGTTCAACGTCGCCTCGATCAGTGGCGCGGGCGCGGTCACGACGGAGCGCGGCGGGCGGCAGGTGAAGGAGCGCCGCGAGTTCAGCATCACCGGCGGCATGTGCCCGCGCTGCGAGGGCCGGGGCAGCGTCTCCGACATCGACCTGTCCGCGCTGTACGACGACAGCCTCTCGCTCAACGAGGGTGCGCTCACCGTGCCCGGTTACAGCATGGACGGCTGGTACGGCCGCATCTTCCGCGGGTGCGGCTTCTTCGACCCGGACAAGCCGATCGCGAAGTTCACGAAACGTGAGCGCAGCGACCTGCTCCACAAGGAGCCGACAAGGATCAAGGTCGAGGGCGTCAACCTGACCTACGAGGGTCTGATCCCGAAGATCCAGACCTCGATGCTGTCCAAGGACATCGATTCGCTGCAGCCGCACATCCGTGTGTTCGTGGAGCGCGCGGTGACCTTCGCCGTGTGTCCCGAGTGCGGTGGCACGCGCCTGTCCGAGGGCGCCCGCTCGTCGAAGATCGAGGGAATCACCATCGCCGACGCCTGCGCGATGCAGATCAGCGACCTCGCCGGGTGGGTGCGCGGCCTGGCCGAGCCGTCGGTGGCCCCGCTGCTGACGTCGCTGGGCGACACCCTCGGCTCGTTCGGCGAGATCGGCCTCGGCTACCTCAGCCTCGACCGCTCGGCGGGCACGCTCTCGGGCGGTGAGGCCCAGCGCACCAAGATGGTCCGCCACCTCGGCTCCTCGCTCACCGACGTCACCTACGTCTTCGACGAGCCGACGATCGGGCTGCACCCCCACGACATCGCCCGCATGAACGACCTGCTGCTGCGGCTGCGCGACAAGGGCAACACCGTGCTGGTGGTCGAGCACAAGCCGGAGGTGATCGCGATCGCCGACCACGTCGTCGACCTCGGTCCGCGGGCCGGCACGGGGGGCGGCGAGGTGGTGTTCGAGGGCACGGTCGAGGGGCTGCGGGCCAGCGGCACCATCACCGGCCGGCACCTCGACGACCGCGCCCACCTGAAACCGTCGGTGCGGACGCCGTCGGGGGTGCTGGAGGTGCGCGGCGCCGACACCCACAACCTGCGGGGAGTCGACGTCGACATCCCGCTCGGCGTGCTGGTCGCCCTCACCGGGGTGGCGGGCTCGGGCAAGAGCTCGTTGATCACCGGCTCGGTGTCGGGGCGGGACGGGGTCGGGACGGTCGACCAGGCCGCGATCAAGGGCTCGCGGCGCAGCAACCCGGCGACCTACACCGGGCTGCTCGACCCGATCCGCAAGGCCTTCGCCAAGGCCAACGGCGTCAAACCGGCGCTTTTCAGTGCCAACTCCGAGGGCGCCTGCCCGAACTGCCACGGCGCCGGCGTCATCTACACCGACCTCGCGATGATGGCCGGCGTCGCCGTCACCTGCGAGGTGTGCGAGGGGAAGCGGTTCGACGCATCGGTGCTGGACCACCACATCGGCGGCCCGGGCGACCGCAAGGACATCAGCGAGGTCCTCGCCATGTCGGTCACCGAGGCCATGGAGTTCTTCGGTGCCGGCGACGCAAGCATTCCGGCCGCGCTCGCGATCCTGACGCGCATGGCCGACGTCGGGCTCGGCTACCTTCGGCTCGGCCAGCCGTTGCCCACGCTCTCGGGCGGCGAGCGGCAGCGGCTCAAGCTGGCCACGCACATGGGCGACAAGGGCGCGGTCTACGTCCTCGACGAGCCGACCACGGGCCTGCACCTCGCCGACGTCGAGCAGCTGCTCGGCCTGCTCGACCGGCTCGTCGACACCGGCAAGTCGGTGATCGTCATCGAGCACCACCAGGCCGTCATGGCGCACGCCGACTGGATCATCGACCTCGGCCCCGGCGCCGGGAACGACGGTGGCCGCATCGTCTTCGAGGGCACGCCGGCCGATCTCGTGGCCGCCCGTTCCACCCTCACCGGCGAGCATCTGGCGGCCTACGTCGGCGCCTA
The DNA here is from genome assembly GCA_043716935.1 of Pseudonocardia sp. Lineage (GTDB taxonomy): Bacteria > Actinomycetota > Actinomycetes > Mycobacteriales > Pseudonocardiaceae > Pseudonocardia. The sequence goes on from JAYSXW010000568.1 coordinate 2,780, forward strand.
GGCACTCGCGACCACCGCGCTGGGGCCCGAGCGCGCCGACGCGGCCCCCTTCGCGGCAGCGACCCGGTCGCTCGGCGAGGGAGACCAGCGGAGCCGGCCACGGGCGCGGTGAGCAGCGTGCGGGCACCAGAGCCCGACGTCCGGTCATCCGGCTCACCCCGCCCGGGCCAGCGCGAACGGCAGCACCCCGGACACGCCGCCGCGGCGCAGCAGACGAGCCGCGACGGTCATCGTCCAGCCGGTGTCGATCACGTCATCGACCAGCAGGACCGGTCCCGCGGGCAGCGGGAACGCCGGCTCCTCGAACGCCGCCCACACCGCCGCCAGCCGTTGCGCGGAGTTGGCGTGCTGCGCCGGCCGCTCGCCGAGCGGCGCCAGCGTGCCGAGCAGCGGCAGCCGGCCGATCTCGGAGATCCGGCGGGCCAGATGGTCGAGCTGGTGGGGGCGGGTGCGCGAGCTGATCCCGACGACGCCGACAGGCCGCTGCGCCCAACCCCAACCGGCGAGCACCCGCACGCAGGCGTCGAGGACGTCCCCGGGCACGGGCGCGTCGTCGCCGGAGACCAGCTCGCGCAGGCGGGTGCCCCACCCGATGTCCGACAGCCGGCCGATCACCCTCCCGCTCTCCGAGACCTCGGCGATCCGCCCGGACACCAGGACGTCGAGCTCCGGCATCCCCGACGGCCACTGCTTGCGCGGCGCCACCTCGACCCCGGGCCGGCTCAGCCGCTCCCCGGCGGCTGCGGCCGAGGCCTCGTCGACCTCGATGCTCCACACCGACGCCGTGCACGTGTCGCAGCGGCCGCAGGGCTCCGCCGCGGGGTCGTCGAGCTGGCGGCGCAGGAACATCAGCCGGCACTCGCGCGTGTCGAGGTAGTCGAGCATGGCCTGCTGTTCGGCCGTGCGGGCGTCGGCGATCCGGCGATGCCGCTCGGCGTCGTAGACCCAGTCCTGCCCGGTGGCGATCCAGCCGCCCTTGACGCGCTTCGCGGCGCCGTCGGAGTCGAGGACCTTGAGCAGCATCTCCAGCCGGGTCCGCGACAGGTCCACGCGCGTCTCGATCGACGCCGTCGACAGGGGCTCGGGCCCGAGCACCCGCAGGGTCTGGCGCACCAGCGGCTCGGGCGGGAAGGCCAGCGAGGCGAAGTAGGCCCAGATGTCGCGGTCCTCGTGGCCGGGCAGCAGCACCACCTCCGCGCGCTCGACGGCACGGCCCGCGCGTCCGATCTGCTGGTAGTACGCCACGGGCGACGCGGGCGCGCCGAGGTGGACGACGAACCCGAGGTCGGGCTTGTCGAACCCCATCCCGAGCGCGCTCGTGGCCACCAGCGCCTTGACCCGGTTGGCCAGCAGATCACCCTCCGCTGCGAGCCGCTCCGCCGGCTCGGTCTTCCCCGTGTAGGAGGACACGGGATGGCCGCGTTCGCGCAGGAACTCGGCCACCTCCTGCGCCGCCGCGATCGTCAGCGTGTAGACGATGCCAGCGCCGGGCAGCTCGTCGAGCTTCGCCGCGAGCCAGCCGAGCCGTTGCGCCGCGGTGGGCAGCTTCACGACCGACAGCCGCAGGCTCTCCCGGTCGAGCGAGCCCCGCAGGACCAGGGGCTCCCCGCCGTGCTCAGCGTCAGCGGAGCGCGCATCATCCCAGCTGAGGCCCAGCTGCTCGGTGACGTCGACGACCACCCGGTCGTTCGCCGTGGCCGTGGTGGCCAGCACCGGGATCCCGGGCGGGAGCTCGGCGATCAGGGCCCGTAGGCGGCGGTAGTCCGGCCGGAAGTCGTGCCCCCAGTCCGACACGCAGTGCGCCTCGTCGACCACCAGCATCCCGGCGCTCGCGGTGAGCCGGGGCAGCACGCGGTCGCGGAAGTCGGGGTTGTTGAGCCGTTCGGGACTCACCAGCAGCACGTCGACCTTTCCGGCGTCGACCGCGTCGTAGGTGGCCTCCCAGTCCGCGGTGTTGGCCGAGTTGACCGTGACCGCGCGGATGCCGGCCCGCTGCGCGGCGTCGATCTGGTTGCGCATCAGCGCCAGCAGCGGCGAGACGATCACCGTCGGCCCCGCGCCCGCGGCCCGCAGCAGGGCCGTGGCCACGAAGTACACCGCCGACTTGCCCCATCCCGTGCGCTGCACCACCAGCGCCCGACGCCGTTGGGCCACGAGGGCATGGATGGCCGTCCACTGGTCCTCCCTCAGCCGGGCGTCCGGCCCGGCCAGGGTGGCCAGTACGGCCTCGGCGCGGGAACGAAGGTCGGACTCGACGGTGGTCATGCGCCCATGGTGCCGCCGGGGTCCGACAGTTCCGGCACCGCACCGCCGCCATCGAGCCCCGACCGCCGTTGCGGGGCCCGCACCGCCGTCGTCGAGCCGTCGTCGAGCCCGCACCGCCGTCCGGACGCCCGTGCCGCCGTCGTGGGGCCGGCACCGCCGTCGTGGGGCCCGCACCGCCGTCCGGACGCCCGTGCCGCCATCACGATGGCGGTGCCGCCCGGCGGAATTCGCCAAACGCCCACGACCGCGCGAGTGGGGCCTGCATCCTGGCGCCGTGGAACTGCCGAACCTCGGGCCCGGGCCGCTGCTGCGAGCCGGGCTGCTCGCCGCCGGCGTCACCGATGACGAGCTGCGCCGGGCCCGCCGGCGCGGCGAGCTGGCGCTGGTGGAGCGGGGGGTGTACGTACAACCGGCCGACCCGCGGTTGCGTCGTCCCGAGAACCGTCACACCCTGCAGGTGGCCGCCGCGCTGCCGCGGGTGGCGCCCGACGCCGTGGTCAGCCACCAGTCCGCCGCGGTGCTGCACGGGTTGCCGATCTGGCACCTGTCCCTCGACCGGGTCCACACCACCCGGCCCCGACGGTCGAGCGGGGTGCGCACCGGGCGTCTGCACGTCCACACCGCGCCGCTCGACCCGGACGAGATCGCGCACCTCGGCGACGTCGCCGTCACCTCGGTGGCCCGAACGCTGGCCGACATCGCCCGAACGGCGGGCTTCGAGGAGGCCGTCGTCGTCGCCGATGCGGCCCTCCACCGTCACCTGATCACCCCAGACCACCTCGTCCGTGCAGCGGAGCGGGCGGCCGGCCGCCCCGGGGCGCCGCAGGCCCGGCGGGTGGCCCAGTTCGCCGACCGGCGGTCGGAGAGCCCCGGCGAGTCCCGTAGCCGGGTCGCGATGGCCCGGCTGGGCGTCATCCCGCCCGTGCTGCAGTGGGAGGTCGTCGGGCCGGGTGGAGTCGTTCTGGGCACCGCCGACTTCGGCTGGCCGGAGCACGGCTGGGCCGGCGAGTTCGACGGTTTCGTGAAGTACGGGCGGCTGCTGCGCCCGGGTCAGACCCCCGCCGATGCCGTGTTCGCCGAGAAGCGCCGCGAGGACGCGATGCGTACGGCGCTGGCCGGGCTCGCCCGCTGGACCTGGGACGACCTGACGGACTTCGCGACGTTTGCCCGCCGCCTCCCCCACTGAGACACCGCCCTCGACACACACTGCCGCACCGCCATCGGCGTGGCCGTACCGCTGCAGGCGTGGCCACACCGCCGTCGGGACGGTGGTGCCAGCACCACAACGGCGGTGCGGCCCGCATCAGGCAGGATGAATCCGTGAGTGCGTCCCAGATACCGTTGTTCGGTTCGGTTCCTGATGTCGCGGAGCAACTCGCCGGCGTCGGCTACCTGGCGTCCACCGCCGTCGCCACCACCGTGTTCCTGGCCGACCGGCTCGGCAAGCCACTGCTCGTCGAGGGGCCGGCCGGCGTGGGGAAGACGGAGCTGGCGAAGGCGGTGGCGCAGGCGACGGGCGCGGAGCTGGTGCGGTTGCAGTGCTACGAGGGCATCGACGAAGCCCGTGCGCTCTACGAATGGAACCACGCGAAGCAGCTACTGCGCATCACCGCGAGCCGGGGCGAGGAGTCGTGGGACGAAACGCGTGACGACGTGTTCTCCGAGGAGTTCCTGCTGTCCCGGCCGCTGCTCACGGCGATCCGCCGCAGCGGGCCGACGGTCCTGCTCATCGACGAGATGGACAAGGCCGACGTCGAGGTCGAGGGGCTGTTGCTGGAGGTCCTGTCCGATTTCCAGGTCACGGTCCCGGAGATGGGCACGATCACCGCCACCCGACGCCCGTTCGTGTTGCTGACGTCGAACTCGACGCGCGAGCTGTCCGAGGCGCTCAAGCGGCGCTGCCTGTTCCTGCACCTCGAGTTCCCCGACGCCGCCCTGGAGCGGCGCATCGTCGCGTCCCGTGTCCCGGAGTTGGCGGGCCACCTCGTCGACGCCCTCGTCCGCACGGTACGGGTTCTGCGCGGGCTGGAGTTGCGCAAGTCGCCGTCGGTTGCCGAGACCATCGACTGGGGTCGCACACTGCTCGCGCTCGGCCTCGACACCCTCGACGACGACGCCGTGCGCGCCACGCTGGGCGTCGTTCTCAAACACCAGTCCGACGCGGTGAAGGCGACGGCGGAGCTGCGACTCAACTGAGCGCGAGGAATCCCTCGTCGAATGGGCAGCGGGGTGGCTGCGCTGCCACTCGACGTCAGCGGAGCCACCCCGCCATCGCCGGGGCTGCTCGCATGCGTCGCCCCCGGACACCC
>JAYSXW010000569.1:0-2497 GCA_043716935.1 Pseudonocardia sp.
CGGCCGCCCGGAGCCCGGCCGCGAGCATCGCGGCGGTCACCGCCTTGCGCGCCGCGTCGTACAACGCCACGTAGGCGATCTCCAGATCAAGCTGCTCGGAGAGGAGCCGTCGGGCGGTGGCGAGGTGCTGGTCGGCCACGACCAGCCGGGCCCGGGCCGGCATCGGGTCGGCGGGGACCTGCTGCAGGCGCCCGAGGCGCAGCAGCGCCGCCACATGCGGGCGGGCGTGCGTCACGACATCCGGCCGAGGTCGAGCGGCACCCGCGGTGACGCCCGCACGGAACGGACGAACCCGCTGCCGGCCCCGGCCCACTCGGCCGGGGTCAGCGTGCTGATGGTGACGTCTCGGCCGAGCCGTTCGGTCGCCTCGTCGTCGGCGGCCCGGGCGTTGCGCACGGTGGCCACGCGGTCGTCGGCATCGGCGACGAGCAGGACGTCGATATCCGCCGGTTCGTCGCCCGGTTCGCCGAGGTGGCGGCGCGCCCAGCTGCCGTAGATGTAGGCCTCCCGCACTCCCGGCACGGTCGAGAGCAGTTCGCTCAGGACAGTAGGGGCCCGGCGACCTCGATCAGCAACGCCCGCAGCTCACCGTGGGTCGGCGACTCGGTCCGGGCCCGCACCAACCGGGTGGGTACGCGGTGCCGCGCATGGACCTGGTGGGGGAGCGCGACACCCTCGACGCGGTCTGGCGCAACCGCGACGCCGAGTGCATCGCCCGCTACCAGGCGGAGAAGATCACCCGTGGTCTCGACGGATTGCCGGGGCTGCCAGCCGCCCCGCCGGTGTAGCGGTGGGTCACAGAGCTCCGAAGATCTCCTGCAGGCGGTGCAGCGTGTCCCGGATCGACCGGGCGTTGCCCTGGGGGAACTTGACCAGCTCCATGACGCGGCGCAGCGGCGAGCCGGAGTAGTCGAACGTCTCCGTGATCCGTGTTCCGCCCTCGACCGGCTTCAGCTCGTAGCGCCACACCGCGCGGGCGAAGTGGCACCAGCCGATGAGCCGGTCCGCCTCGAACTCCACCACGCGGTTGGTGATCCGGTAGGGCACCGCGATCTTCATGTCCATGCCGAACCGGTCGCCCAGCGCGAGCCGCTGCGGCCCGGACGTGGCGCCGCGGACCGAGCCGGAGCCGTCGAACTCGTGGTGGCGGTGCGGGTCGGCGAGCAGCGCGAACACCTCGGCCGGGGACGCGGCCACCGCCGCCGACGCGGTGACGCGCCGGTCGGCGATCGTGGCGTGATCGCCCGTCACGCCGGGGTCTGGCGGCGCTTGAGGATCTCCAGGGCCTCGTCGGCGTGCAGATCGAACTTCATCTCGCTCGTGACGACGTCGAGGACGCGCCGGTCCTGCCCGATGACGAACGTCACCCGCTTGGTCGCCAAGCCGCCCGGGAGCCACGCCCGCTTCGCGCCGAACTCCTTCGCCACCTGCTTGCCCGTGTCCGACAGCAGCGGATAGCCCAGCGAGTGGGCGCTCGCGAAGGTGCGCTGATCGGTGACGCTGTCGCCGCTGATGCCGACCGGCTGGGCCCCCAGCGCGGCGAAGTCCGCGGCGAGGTCACGGAAGTGGCACGCCTCCTGGGTGCAGCCGCCACTGGAGGCGATGGGGTAGAAGAACAGCACGACGGGCCCGTCCTCCAGCAGGGCGGAGAGCTTGCGGGGGGTGCCCGTCTCGTCCTTCAGCTCGAAGTCGCTGACCCGGTCGCCGGTCTTCATGATCGTCCTTCCGTGGGGATCTTCCGGGGCGGGCGAGGAATGAACCCGCTCGTCCGCTCGACGTATTCGACGTACCCCGGTCGGCGCGCTCCGATCGAGGACTCCAGCAGCTTCGCGCCCGTGCCCTTGGCCAGCAGCCAGGTCATCAGCGCCGCCGAGGCCAGCCCGATCAGCCCAGCGGGATGGTGCAGTGCCAGCAGGGTCAGGCCCCACCAGAGGGCCGCGTCGCCGAAGTAGTTGGGATGGCGGGTGTAGCGCCACAGGCCGCGGTCCATCACCTGGCCCCTGTTCGCGGGATCGGCCCGGAACGCGGAGAGCTGAGCGTCGCCGACGGTCTCGAAGAAGAACCCGACCGCCCACGACGCCACCCCCAGCACCGTGACCAGCGTGGCCACCCAGCCCGAGGCATAACCGTACTGGCCCAGCTGAACGGGTAGCGACACGATCCACATGATCACGATCTGCGGGACGTAGACCTTGCGGACCATGTGCGCCACCGGGCTGCCCGGAGCGCGCGCCATGATCTCGACGTAACGCGGGTCCTCGTCGGTGCCACGGTTGCGTCGTTCGATGTGCCAGGCCAGCCGAAAACCCCAGACGCAGGTCAGGGCGGTGATCAGCAGCTGGCGCCACAGGTCGCCGGCACCCATCGCGAGGATCAGCGTGGTGATCGCGACGATGCCGAAGCCGGCTCCCCACACCACGTCGATGCCGTCGTGACGGCCGTGGCGCACGACGACGGCCACGAACAGGGCCAGGCCGAACACGACCACGACGACGAC
>JAYSXW010000570.1:0-7328 GCA_043716935.1 Pseudonocardia sp.
CCTCCAATCGCAGGTCCGAGTGGCGGAATGGCAGACGCGCTAGCTTGAGGTGCTAGTGCCCTTTAACGGGCGTGGGGGTTCAAGTCCCCCCTCGGACACACTCGCTAGCCACACGCACGGTCGCGGTGGCGGTGCTTCCCTGATCAGCGGGCGTATAGCCCACCTCCAGGCGCAGGTCCCGGTACAACATCGGCAGGCGCTCCGGATGTGCCCGCCCGATCACCGCTGCGACGTCGCCGAGAGCATCGATCATCGCGTGCACCTCCGCCACGTCGAGCCGGTTCTCCTGCGGGGCATGCGCGAGCTGCGTCCGCGCCGCCTCCCGCGCCGCCTGTGCCTGGTTGATCCCCTCGACGAGCGCCGCAGGTTCCACACCCGCCCCGATGGCCGCCTGGAACGACCTCAACGCCCTCTCCGCATCGGCGAGCCGGCGCCGGACCGCATCGGCACCCGCTGACGCCGTCGCGGCGCCCTGGGACTCCATCAGCATCCGCACCGTCGCGTCCCGGTTCTCCCGGTCGAACACCCGCCCGATCCACGCGTTGATCGACGCCGTCAACGCATCCTCGCGCAGATTCACCGTCTTCGGGTGGTCCGCCAACACTGACGAGCCGGGTGCCAGGGTGCGCGCGATACAGCGGTAGTACGGGGTGTTGCGGATCATCCCGCCCTGCATCTTCCGCATGCAGCACGCGCACCGCACCAACCCGCGCAACAGATACGTCCGCTTCGGTTCCGACGATCCCGACCGTTCCAGCTTCGCGATTCCCTGCATCCCACCCGCCGCGCGGGAACGGCGCACCAACTGGGCGCGGGTGAACTCCTCCACCGACACGATCGCGGGATGCACCCGCACTCGGGACCGCACGATTCTGTCCGGACTCGACCGTCGGAACCGCGTCACATTCCCGGCCGCGACGTCATCCGGGTCCGCCAACTCCTCGTGCTTGGTCCACCGCCCGAATACCGCGTAACCGGTATACCGGGGATTTTCCAGGATCGCCCGGACCGTGCTCCCCTGCCCAATGGCCTTGCGTTAGGGCGGTCAAACGAGTGATCCACCTGAGCGTTTCCGCTGGTAGAAGCCGTGCTGGTGGGCTTAACGCAAGGCCATTGGCTCCCCTGCCAGCCATCGGCCAGCCGGTGCCGGTTCTGCTCCGGCCGCCGCTGCGACGGACACGCAACGCCATCCACATTGAGCCTGCCGGCGATGGCCCGATCTCCCGCCCCCTCCAGGTACTCAGCGAAGATCCGCGACACCACCTCGGCTGCCAGCGGATCGATCTCCAGCACCCGCAGGTGCCCACCCTCGGCCGCCTTACGCGGGTTCGGGTGAAGACCGGCGTTCACCGTCGAGTACCCGAACGGGGCACGCCCGCCCTGGTGCCGCCCCTCGTTCACGACCTGGGCGTCCATCGCCGCCCGAACTCTGGCCTGCACGTGCTGGCGTTCGGACTCGCTCATCCCGCCCAGCACGCTCATCAGCATCTTGTGCGACGGGTTGCGCGGATCGAACTTCCCACCCAGCTCCGGGACCCACAGGTCCACCCCGTACGCGGCGAACTTCGGCGCGACCAACGAGAACTGGTTACCGAACCAGCACCGCGTCCCCTCCCCCACCACCACGCCGGTCCAGGTGCGGCGCGGGTCCTTCAACGCAGCGAGCAACCGGGACCCGTGGGTCCGCCGCTCCCACGGCACGGACCGCGACTGACCGATGTCGAAGAAGTCGACCACGACCCGCCCGCCGAGCGGTTCGACGAACTTGCGCGCGTTGGCCCGCTGCCACCCCAGGGAGGTCTCCGGGTCCTGGTTGTCCTCCGTCGAGCACCGGCCGTAGAAGGCGAGTGCGCCCACCCGCGCGTCGGGATCGACGCCGTCCACCTCGATCCCGAGGAGATCATCGAGCGTCGCCCACGGGTTCGAGCTGATGATTTCAGCAGTCATTGCGGCTACCTTCCGGCGGACCGTCGAGGATCTCGACGGTGGTCAGTTCGACAAGTATGCCCAACAGCACACCGCTGGTGCAGGGATTCAGCTCCGGAATGCCGTCCGGGACGTGAACGATCACCGCATCGCCGGAGTCCGTCACCGCTCCTCACCGTCCCATGACGACGAGCCGATTTCGTCATCGTGGCACCGCTTGACCGCAGCCCGGATATCGGCCGTGAAGTACCCGCGCACGCGCCGTACCTCGCCGTCCTCCCCCGGCACCCGGTTGCGGGTCGGGCGGCACTCCAGCGCAGCCATCTGCCGGGCGAACGCCGTCGGCTCGACGTCCAGTTCTTCGGTCAGCTCCGCCGTGGGAACGAACTCGCGACCGCCCTCGGCGAGGTCGTCACCCAGGTAGGCCACCACCGCTGCGAGCGGTTCGGGCAGCCCGTCGGGTCGCCATGCCGGGCCGCGCGCATCTCCACCGGCGCCGAGCGCCTGCACCGCCGCCGAGTGGTCGAGCACCGGCGCGAGATCACGCCCGGCCGCGTGCCCGGTCAGCGTTCCGGCGGCCTCTCGCAACGACCGTCCGCGCTCGCACAGCGTCCGCCAGTCCTCGTTGGGCATGTAGTACGTGCGCACCGTCAGCGCCAGCACGTCCTCACCCGCCGTCACCTCGCCGTCCGGGCGCAGGATGCCGACACCCTTGTGGGAGGCCAGCAACCGGCTGCTGTCATAACCGCGGGTGTTCATCTGCTCCCCGAGCACGATGTTCGAGTCCCGCCAGTCCATCACCCGCAACGCGAACCGCGAGCCGAGCACCGCACGCAGCCCGGACGGGATGGTCTTGGAATCCGGCCGCTGCGTGGCCAGCACGAGCACGATCCCGGCCGCGGGACCCTTCTTCGCCAACCACGTCAGCAGCTCCCCGATGTACTCCCCCGCGGTCAGCTTCTTGCCCTCCACCACGATCGGCGCGCGGTTCTCCAACGGCACCTGCACCTCGTCGACGAACAGCGCCGTGATCGGCATGTCCAGACCCCGGTCCCGCGACATCGCCGGCGTCACCTTCGACTCCGGGCACGTGACGTCGTCCAGCTCCCGCATTCGCCGGAACCGGCCCTGCACCTCCCCGATCAGCTCCACGAGCCACCCGGCCAACGCCAGCACGTGTTCCGTCTCGTCGCCGGACATGAACCGGTGCGCCACCTGCCCGGCTGCGTCCCAGTCCTTGCCCGCCTTGAAGTCCGCCGTGTAGATCCGCGTGAACGGGTTAAGGATCAGGCCGACCGCAGCGAGCCGGGCCGCGAACGTCTTGCCCTGCCGAGGAATCGCCCCGACGAGCAACGACGTCCACACCAGCGGGAGGTCCACCCGCCGGTCCCGCGCGTCGCGACCGAACGGGACGGCGCGCCACGCGTCCCACCGGGGCACGTCGAGCAATGGGGTACGGATCGGCGGAGAGGCATATGGGTCCTGGTCGGCGACCCACATCGACACCCGGCCCGCGTGCCCGCCCCCGCCCCGGACCCGCTCCACGATGAGCTGCACCTCGTCCACCGCGAGCGCGGACGCCAGCGCCTCCCGGTTCTTCACCACGTCCGCCGCCTTGCGGGTGGCCGGGAGATCCACGGTGACCGCCCAGCCGTCGCCGATCCGCGTCGCCCGCTCGACGAGCCGCAACCCTTCGTCCTTGCCGATCAGCTTCGCGTCCCGGAACGCGTCCACGAGCACCTGCGGATCCATCGTCCAGGTGAGCGACCTCGGGCCCGCCAGTACCGCTCGGCGGCCGGGGCTGCCGTCCTTGCGCCGCCCGACCACCGCCAGCGTCACCGCAACGGCGGCACCCGCCACCCAGAACACCACCGGCCCGTAGACCAGCTGCGCCACCACGGGCACCAGCCCGGCCGCCACGGCACCCGCCGCAGTGACCTTCCAGCGGAACAGTGTCAGCGCCCGGATCTCGGCGAACTTGTCGGCCAGCTTCTCCGACTGCTCCGCCGCGTCCCGGAAGTCCCGCACGGTGACCCACCGCCGCCACACCCGCAGCGCCGTGACCAGACCGCGCACCACCGCTCCCGCCGACCGGAGCGGCAGGCGCAGGACGAACCCGACGAGATCCCGCAGCGCCTGTACGGCGTGGCGGCGACTCTTGAGCGACGCCGGGACCCGGGGCGAGCGCAGCCACCACGACCGCACCCGCCCCGGCCACATCCGCCCCGGCACTGCCGGCACCGTGCCGGACCGAGCGGGAGGTTCGCCCACCACCTCGGCGTCGAACACAGCGGGCACCGGGAGTCGCGATCCCTGTTCGTCGGTCATCGCCGCCCTCCGCGTTGACGCGTGGTGTCCACTGTGGTCACGGTCAACGCCCGGGTGAGGGCGTACGCGGAGAACAGCGCGGGCAGGCCAGCACGGCGAGCAGCAGCCACCGATCCCCGGCGTAGGCGATCACCACCCACTGCACGGCGACGATCAGCGCGGCGTTGAACAGGACGCGCCCGGCGAGCGACACCAGCCGTGCCCCGCTGCGTGCGGCTTCCGCCGCCGCCCGCGCCCGGCGGGTTCCGGAGCGCCACACCAGGAACAGGACCAACAGCACCCCGCCACCGGCCAGGACGTCGGTCACGGACAGGTTGATCGTGCTCATCGGTTGTGCCTCCTTTCACTCCAGATCGGGTACAGGTCTCGACGGTCGTTCTCGGTCAGTGCGCCCCAGACCCCGACGGTCCGGGCGCCGGTGAGCCGTAGCTCGGCCTCCAGGCACTCGTCCTGCACCGGGCACCCGGCGCACAGCAGCGCGGCCAACTCCGAGTCCGTGGCTTCCTGGTTGATCCAGCCGGGCGGCTCGCCGGGATGGATCTGCATGCAGGCCCCATCCCGCCGGACCAGCCGCGCCAGGACGTCTGGAGGCGCAGTGCGCAGCCGCGCCAGCCGCGCCGACATGTCGATCAGCCGACGAGCGGCTCGGTCGCCGGTCATCGAGCACCGCCGAGCAGCCGCGCCACTTCGGACGCCGGGATGACGAGCCGGGACCGTCGTCGGGCCGTGCGGATGGCACCGATCCGGACCCAGCGGTGGACGGTCGAGGCCGGGACGCCCAGGACGTCGGCCGCTTGCTTGATGGTCAGGTACGCCGGTCGCCCGGCCATGGACAGAGAAGTTCTCATGAAGAAGTCCTTTGTTGTTTATTTCAGCAGCTCACTACTGAAATCAGCGCACGGTGGCCGCGTGATTACGCGGCGCGTCGGGAAGGGGTGTGGAATCGCTCCGGGCGGGGCGCCGAGCCGCTACGGTCGGCGCGCAGTCGGAACGCGGAGGAATGGGTGTCGGAGGACTGGGCGGCCGTCGCGAAGGCGATCAACGAACGCGTGACCGAACTCGGCTGGCGGCAACGCGAACTCGCCGAGCGCTCGCACGTCTCGCAGGCCGTGGTCCGTGAGATCCAGCATCACGTCGTCGAGCGCAGGCGGAGCACGCGCACCCTTGAGGCCCTGTCCCTGGCGCTGGACTGGCATCCCCGGTACCTGCACGCCGTGCTCGCGGGTGAGCCGCCGCCGGCCCGCCGTAGCCCCCTCGAAGGGGACGGGGACCGGTTGTGGTCGCGCCTGGACTCGCTCGAACGTCGAATCGCCGACATGGCCGACCGCCTCGACACGATGGACACGAATCTGTCCACCGTTGCCGAGCACATCCGCAATGCGCGATAGTGGCGTGTTACCGGTGCTGCCGGCGTTCGTGTTGTTCATGGCAGTAATTCAAGGACGAATACCCGGCGAGTCCCACGCATCTCACGTGCACAACCCGCGCAGAACCGGCGCACAACCACGGCACGAACGCGATTCCGGGAGTGGCCGGACATGAGTCCGCTGAACGGCTGGACGGGTCGCACCGCCTGCGCGCTCCAGGCCGCGCTGCGGATGAGCAACGAGGCGTTCGCCGCCCACCTCGGCATCGCGCCGCGCACCGTGTCGGCGTGGCACCAGAAGCCGACCGTGCGCCCCCAGTCGGAGATGCAGCAGTTGCTCGACACGACGTTGGAGCGCGCGTCCCAACGGCCCGCGGCCGGTTCGATCAGCTCACCGGCGCGGGCCCGGCCGAGACAACACCGGCCGCGCAACCCAGCACTGCGCCCGCATCCGACGCGGAACTACGGCTCGTCAGTGACCACCACATCACCGAGGCGCTGGAGTGGCTCGACGAGCGTGCCGCCCGCGAGCCCGGCACCAGCCGCCGTCACGTCACGGCCCGTCTGGGCCGCGTCGACGTCCGAGAGTTGCGGGACAGGGGCGCCCGTCGCGGACGGGTCAGCCAACAGGACACCGTCGACGCGCTGAACGCCTATTACGGCACCGAACCCGACCACGGCTGCTACGTCGGCCGGTTCGGATCGCAGAGTGTCGCAACAAGCGTTCTTACCCACCCTCAGTGGCTCGACCTCGACTGCCGACTGACCGCCGCACACGACCAACTCAGGCCCGTGTCCGCATCCCCGGACGGGCCACTCCTCGACGACGACGCCGCGCAACGCGCCGACGACCGGATCGCCAACGCCCTCACGATCGGCACCCGGGTGTTCAATAACCCGATCTACCAGGTGGTCGGCGTCGATATCGACAAGCACAGGATCGGCGGCTCGGTCGGTGTCGCGCACTTCGTCGAGTACGCCCTGACAACCGACCTCCTCGAAGGCGAGCTCGCCGATGCCATCGCGGACGGCGAACCGACCGTCCCCGGCCGTCTGCCCCTGCGGGACCTCTACCTGCCGAGCCTCCCGGCCGTCCTCGATGTCGGAAGCCGGCTCTGCGCGGGCGGCGCACTCGCACTGACGGCCATCGCCCGTCCTGCTGACCCGTTCCGCGGGGAGGCCGACTACCTCCTGCTCGTCCAGGTGCGTTCCGGCAACGTGCTCAACGCCGCCGACTGGCCGTGATCCCCAAGGGATTCCACCAGCCGATCAACGACGTGCGCGCCGACGCCCAGATCGGTTCCACCCTCCGCCGCGAGATGGAGGAGGAACTGTTCGGCCGCGAGGACGTCGACAACACGGTGTCCGACGGGCGCACGGCGGACCCGATGCATCCGAGCCGCCTCTCCGAACCAATGCGCTGGCTGCTGTCCGCGCCGGATCGCCTCCGGATGGAGTGCACCGGGTTTGGGCTGAACCTGGTCAGCGGCAACTACGAATTCGCGAGCCTGATCGTGGTCGAGGACGAGGACTTCTGGACCCGCTACGGCGGAGCCTGGATCCACCGTCGAAATGCGCTGGTAGGAGCGCGTCGTAACGCACGAATGCCCCTCTGAGCTGGGACGATGTGACTTGTCTAAGGACCACATCACCCGCACAGAAGGGCATCCGCTGGATGCGACTATCCCACGCCCGCCGCGCGATCAGC
>JAYSXW010000058.1:0-2061 GCA_043716935.1 Pseudonocardia sp.
TGAGGACGTCCTCGAGGTGGCGGGAGTGCAGGACGGTCAGTTCAGGGCTGGTTCAGTGGGTCCAGGGGCCGGTTGAGGTCTGTCGAGGGCGGCGCGGCCGGCTTCGAGGCGGGCGATGGGGACGCGGAATGGTGAGCAGGAGATGTAGTCCACGCCGGTCTGGTGGAAGAACGGGATGGAGGCGGGGTCGCCGCCGTGTTCCCCGCAGACTCCGAGTTTGAGGTCCGGGCGGGCGGCCCGGCCTTCCTGCGCGGCCAGCCTGATCAGCCGCCCGACCCCGTCGACGTCGAGGGTTTCGAAGGGGGAGACCCCGAAGATGCCGCGGTCGAGGTAGCGGGAGAAGAACGATCCTTCGACGTCGTCGCGGGAGAACCCCCAGGTGGTCTGGGTGAGGTCGTTGGTGCCGAAGGAGAAGAACTGCGCGAACTGCGCGAGAGGTCCGGCGGTGAGCGCGGCCCGCGGTAGTTCGATCATGGTGCCGATCAGGGCGTCGAGCTGCACGCCGGCGCGGTCGGCCTCCTCGCGCAGCACCGCGGAGGTCTCCTCGGCCACGGTCTGGAGTTCCTGGACCGCGCCGACGAGCGGGATCATGATCTCTGGCTGGACGTCGACGCCGTCGCGGCGCAGCGCGGCGGCGGCCTGGGCGATGGCGCGGACCTGCATCCCGAACAGACCGGGAACCACGATGCCTAGGCGGACCCCGCGCAGCCCGAACATCGGGTTGTCCTCGTGCAGCCGCCGCACCGCGGCCAACAGCGTGATGTCGCGGTCGACGGGGGTGCCGCGTTTCCTCGGCGAGCGCGACCCGCACCGACAGCTCGGTGAGGCCGGGCAGGAACTCGTGCAGCGGTGGGTCCAGCAGCCGGATCGTGACCGGTAGGCCGTCCATCGCGGTGAACAGCTCGACGAAGTCGGCGCGCTGCAGCGGGAGCAGCTCGGCCAGCACGGCGTCGCGTTCGGTGTCGGTCTCGGCCAGCACCAACCGTTCGACCTGCTCGCGGCGCTCGCCGAGGAACATGTGCTCGGTGCGACACAACCCGATCCCCTGGGCGCCGAACCGGCGCGCCCGGGCCGCGTCCTCACCCGTGTCGGCGTTCGCGCGCACCGCGAGCCGCGTTGCGCGTCGGCGTGGCCCATCAACCGGTGCACCGCCCGCGCCAGCTCACCGGAGGTCGAGGCCTCGGGGGTGAGGGAACCTTCGAAGTACTCCACGACCGGGGAGGCCACGACCGGGGAGGCCACGACCGGGACCTCGCCGAGGACACCTCCCCGGTGCTGCCGTCGATGGAGAGCACGTCGCCTTCGGCGACCTTGACGTCGCCGGGCCCGAGCAGGCGCTTGGCGTCGAGGTCGAGGTCGAGGTCCTCGGCGCCGCACACGCAGGTCTTGCCCATCCCGCGGGCGACCACGGCGGCGTGGCTGGTGCGCCCACCGTGGCTGGTCAGCACCCCCTGCGCGGCGATCATGCCGTCGAGGTCGTCCGGTTGGTCTCGCGTCGCACCAGGATCACCGACTCGCAGGCCGCGGCGCGGGCGACCGCGGTCGGGCTGTCGAACATTACCGCGCCGGTGGCGGCGCCGGGGGAGTCAGATCGTGGCGATCATGCACGAGCAAGATCTACCGCACCCGAACGTCAAGATCCGGTAGACACGCCCTGGTCACCAGCTTCGTCCACACCCTGCCCCGCCAACTGTCCGCCGCCTACGCCCGCCTCGCCTCCGACACCACTGGCCAGGGCCGACTTCCTCGGCATCCACGCCGTCACCCGGGACCTGCTCGCCCGCAACGGCCAGCACCATTCGCCACACCACAACCTCCTCGACCGCTTGTTCGCGCTCGCCTGGGCACGCGCCGGCCCCGACCCCGGCTGGTCCGCCGTACTGGTCGACGAGGTGCAGGACCTGTCCCTGCTCGGGCGCGCCTGTGCCGAGCCCTGGCCGGAGACGGGCCCAACGCGCTGTTCCTCGCCGGGGACGGACAACAGACCCTCTGCCCCGGCGGGTTCACCCTCGCCGACGCCGGGATCTCCGTCACCGGCCGCGCCACCGTGCGGCGCATCAA
>JAYSXW010000571.1:0-2487 GCA_043716935.1 Pseudonocardia sp.
CCGCGGCCGCGGTCCCACACGGCGCTCTGACGGTCCAGGTCGTGGGTGTGGCGCACGAGATCCGGATCGACCTGCAGCTCCCCCCCGGCGCTCGGGCCCACAGGCGACCTCTCGGTGTCGACGCTCGGGCCCGCAGGCGACCTCTCGGCGAACAGGTCCAGCAGCCGGTTGCCCACCATCATGTGCTGCCACAGCGGCACCGGCCGGTGCTCGTCGACCACTACGGTGGTGTCCCCGCGGACGGTGACGAGCCAGTCCCCGAACTCCTCGGCGTTGCTGACGGTGGCCGACAGGCTGACCAGCGCCACGTGCTCGGGCAGCTGGAGGATGACCTCCTCCCAGACCGCACCACGGAAGCGGTCGGCGAGATAGTGGACCTCGTCCATGACCACGTAGCCGAGGTGTTCCAGTGCCCGGGAACCGGCATAGATCATGTTCCGCAGCACCTCGGTGGTCATCACCACCACCTGCGCATCGCCGTTGACGGCCGTGTCGCCGGTCAGCAGGCCGACGGCATCGGCGCCGTGCCGGGCGACGAGGTCGGCGTACTTCTGGTTCGACAACGCCTTGATCGGCGTCGTGTAGAAGCACTTGAGGCCCTGGGCGAGGGCGAGGTGGACGGCGAACTCGCCGACCACCGTCTTGCCCGCCCCGGTGGGGGCGCATACGAGCACACCGTGCCCGTCCTCCAGGGCCGAGCACGCACTGCGCTGGAAACCGTCGAGCTCGAACGGAAGACTTGCCGCGAACTCCGCGAGCCGAGGTCGAGCGGCGCGGCTCCGGGCGGCGGCGTAGGCCTCCGCGGGAGCCGGCATGTTGCTGGCCACGGCCCCAGGCTTCCACATCGCGCGGCGGGCGACCCGGCGGCCGGACCGCGGCGCGCGGGCAGGGCTTCTCAGGTCACGTCGTCGAGGCGTTCGGCCCGATGCGTCGGCGTCAGCTCCGCAGTCGGCATGATCGATGACGAGTCGATCGGAGCCGGCTCAGTGTTGATCATGCTGGGGCGGGTGTCGATCGGACTTGCCGCCGTGTCGATGGGGCTGGGCGCGTCAGGATCCCAGTCGTCCCAGCCCTCCGCGCTGCGCCGCTTGGCCTTGCCGCGGTCGTTGATCCGTGCGATCTGGATGGCGATCTCGAACAACAGTACGAGCGCGATGGCCAGGGCCAGCATAGAGATAGGGTCCTGGCCGGGAGTCGCGATCGCGGCAAACGCGAAGAGGCCGAAGATCAGCCCGCGGCGCCACTCGTTGAGCTTCGCGTAGCTGATCACGCCCGCGAGGTTGAGCATCACCACGAGTAGCGGAATCTCGAAGCTCACCCCGAAGATCAGCAACAACGCTATGAGGAAGCCGAAGTAGTACTCGCCGGTCAACGCCGTGGTCTGCACGCCACCGCCGATCGACAGGAGGAAACCCAGACCCTGACTCACCACGAAGTAGGCGAGTACTGCGCCGATGACGAACAACACCGCGGCCACGGAGACGAAACTCAGCGCGTAGCGCCTCTCCTTCGCGTACAGGCCGGGAGTGATGAAGCCCCACAATTGGTAGAGCCATATCGGGCAGGCGAGAACAACACCTACCGCGACGGCGACCTTGATTCTCAGGTTGAACTGGTCGAATGGACCGGTTGCCAGGAGGGTGCACACGTCGGGATTGGCGGTGACCACGGCACGATAAATCGGGTCCACCGAACAGTACGGCCGTTTGAGCAGCTCACCGAGATCGGGCAGTCCGAAGAGGGCGGAGTCGTACCAGAAGTAGCCGAAGATCGTCGTCACGGCGATCGCGATCAAGGCGATCGTCAGACGGTTGCGCAGTTCGTAGAGGTGATCGACGAGCGACATCGTGCCGTCGGGGTTGGCCGCTCGCCGGCCGCCCCGTCGCAGAAGCGAGATCCTGGCCACCGCGGCGGGCTACTGGCCGGTGCTGTGACCCGGCTGCGCCGGGGAGTGCTCCGGCTGCGGCTGGGTGAGCTGCACCGGCTGCGCGGGCGGGACGTGAGCAGGCGCCGCCTGCGTCTGCGGTAGTGCGCCGGGGGCCTGCACAGGTGTGGCCGGCGGAGCCTCGGTCGGCTTCGGCTCGTCCTTGAGGCCCTTCATCTCGCCCTTGAACACCCGGGCCGACTGGCCGATGGAGCGAGCCATGTCGGGCAGGCGTTTGGCCCCGAAGAGCAGTACGAGGATCCCCACGAGGATCACCAGTTCCCAGCCGCCGAGGTTCGCCATCGGTTCCCGCCTTCCGAAGAGGTCGATTCGTTCAGGAGTCTACGCGGCCCGGCTGTGCAGGACCGCTCCTGTCAGCACGTTCGCCCCCGGGGCGCCGCGAGTTCATCAGCGCCACCAGGCCCGCCGCCTGGGCGGTGACGCCCGACCGGAAGGTGCGGTTGGCCCGGGAGAACCGGCGCACCGGTCCGAGTACCGCCACGACCAGCACGGCCAGGGCGGCTACGCCTATCGCGACGATCACCAGGGCGGGCAGCACGAAT
>JAYSXW010000572.1:0-2481 GCA_043716935.1 Pseudonocardia sp.
CCGCTGATCACCCGATAGGCCACGGCGGCACCGTCGGGTGGCGGTTCGTCGCCCGGACCCTCGCCGCGTGGTCCGTCGTCATCGGGGATGAACCAGTACGACTGACCGGGCCACGTGGCCAGGTGGGCCAGGGACGAACCGCCGGTCCGGACGAGCAGGCGTCGGATCCGCGCCAGGTCGGACCGGACGGGTGGCGGTGGGGTCCGCGCGAACGTCGAGAGTCCCGCGACGAGAACCACCGCCCAGAACACGACCCCGGTCCACTCGAACAGCACCGTCGCCACCGGTCCGACCGGCAGGAAACCCGCCTCGATCTCACCGAGGTACCCGGGCGGGAGGAACCGGGTCGGCAGGTCGATCAGCACCTCACCCCACCCGGGCGGCCGATCGTACTGGCGGGCGACGACGACGCTTCCGACGGCGTACACCGCCGCCACCACGGTCCACGTCGCGGCGATGCGGATTGTCCACCGCCGGTAGGTGCCCTGCGGTGCGCGTGCGGTGAACAGCCTGCGGGCGACGATCAGCACCACGGCGACCATCAGCGGCTGCAGCACCGGCAACGCGAGGGCCAGCCACGGATGCAGGTGGGTGTCGGTGCCCAGCACGACGCGTTGCTCGGCCGGGGTCATCGCCGTGTTGACCGCGAGGAGGACCCCCAGCCCGCCGAGCGCCACGTTGAGCCACATCCCCGCGAGCCACGCGGCGTGGCGGCCCCGGCGCAGGCCCTCGGCGGCGACCAGTAGGAGCAGCACCGGGACGACCGACATCAGGGCCGGACCGATTCCGGACAGCCGCAGCCGCGCCTGCAGGTCCGCACACTCCTCCGCGGCGGTCCTGTCGGCACAGATCTGCGCGACCGTCAACGCGTCCGGAGGCGGCGACGCGAAGACGAACCGGAGCACCGACAGGGGCCCGACGCGGGTCTGGGCGACCGCGGCGATCAGCGGCCCCACGGCCGAGGCGGCCACCACGAGCGCGACGAGCACTCGTGCCTCGGGCCGGGACGAGCGGACCCGACCCGGGCCGGGTGTCGGCCGTCCCAGCCATACGGCACCCGTGCCCAGCCCGACCAGCCCGGCGCACAGACGGATGACATCCGACAGCAGGCCCGAGTACAGCGCCAGCATGACCAGGCCGATCAGCAGCAGCACCCGCAGCCGCCGCCGCCACAGCGCCGGGGTGGCCGCGCTGGCCACCAGCGCCGTGCCGACCACCGCCGCACCCGGCCCGACCGCGACCGATGCGGCGAGCTGGTCGGCCCACCGGCCGCCCCCGGCGGCGACCGCGGCGACCACCCCGAACGCTGCGGCGGTGCCGACCAGCTGGACCAGGAACCCGACGGCAACCGCGCGCACGGTGCCCAGGCGATGCTCGGCCGGCGGCAGCAGCACGATCACCAGTGCGGTGGAACCGAGGTACGCGGCCAGGCCGGAGCTCCACAGTGGCGCGGTGAACACCATCCACCAGTGTCCGGCGTGCAGCGGTCCGACCCCGGCCCCGACGGCCGCGAGCAGTCCGGTCGAGGGACCGTCGAGCAGGCTGCCCGACACCGCGCCCACGGTCCATCCGACGACGACGAGTGCCACGGTCACCGGGGCGCGGCGAGCAGCGCTGCCGACACGATGGAGGGCCCCGGACACCTGGGCACGCCGTCGCGGCCCAGCAGGGGGGGCCGCCTGCGGGGCCGGATCGGGCCCCGACGCACCGGTCGTCGTGTCCCCGGTCGACCGTTCCTGATCGTCGGTCCGCGACGGTCCGGGTGCCGGATCGATCATCGGGTCAGTCCGAGCCTGGTGCCGAGCCAGGGCAGGGACTGTTCCAGGCCCGGTCCCCAGACCTGCCAGTCGTGACCGCCGGGCACCTCCCCGTAGTCGACCGCGACCCCCGCGGCGACGAGCGCGTCCCGGACGCGCAGAGTCTGCGGCCGGTACTGACCGTCCTGCGAGCCGACCACCACCCTGGCGGCGGTGTCGGGGTAGCGCCGCGCGGCGAGCTGATCGAGCGGATTGACCGCGACGAACGCGGCCGTGTCACCGCCGAATGTCGCACTCACGGTGGCGTCACGGGAGCCGAGGGTCGGTTCGTCCTGGCCCGAGATGTCGAGGAAGGTGGGGTAGATCGTCGGCGAGCGGAGCGCCGACTGCAGCGCACATGTCCCGCCC
This sequence comes from Pseudonocardia sp., assembly GCA_043716935.1. Classification (GTDB taxonomy): domain Bacteria; phylum Actinomycetota; class Actinomycetes; order Mycobacteriales; family Pseudonocardiaceae; genus Pseudonocardia. Next base: position 2,166 of record JAYSXW010000572.1, read on the forward strand.
TCCGACAGCCCGCCGATCGCCCAGGCACGTGGGTCCGGGTCGACGTGCAGGTGCTGCCGGATCCAGGCCGGTACGTCGACGTCGAGATAGGTGCCGACCTGCCCGAGGCGGGAATCCATGCACAGCGGATTGGACAGCGGCGCCCCGAGATGGTCGGGGACCACCACCACCGGGGCCAGCCCGTGGTGCGCCGCGGCGTAGCGGTCCATCCTCTCGGCCAGCCGGCCACCGTCGAACCAGTCGCGCGAGGAGCCGGGCTGACCCGACAGCAACACCAGGACCGGCAGCGTGGCCCGCGGCCTGCTCAGATACGCCG
>JAYSXW010000573.1:0-7284 GCA_043716935.1 Pseudonocardia sp.
ATGGTCGGGCGGCGAAACTAGACTCTGCTCGTGGCTAACAAAGGCAATCGAACCAAGACCCGCGCCGGCACGGGACGCACCACCGCCGGGAGCGGCAGCACGGCGCGCAGCGGCCGGCCGAGCGGGCGTCCGGGAGGGCGACCGCCGACGGCTCCCGTAATCCGCCCGGCCACCGCGAGGGACTGGATCGGCGGCGCGCGGCTGCGCACACTTCCCCTCGCCATTGCGCCCGTCGCGCTCGGCACCGGCGCCGCGTACCTCTACAACAACGACGACGGCTGGCACTGGGTTCGTGCGCTGCTCTGCCTCGTCGTCGCGGTCGGGCTGCAGATCGGCGTCAACTTCGCCAACGACTACTCCGACGGCATCCGCGGCACCGACGACGACCGGGTCGGCCCCGTCCGGCTGGTCGGATCACGGGCGGCCGCCCCGGCGACGGTGCGCACCGTCGCGATCGTGCTGTTCGCCGTCGCCGGGCTGGCCGGGCTCACGCTCGCGTCGCTGAGCCGCGAGTGGTGGCTCGTCGCCGTCGGTGCCGTGTGTATCGCCGGCGCATGGTTCTACACCGGCGGCTCGCGCCCCTACGGCTACGCGGGGTTCGGCGAGGTGGCGGTCTTCGTGTTCTTCGGGCCGGTGGCGGTACTCGGCACCGTGCTGACGCAGAGCGGGCCGCCGAGCGCGCTCGCGGTGGTGACCGCCGTCGCCGTGGGGATGCTGGCCTGCGCGGTGCTCGTGGCCAACAACCTGCGTGACATCGCCACCGACGCCGTCGCCGGCAAGCGCACGCTCGCCGTCCTGCTGGGCGACACCGACACCCGCCGCCTCTACGCGGCCCTGGTCGGGGTGCCGTTCCTGCTCACCTCGCTCGCCGGTGTCCGTAGTTGGCCGATGCTGCTCGCGCTGCTGGCCGTGCCTCTGGCGGTGGTGCCGGCCCGCCAGGTCCTGGCCGGGGCCGACGGGCGCGCACTCGTCCGCGTGCTCGGCCGGACCGGAGTGCTGCTGCTCGCCTGGTCAGCCCTGACGGCCGTCGGGCTGGCCCTGGGCTCGGCCGTCTGAACCCTCCCCCTCGATGGCCGCTCCCGCGTCACCGCGCAGCCGGGCCCGCAGCGCCGCCCGCTCCTGCGAGCGATGGGCGTTCGCGCGGGCCAGGGCATCGTCGAGCCGCCCGCGCAGCCCACGGAACACCACCATCGACAGCGGCAGCGCCACGACGAGCCCCACCAGCAGGGCGATCGCGACCGGCACGCCGACGAGCACCAGCGCCCCCGCAACCAGGGCCACCAGCGCGAGCCGCGCCAGCGTGTAAAGGGCCATCGCGCGTGCGAGCCCGCGCGGGGGGAACGGAGCGGATGTACTCACGTTCGTCAGCCTACGGCCGCCGCCCACGTGTCCGGTTCGTCCTTCAAGAGCCCTTTACCTCCGGACAACCGTTCGAATACCCGACGCGCGGGGTGTCACGATGGTCTGGTCACACCGACGGCCACGGAGGTACCCGACATGCCAGTTACGACCCCGCCGAACGGCGCCGAGCCGCTGCTCACTCCCGGCGAGGTGGCCGCTCTGTTCCGCGTCGACCCCAAGACCGTCACGCGCTGGGCCTCGGCCGGCCGCATCGGCTCCATCCGCACCCCGGGGGGACACCGCCGCTTCCGCGAATCCGAGGTCCGCGGCATGCTCGCCGATCTGACCAGCGAGGCCAGCGTCACGTCGGGCTGAGATCTGGGTTAGCGTCCGGTCTGCCGCTTCACCTCGCGACCGCTCGCAGTCGGCTAGCCTCGCGGAAGGAGGTGGTGCACGATGTTGTTTCTCATCGCGTTCGTCGGCGCCGCGGTCATCGCACTGGTGCTGTGGAGGGCGATGAACACCGTCCGCGCCGAGGGGTCGCCCCCGCCGGGGCACCCGTCCGCACCCGTGCGGCCACGAGTCAACGGCCCCGACGACGACCTGGATTTCCTGCGCAAGCTCGATGAGAGAGTCCGCCGGCGGGACGACCCACCGGTCTGAGCCCGAACGTGCCGTCACGGTGGCCGCCACCACCATGTGACACGCTCGGCGCTCAGACGACGGCGCCCTCGAACGCGTCGGCCACCGCCGCGGCCAGCTCCAGCAGGGCCAGCCGGGTGGCGGGTTCGAGCCGGTCCAGGTCCACTTCGGCGCCCTCCTGCAGGTGCGCGTCGAACGGCACCCGCACCACGGCCCGACAGCGGGCGGCGAAGTGCTCGGCCACCCGGTCGAGGTCCACGCCACCCGACGAGCGGCTCACGCTGTTCACCACGGCCACGGAATTGCGCACGAGATCGCCGTGGCCGTGGGCGTCGAGCCAGTCCATCGTGGCCGACGCGCTGCGGGCCCCGTCGATCGAGCTGGAGGATACGATGATCAACTGGTCGGCCACACCCAGTACCCCGTACATCGCCGAGTGCATCAGGCCGGTCCCGCAGTCGGTGAGCACGATGTTGTAGAAGTGCTCGAGCAGGGTGACGGTACGGCGGTAGTCGTCCTCGCTGAACGCCTCGGACACGGCCGGGTCCTGCTCACTCGCCAGCACCTCGAGCCGGGACGCCCCCTGCGAGGTGTAGGCCCGCACGTCGGTGTACCGGCGCACGCGCTGGGCGTCGCGGAGCAGGTTGCGCACGGTGGCGCTGGTCTCCAGCGGGATCTTCTGGCTCAACGTGCCGCGGTCGGGGTTCGCGTCGACGGCCACCACCCGGTCACCGCGCAGCGACGCGAATGTCGCGCCCAGCGTGGCCGTCATCGTGGTCTTGCCGACGCCGCCCTTGAGGCTCAGCATCGCGATCTTGTAGCAGCCCAGCAGGGGCTGGTTCACCCGTGCCGTCAGCTCGCGTCGTCGCACGTCCGCCGGGCTCTCCCCCGGGTTCAGCAACCGCGCGGACAGGACGTACACGAGCCGTCGCCAGCCCGATCGCGGCGGCCGCTTCACCGGCCGCAGCAGCCGGGCGGATGACAGATCCGGGCGCTCGTCCGAGCCGCTGTGGGCGCGCTGGGCCTCCCGCGCGACCACGGCACCGGGATCGATCCACCGCCCCGAACCGGCGGGAGTACCGCCGTCCGACGCCCACGAGCCACCGGTTCCGTTCCGATCCCCCCCGGCGCCCGTGCCGGGCGGGACGGAACCGGCGGGCGTCGGCGCGGCGCCGGCCGGGTGCCGGCGCGGCTCGGCCGGGACGGACGTAGCAGGACCGGTCCCACGCGGTCCGGCATCGCCGGACGCTACGCCCCGGGGTCCGGCGGATGCGGATGAGCCAGCAGCCGGGCCTGCCGCGATCGGTCCGGCAGCAGCGCGTCCTGCGCCGGTCGGCACGGTGAAGTCGGGTCGTGCGGCGACGGCGGGTCCCGGGGCTGTCGGCGCGCCAGCACCCGGTCCGGCGGCAGAAGGTCCAACAGCACCCGGTCCGGCAGCGGGAGGTCGCGCCGCGCCGGGTTCGACCGCACCGCGGTCGACGGCACCGTGCTCGGCACCGGACCCGGCCGCCCCCGCCGCGGACAGCATCGGGTCGGCTGAGCCGCCGGTTGCGGTGCCGGAGGCGGCAGGGCCGACCGGCCCCGCCGCCTGCTCCCGCCCCGGATACGCCGCCGGGCCGACCCCGAGGGCCGACCCCGCGCCGCGAGGTTCCGCACCCCCGGCGACCGGATCGCCGGCGTGTCGGTGGGCCGCAACGCCGGGACCCTGGCTGGGTGCGCGGTGCGCGCCCGGGCCGATGGTCGAGAAGCCCTTCGGTGGAGTGTCGACGTCCCGGGCGGCGCCGAGGTCGAGCTCGGCGTCGAGTTCGGACTCGAGGTCGTCGGCCGGCGGCTCGGTGCTGTCGCGTCCGTCCTCCCGTTCGTGGCGCGACGGGGGTTCCACGGGCCGCGGTGGGGGCCCCGCGGGCCGAACGTGGGGGCGCGCGGCACGGGGCGGGGTGGCGGCGCCCCACCGTTCGCGCACATAGCGACCCACGGACCCGTCCGGGAAGTCCCCGTCGTCCGCGGATTTACGCTCCGTCATCAGCACACCCCGCCGAACCCGTCGCCCCGACCGCTTGTCCCGCCCACGCCAACCGACGGTAGTCGTGTGATTGTCCGGCGTCGAGACGCGGTCGGGTGGCTCCGCCGGCTGCGTCGGTCCGACTCAGCCGAGCCCGGCGTAGGAGTGCAGGCCGGCCACGACCATGTTGATGAAGAACAGGTTGAAGATCACGGTAGCGAAGCCCGCCACGTTGATCCACGCGGCCCCGCCGGTGCGCCAGCCCGCGGTGGCGCGGGCGTGCAGGTAGGCGGCGTAGACGACCCACGCGACGAAGGCGACGGTCTCCTTGGGGTCCCACCCCCAGAACCGGCCCCACGCCGCCTCGGCCCAGATCGCGCCGGCGATGATCGCGAACGTGTAGAGCGGGAACGCGATGATCGTCACGCGGTACGCGACGCGGTCGAGCACGTCCGCGGTCGGTAACCGCTCGGCGAAGGCCGGCGCCCGGCCCGAGCGGCGCAGCAGGTAGAGCAGGCTCGCGATGCCGGGCACGAGCAGCAGACCCGACGCGAGGCTGACGGTGGTGACGTGCACCACCAGCCAGTAGCTCTGCAGTGCGGGCATCACCGGCGCGGCCTGGGCGTAGAGCACCGTGCCGGCGAGGAACAGCAGGATCACCACCGGCAGCAGCACGAACAGCCCGACGGGACGCACCGCGGGCGAGCGGCGCAGCACCAGCAGCCAGGCCACCACGGCGGCAAGGCAGATCGCCGAGGTGAACTCGTACATGTTGCCCAGCGGCCAGCGCCCGGCCGCGACGCCGCGCAGCGCGATCGAGACGACCTGCAGCCCGACGCCCAGCACGACGAGCGCCACGGCCATCCGCCCGTAGCGCTCCGAGCGATCCGGCGCGGGCCCCGGCTCCGACGACGGCCCGCCGCTCCCGACGAGCACGGGCGCGGCCGCACGCTGCGCCGCGTACTCCATCCCGTGCAGCACCATCGCCAGCACGTACACGCCGACGGTGGCCATGAAGAACCGGTCGCCGTAGAGACCGATATCGGTGAGCATCAGGCATCCTTCGCTGGTGGGGTCGTCAGCAGGTCCGCCCGCAGGCGGTCGAACTCCTCGCCGTAGCCGGCGCGGTCGGTGCGGGCCAGGCCGCCGAGCTCCACGACGGTACCTCCGTCGGCCGGGGTCAGCCGGGCCCAGAAGCGTCGACGCCGGATCGTCAGCGACGAGGCCAGGCCGAGCAGCATCGTCACGGCGAAGACCAGGACGTACACCTCGCCGGGATCGTGGCTGATCTGCAGGTTCACCCACTGGGTGACGCCGTCGAACGCCACCACCGTGCCGTCGTCGAGGGTGACGGACTGCCCGGGCACGAGGTTGGTGCGCGCCACCCGCACCAGCTCGCCCGAGTCGATCTTCGACTGGTCCACGTTGAAGATCGACTGGCCACGGCCGTCGTCGAGCCCGAGGTCGCCGCGCAGGATGTCGACCGCGGCCTCGGGATCGCGCAGGTCCGGGAAGACCGACGTGACGACGCTGCTGCCCGAGGTCGTCGGCGCCAGCAGCCCGGTGATCGCCAGCTGGCTCGTGCGCCGTTGATCGGGGTCGGTGACTCCGGGGCGGGCGAACTTGGTGGCCCCCTGCGAGAGCAGCGTCGCGGGATCGACCGGCGTCCACTGGATCTCGCCGGTGCGCCGCTGGCCGTCGGGGAAGGTGACGGTGAAGCGCGGCGCGTAGCCGTGTCCCTGCAGGTACACCCGGCTGCCGTCGAGCCGGAGCGGGTCGTTGACGGCGAGGGGGAAGGGTCGCCACTCCTGCGAGCGGCCGGCGTCGAGGTCGTCGGTGGTCTGGTAGCCGATGTCGGCGCGGAAGCTCGCGGCCTGCCCGTTCGCCAGGTACTGCGCCTGGAAATCGTCGACGCGCACGCAGAACGGCGTCAGGTCGGTGCCGTCGACGCGCAGGCCGGCACGGAAGGAGTCGTAGCCGAGGATGCCGGTGTTGCAGAACTGGCCGCCGTTGGCCAGCACGATGACCTGGCCCTCGTAACCGAACAGCTTGCCCGCCGCAAAGGCGACGAGCAGCCCGATCAGGCTCAGGTGGAACACGAGGTTGCCGACCTCGCGCAGATAGCCCTTCTCCGCCGAGACGGTGCGTCCCGCGCCGTCGGACGCCTGCACCCGTCGCCAGCCGCCCAGCCGGCCGTGCACGAGTGCGGTGGCCGCATCCAGGTCGACGGGCAGCACCTCCCGCCCGTGGTGCGGCAGCCGCGCGAGGTTGCGCGGGGTGGCGACCGGCGTCGCGCGCAGGCCTCGCGCGTGCTCGATCGTGCGGGGCAGCACGCACCCGACCAGCGACACCATCAGCAGCAGGTAGATCGCCGCGAACCACGCCGAGGCGAATACGTCGAAGAAACCGAGGGTCTGCAGCGTTGGCGCGACGGCCGGGTGGTCCAGGAAGTACTGGTCCACGAGGCTCTGGTTGAGCGAGCGCTGCGGCAGGAGCGCGCCGGGCAGCGCGGCGAGGGCGAGCAGGAACAGCAGCACCAGCGCGGTGCGCATCGACGTCAACGCCCGCCACGCGTTGCGCAGCACCCCCCACCCCGCGAGTCGGGGCGTGGGTGTGCGCGAGTCGGGGGCCCCGTGCGCGCGAGTCGGGGTGCTGTTCGAGGTGCCTGCCTCGGTTCCGGTGCCGGCCTCGGTGCTCGTCTCCATCTCGGTGCTCATCTACAGCGCCGGGGTGAAGCCGGCGACGGAGACTTGGAGCTGGACGAGCAGGCCGCTCCACAGGCCGGTGAGCAGCAGTAGGCCTACGCCCACCATCAGTGCGCCACCGGCGATCTGCACGCCGCGGGTGTGGCGCCGCAGCCACGCCAGCGTGCGGACGGCCCACGACGCGCCGAGGGCGATGACGACGAACGGGAGCCCGAGCCCCGCGCAGTAGGCCAGCGTGAGCACGATCCCGCGCAGCGACCCCCCGCCGGTGTTGGCGGCCACGGCGACCACACCGAGCAGGGTCGGGCCGATGCAGGGTGCCCAGCCCAGCCCGAACACCGCGCCGAGCAGCGGCGCACCCCACAGGCCGAGGCGCGGCACCCAGTGCACGCGGCGTTCGTTCTGCAGCACCGGGATCAGCCCGACGAACGCCAAGCCCATCGTGATCATGACGACACCCCCGACCCGCTGGAGCACGGCCTCGTTGGTGACCAGGGAGTCGGACAGCCCGACGACGCTCATCAGTACCGCTCCGAACACCACCGTGAACCCGGCGACGAACAGCGCCGCCGCGCCCGCGACCCGCCAGGAGCC